>CAMHBH010000122.1 GCA_946183175.1 uncultured Oscillibacter sp.
TCCGGGTACGGGACATTATATCAAACAGTCCCGGAAATTGCAATCATTTCCTTGCGCCGGGACGAGTTTTTTTCGCGCGGAGTAACCGGAAAAATTCGGAAAAATTTACAATTTTGACTTTTCTAACGGCGAAAACTGTGGTAAAATCATGGCGTACCCGGACGGGGAAAGGAGGCGGGCGGAATGCTGGATTTGGACGGACTGCGCCTGACGCCGGGAGAGCCGCTGTCCGTACTCAAAGCGCGCGCGGCGCGGGCGTTGCGCGTGCGGGAATCGGACGTAATATCGGTGGAGGTACTGAGGAGAAGTCTGGACGCGCGGGAGCGGCCCGTATTCCTGTACCGGGCGGCGGTAGAGGTGCGCGACGAAAAGCCATTATTGCGGCGCGGTTTCCGGCGCTATGTACCGCTGTCGGGCTACTGCCTGCCGGAGCGCCGGGAGAGGCCGGAACGCGTCCCGGTGGTAATCGGCGCGGGGCCCGCCGGACTGTTCGCGGCGCTGGTACTCGCGCGCGCGGGACAGTGTCCGGTACTGCTGGAGCGCGGACAGCCCGTCGAACGGCGTCGGGAGGACGTGGAGCGCTTCCGGCGCGACGGGACGCTGTCCCCGGACAGCAACGCGCAATTCGGGGAGGGCGGCGCGGGGGCGTTCTCCGACGGGAAGCTGTACACCGGGACGCGCGACCCCCGGCACCGCTTCATTTTAGAGGAACTCGTCGTGCACGGCGCGCCGCCCGATATCCTGATTGACGCGCGACCCCATGTCGGTACGGATATGCTTTTCCGGGTGTTGCAGTCCCTGCGCGGCGAATTGCTCTCGCTGGGCGCGGACATCCGTTTCGGCCACACCGTGACGGGCCTACACCGCGACGGAAACCGCCTTGTAGCGCTGGAAGTGCGTACCCCGCGCGGCGCGGACGTGTTGCCCTGTACGCGCGCCGTGCTGGCCGTCGGTCACTCCGCCCGCGACACCTTCGAGGCGCTGTCGCGTGTCGGCGTGCCCATGGAGCCGAAACCCTTCGCCGTCGGCGTGCGAATCGAGCACCGTCAGGCCGATTGCGACGCCGCCCAGTACCGCGACTTCGCCGGACACCCCGGCCTCCCCGCCGCGTCCTACAAGCTGTCCTGCCATTTGCCCGACGGGCGCGGGGTGTTTTCGTTCTGTGTGTGTCCGGGCGGGGAGGTCATCGCGGCGGCGTCGGAGGCCGGCGGCGTCGTGACCAACGGCATGAGCGAGTACGCGCGCGACCGCGAGAATATCAACGGCGGCTTACTCGTCGGCGTCACGCCGTCCGACTTCGGCGGGACGGGCCCCCTTGCCGGAATCGCGTTTCAGCGGCGCTTGGAGGCGTCGGCGTACACGCTGGGCGGCGGCGGCTTTGCGGCCCCCGTACAGCGCGTGGGCGACTTCCTGTCGCGGCGGGCGTCCGACGGCCCCGGACGCGTCGCGCCGTCCTACAAGCCCGCTGTCAGGTGGGCCGACTTGCACGACTGTCTCCCGCCGTTCCTGACCGACGCCTTGGAACAGGCCCTGCCGATTCTGGGGCGCAAACTGCGGGGCTACGATAACCCCGACGCCGTACTGACAGCGGTGGAAAGCAGAAGTTCTTCACCCGTCCGGATTCTCCGGGACGGCGAATGCCAATCGGCTTTACAGGGGCTGTACCCGTGCGGGGAGGGGGCCGGATACGCCGGGGGAATCCTCTCCGCCGCCGCCGACGGGATTCGCTGTGCCGAGCAGATTTGTTTACAGGAGGTACCATCATGAGCCGTATTCTTTGCGTCGTACAGGACTTTCTTTCCGACGAGCACCGGGAGAAAATCCGGCAGGCCGCCGACAGGGCCGGGTTTACGCCGTACTTTTTCACGTCCGACCAGAGGGACGCCGCGAAAGAGTATCTGAAGGACTGCGAGGTGCTCTACGCCAACCAGGCCGACGTTCTCCGCGACACTTCGGCGTCGTTGCGCTGGTGCGCGGCGGCGTCCGCCGGGGCCGACGCCTACTGTGCCGACCCGTCCCTGTTCCCGAACCCCGACTGTATGCTCACCGTGTCGAACGTCTATGGCGCGACCATCTCCGAATACGTCGTCATGGTTACGCTCGAACTCCTGCGGAAAATGACGTACTTCCGCGAACCGCTCCGCCGTCACGAGTGGCTGGTATCGCCGCCAATCCGCTCCATCAAGGACGGGGATTTCACGATTCTGGGCACCGGGAATCTGGGACGGACTATCGCGGCGCGCCTGCGGAGTATGGAGGCGCGGCGTATCCTGGGCGTCAGCCACAGCGGGCGGAAAGTCGACCTGTTCGACGAGGTTCTGCCCGTGTCCCAACTCGATACCGTCCTGCCCCGGACGACTTTCCTGATTATGGCCCTTCCCGGGACGCCGGAGACGGTCAACATTCTGAACCGGGAGCGAATCGCGCTGTTGCCGCCGGAGGCGTACGTCGTGAACGTCGGGCGCGGGAACGCCGTCGACCAGGACGCGCTCATGGACGCGCTCAACCGTGACGCAATCGCGGGGGCGGCGCTGGACGTGGCGGTACCGGAACCCGTGCCCGCCGACCATCCCCTCTGGGAGACCAAAAACCTGATTCTCACGCCGCACATCTCCGGCAACATGGCCCTCGGCTATACCCGGGATGAAAATGTCCGGCTGTTCTGCAAGAACCTCCTGCGGTACGCCAACGGCGACACACCGTCGGGCGTCGTCGACCGCGCCCGGGGCTACTGACGCCCCGCGACAGGAAAAAGTTCCCTTGTACGGGAAACTTGTCTTCCGTTTCTTATATCGGCACGCCCGCCCCATCCTGTAAGGGCCATTCCCGCGAATTTTCCGGAACGGGCGCGCCGCCGCTTCGCGAAACCTTCCCGCACGACGGCGGGAAAGGATTCCGCGCCTGTGAAAAGGAGTAATGACGATGAACGCATTCACATTCTATTCCCCGACGCTGTTCGCCTTCGGCGAGGGCGCGGAAAAGCGTACCGGCGAACTTGTCCGGCAGTTCGGCGGGCACCACGCCTTATTAGTCTACGGCGGCGGTTCCGTCAAGCGCAACGGGGCCTACGACGCCGTCACTGACGCCCTGCGCGACGCCGACATCACATGGGCCGAACTCGGCGGCGTACAGCCCAACCCGCGCAGCGGGCTTGTGTACGAGGGTATCGACCTGTGCCACCGCGCCGGGACGGACTTCATCCTTGCTATCGGCGGCGGGAGCGCCATCGACACCGCGAAAGCAATCGGATTCGGCGCGCCCTACGACGGCGATTTCTGGGACATCTTCACGGGCAAGGCCAAACTCGAACAGTGTATGCCCGTGGGCGTCGTACTGACTATCGCCGCCGCCGGGAGCGAGGGAAGCAACAGTTGCGTCATCACGCAGGAAAACGGAAATATGAAGTGGGGCAGTCCGAAATCGGACCTCATCCGGCCCCGGTTCGCGGTTCTCAACCCGCGCTATACCTGTACGCTTCCGGCGTACCAGACGGCTTGCGGGGCCGTCGACATGTTCAGCCACATTTGCGAGCGCTACTTCAGCAATACGCCCGACGTGGCCCTGACTGACCGCCTCTGTGAGGCGTTGCTAAAGACCGTACTCGACGCCGCGCCGCGCGCGCTGGCGAATCCGGACGACATCGCCGCGCGTTCCGACTTAATGTGGACTTCCACCCTTGCGCACAACAATTCCGTGGGCGTCGGGCGCGACCAGGACTGGGCAAGTCACCAGATAGAGCATGAGCTGTCGGCGTTTTACGACTGCGCCCACGGGGCCGGGCTTGCCGTGGTAGTCCCGGCGTGGATGGAGTACGTCATGCGGCACGACGTAGCGCGGTTTGCGCGGTTCGCGGTGAACGTGTTCGGCGCGGAGATGGACTACGCGAACCCCGAACGCACGGCCCGGGAGGGTATCCGGCGACTGCGTGTGTTCTTCGCCGAACTCGGCATGCCCGCGACGCTTTCGGAAGTCGGCGGCAACGAAAAGGACATCCCCGCAATCATTGCGCACCGCCGCGAGAAACCGAACGGCTTCCCCTTCGGCGGCTTCGTGAAAATCGGCCCCGACGATATGGAAGCAATTCTCCGCCTCTGCGCGAAATAAGCGTAACAAAGGGCGTCCCGTACTCCGGGACGCCCTCGGTTATGCTTACTGGATTACTGCCCTTCGCTGGCCCAGTCGTCAAAGAGTTTCATCGTGGCGTCGTAGGTCTTCTGGGAGAGTTCCGGGAGACTGCCGCCCCAGGCCTTTTCGGCCTCCTTGTAGCCCTTCTGGAACGCCTCGCGCATAGCCTCCGCTTTGGCGGGGTCTCCGCCGGTCAGGGCCTTGGCGTACTTGATGAACCGCTCGGAAGTCTGCTGGACGCCCCAGTAGCCGTCCTCGGCGGTAGCGGCCTTGGCGGCGTCGCGGGTCTCGGCGTCGACCTCAAACTTGCCCTGCGCAATCTGTTTCCAGATTCCGTCGCCCTCCGCGACCTTCACGCCCTGCTTGGTGAGCATGTCCTTGACGGAAGTCAGGAACCTGCTCTTCTGCTGTTCGAGGTCGGCCTTCAACTGGTTGACGGTCTCGGTGTCCATCTGGTAGGACACCTTCTCGTTGCGGGGTTCGTAGGCGTCGACCTGCTGTTTCTGCCCGGACTTGGCCTCGGCGGTCTCAGCGGCGGCGGGATTCTGCCGCGCGGCCTGCGTGGCCTGCGCCGTCTGTACGGTCGGCGTGTAGCCGACGCCGTTCATGCTGATGCTCATAGTAACTACCTCCTTGCTATCCGCGCGCGGGGACTCCTTTCCCCGCTTTTGTACAGTATACCATATTATGGGGGACTTGGGAAGGGATTTTCGCGGATTTCCCCATAAAATTTTGTACTACGGCGTCACACTCTGCGGGGCTCCTGCTCCCGCGCGGCGGGGAGGCGTCAGAAACTGGAAATGCCGAACGTATTGACCATGGCGTCGAGTTTGATACCGGAGCGGCAGAGGGGGCACTCGTGCGCGGCGACGCTCATGTAGTCGGGGAGGGCGCTGGAATCGAAAATCGTCGTGACGGGGAATCCGGCGCACTCCTTGGCGCGCGCGAAAATGGAGCAGATTCCGACGGGAATGCCGTTGTAGTAGTGGAGGACATTCACGGCCTCCTGTGCGGTGTAGCCGGTGGCGACGGAGGCGGCGAGAATCAGGACGTGCTTGTCGGTAATCATGGGGGAGATGTTTTCGCGGAAAATCAACTGGCTTCCTACGGTGTGCTCGGGGGTGACGACGTAAATATTGTGGTTGGCGTTTACGTTGTTGAATCCTGCGTTCGTCAGTTCGCTGGCCAGGCAGGCGCCGATGACTTCCACGCCGTCGAGGCAAAGGATGGTATCTATCAGGGTGGAGCTCTCGAATTTGCTGGCGAGTTCGCGCGCGGCGGTGCGGGCCTCCGCGAGGCAGTATTTGGTCATGGTGAGGTCGACGTAATAGTTGATGTGGCTGTGATTGGTGGCGAAGTGACCCGCCGCCACCCGGAGCGGAACCATACTGCTGCGGCTCGGGTACTCGATAATCTTGACTGCCATGGTAAAAGTCTCCCCTTTCGTGGTGATTTCCGTCGTTGCGTGTGGGGTTTTATGAAGCTATTTTACCAGAGAATGGCGCATTTGTCAACTTTCAAATGCGCTTTTGTAGACCGTGCGGAGAGGACAGCGCCGGGATTCTTGAAAAGCCTCTTGACAGCGCGGCGGCGGCGGCTTATAATGCGTGACAATCTGTCACAATATGACAACTTGTCATATCATGTCGAAAGGGGAGGGTCGCATGTGCAAGGAAACGTTTCTCCGCCTGCCGGGGGAGAAACGCGCCCGGATTACCGACGCCGCATGGGACGAATTTACTACGGTTCCGTTCGCGAAGGCGTCGATTAACCGTATCATTCGCGGGGCCGGGATTCCGCGCGGGAGCTTCTACCAGTATTTCGAGGACAAGGGCGACTTGTTCCGCTACCTCATGACGCGCGTACACGACGAAATGACCGGGCAGTTCCGCAAACTCCTGCGGGAGGCCGACGGGAATCTGTTCGGGGCGGCGCTGACAAGCTACGACCGTTTCCTGTCGGAACAGGCGCGCGGACAGCCGATTCCGCTTCTGGAACGCTGTATCACTCTGGCGCGGCTGAATCCCGGAATGGACTTGGAAGCCCTCGGGCACGGGTACCGCCCGGAGAAAGACGAAATGATAGGGAAGTTTTTGGAGGACATCGAGAAGGCCCCGTTCCGGCGGCAGGACACGCGTTTCCTGTCGGGGGTGTGCTGTATGGCGGGGATATGCCTGTTAAGCGTGCTCATGGACAGCATGCTCAACCCCGGGCGGGAGGCCGAACACCGCGACGAAC
>CAMHBH010000123.1 GCA_946183175.1 uncultured Oscillibacter sp.
CGATAACCGGGCGGTCGGAGAAGTCCTGAATCTCCGTGCGAACCTGCCGGACTACGTCGCGGAACGTCTCGCGCTGTGTCTGTACGAGGACTTCTTCCGGGCGTACTTGCAACTGTTCGAGCGGGGCGTCGGTCTGTACTTCGATGTGCATGTCGGGGAGGAACTCCGGGGTAATCTCCACGTCAAGGGTATTCTCCTCGGGGGTCGTGTTGAAGGGAATCATCTGTAGCCAGGACTGCATCATCATGGCCGCCGCGATTGCGTACTGCTCATCGGGCACGTCGGATTCCTGCTGTGCGGCGGGGGCGTCGCTCTTGGGCTTGGCGGCGGAAGTCTGCGCGCCGCGTTCGGTACGCGTAGCCTTGGCGTCATTTCCGCGGGTGTCCTGCTGTTTCTGCCGAACCATGCTTCCGAAATCGGAACTGTCGGACGCCTTGGAGTTACTCCGGGAATTGGCGCGCCCGGACGGGGCCGCCGTCAGAAGCTGGTCCATAACCGCTGTGTTTCTCATTTCCACGAATGTGTGTCACCTCCTGTGATACTGTGCGGGACGGTTCGCGTTTACGATGGCCTCACCTCCTTGCATGCAGTCCGGCGCGGACATGTTATATCACGCAGTCCGGCACGGACGCGTCCCGTCACGCAGTCCGGTGACAGTCGCGTCATGCTACGCTATCCGGCGGCGGTCGCGGCGGCGGAACGCCGCGCGGCGGTTAAATCGTCGAGTTCCTTTTCCTCGGCCTTGGCCAGCGCCGCGTTGAACTCCGTCTGCCGCACTTCCCGCAAGCGTTCCAGCGAATGCGTCTCCTTGCGCGCCTCTACGATTTCTGCGCGTTTCTTCTCGGCCTCCCCGCGCAACCGGGCGAGTTCGTCGTCCTCGTTGCGCGCCCGCCGCGCGAGTACCTGCTGGCACGACTGCCGCTCCAACGCCTCAAGAACCGACATTCCCTCGGCCTTCTTGCGCACGCTCTCGGCGTCGTAGTCGGCTAACGTCTGGTAGGCCGCGCTCCGCTTGTTCTCCTGCGCCGCGACGCTGGCCTGTATCGCGGACAACTCCACCATCAGGGCGTCGAGGCCCTGCTGCTTAAAATTCAGGACAGGCTCTAATTGAAACTGGAAGCGTTTCAAACGAACCGCACCTCACTTTCATTTCGCGGCGAAAATCGCCGCCATCTGCTTGAGACAGTCGTCGTAGCTGAACGCCTCGTTTATGCCCTGCATGAGAAAGGCGTTGATTGCGTCAATCTGTTTGAGGGCCTGGTCGAGTTTGGGGTTGCTCCCGGCCTTGTAGGCCCCGATTGAAACAAGGTCTTCGTTCTTCTCGTAGACGCTCAGAATATCCCTTAGACGGGAGGCGAGCTGTCGATGTTCCGGGGAGACGAGTTCGACCATGAGGCGGGAGATACTCGCGCCGATGTTGATTGCCGGGTAATGGTTCGCGGCGGCGAGGGCGCGGGAGAGGACAATGTGCCCGTCGAGAATGCCGCGCACGGTGTCGGCGATTGGTTCGTTGGTGTCGTCGCCCTCCACGAGAACCGTATAAATGCCCGTGATGGAACCCGTCTGGAAATTGCCGCTCCGCTCCAGGAGCTTCGGGAGTTCGGCGTAGATGGAGGGCGTATAGCCGCGCGCGACGGGCGGCTCGCCGATAGCAAGTCCAATTTCGCGCTGTGCCATTGCGAAACGCGTCAGGGAATCCATCATGAGGAGCACGTCGTAGCCCTGGTCGCGGAAGAACTCCGCGATTCCCGTCGCGACGGTCGGGCACTTCATGCGTAGCATGGCGGGCTGGTCGGAAGTCGCCACGACGAGCACGGAACGGGCCATTCCGGCCTCGCCCAAGTCCTTTTGCACGAACTCCAGCACTTCGCGTCCGCGCTCCCCGACGAGGGCGATTACGTTGATATCGGCCTTGACGTTTTTGGCAATCATGCCCAGAAGCGTACTCTTCCCCACGCCGGAACCCGCAAAGATACCCATACGCTGTCCCTTGCCGATGGTCAGGAGGCCGTCGATGGCCTTGACGCCGAACTCCATTTTCTCGCGTATAGGCGGGCGGGACAGGGGGTTGATGTAGCCGCCGCCGATATTGTACGGCGTGCCCTCTTCGAGGGGGCCTTTGTCGTCGATGGGCTGTCCGAGGGCGTTGATAATGCGGCCCTTCAGATACGGCCCTACTTTTAGCTGTAACTGGTGCCCGGTGTTGCGGACGAAATTCCCGGCGGAAATGCCGCTCATTTCGGCGTAGGGCATGAGCAAGAGGCGGTCGTTCTTGAATCCGACGACTTCGGCGGAGATTTGCCCGCTCGATTCGTCGCTGTAGATACGGCAAATGTCGCCGACGGCGGCCTTGCTCCCCGACGCCTCAATCGACATCCCGACGATATTCTCGATTTTGCCCGTATGGCGGATGGTCTCCGCCTGCCGGATTTGCCGTATGGCGTTCTGGAACACGCTCTCACCCTCTTACTACAGAATACGTCGAAAAGCCGCTTTTTTCCGGGGCCTCCGGCACGGAATACGACAAGAACCCGGCATTTTTCGCGCCAGCGCGGCATACGGCGAAAACCCGGTTTTCCCGGGGCTACTGGTGCGAATACGGCGCGGGGCCGCTAGCGCGGGGACTTGCCCGTATAGAACACGGTCGGGGAGTCGTCGTCGGTGCCGACGCTGTCGAGGACTTCGCGGATGTTGGCAAGCTGTGTCGACACGCTCGCGTCGAGAATCGCGTCGGGGAGTTCGACGATGCAGGTACCGGATTCGTCGTCGGCCATGGGAATCACGCGCACGCGGTCGGAAATGTGGCTCAGCGCTTTGGTGAGTTCCGGCGTTGTGAAGGCCTTCCCCCTTACGTCGCAGTCGGCAACGTAGATATGGGCCCATTCACAGCGCTTATGCGTATCGGTGGCGGCGTCGACCATGCGGAGCAGGATGTCACTGCTGTTTTTCAGGCTGACTTGTATCACCTTCTCGGCGATTGCCATCGCAAGGTTTTTCATCTCCTCGCGGTTCTCGTCGAAAAGACGGTCGCGCGCGCGCGCGGCGGATTCCAGGAAATCCGTCACGGCGCGGATTTGTTCGGCGGCCAGTTTGTTGCGCTCTACTTTCGCCTCGGCCATTGCTTCCGTCATGCCGGCGGCGTATCCGGCGTCGTAGCCCTCCTTCTGGGCCTTGAAACGCTGTTTTTCGAGTTCGGATTCAAATTCGGCGATTGCCTGCTGTTTGTAGGCCGCTACATAGTCCTCGGCCTCCTGCCGGGCGTCGCGGAGAAGGGCGTCGGCCTGAATCCGGGCGAACCGGAGCGGGTCGCTCTCGGGCGTGACTTCCTCCTCTTCTTCCTCGGGCTCGTCCCCGGCGTCCGCCGCGACGGTTTGCGTATCCTCGGCGGGTTCGGGCGGGAACTCGTCCCCGTCCAAATCCTGCTGGGCGTACTCCCGCACGGGAAGCGGTACTCTCGGGCTGTCGTCTCCGACGAACAGTTCCCCGGCGGGGCGGAGTACGTAGGCGTCCGCCTGTATCGTTCCGCCCCTTCTCTTGACGACTGCCAACGTACTCCACTCCTTTCACCCCGCCCGGGCGGTCAGGCGATGATATCGTCTTTGCCGCCCTTGAGGATAACGATTTCTCCCTGGTCTTCCAGTTTGCGGATAACGTCGACAATCCGCTGCTGGGCCTCCTCCACGTCCTTCATACGGACGTTGGTCGTAATCTCCAGGTCGTCGCGGATACTCGCCGCCATACGTGTGGACATGTTCGCGAACAGCTTGTTGGACACGTCCTCGGCGGCGGCTTTGAGGGCAAGTACCACGTCTTTGTTGTCGCAGTCGCGGAGGAAGCGCTGTACGGAGCGGTCGTCCATCGTGACAATATCCTCAAAGACGAACATACGCTTGCGGATATCCTCGGCGAGGGTCTCGTTGGTGACGGACAGGCCGTCGAAAATCGACTTTTCGCTTGCGCGGTCGAGGTTGTTCATGACGCTCGCGACGAAATCGATACCGCCCACCTTGACGTTGGCGTCGCTCTGGAAGATGTTCTCGAACCGCCGCGCCATTTCGTTTTCGACGAGTTTGACGTAGGCCGGGGCGGCGCTGTCCATGAGGGCCATATTCTCGACGACGCGGATTTGCTGTTGCCCCTCGAGTTGTTCGAGGACGCCGGCGGCGCGGTCGGGGGTGACGTAGGACAGTACGAGGGCGATAATCTGCGGGCGCTCGTTCTGCAGGATTGCGAACAGGTCTTTGTAGTTGGCCTTGTTGAGGAAGGCGAACTCGCGGCTCTTGAGGGACTTGGTAATCTTGGACAGGAGGGTCGCGGCGGTGGCGTTGCCGAACGCCTTCTCCAGTACGGAGCGGGCGTACTCCAGGCCGCCTTCCGAGACCGCCTTGTTCATCATGCACATCTGGTAGAACTCGGTCAGCACGGCTTCGCTGACATCCATCGACAGAAAGCCGATTCGCGCGACTTCGAGCGTGACCTGTTCCACGTCCTCGGGGTCCATGTGCTGGTAAATGAGGGAGGCCTTGTCGGCACCGAGCGCGATGATGACGGAGGCGGCCTTCTGTATGCCTGTCATGTTGCGGATGAGGTCAGCCGGAGAGGGAGCTTCCATCGTGTAGGGGGTGTAGATTTCCTCTCCGCCCTCCTGCTGGGGCTGTTGCTCCTCCTGCTGTACTTCCTCCGCTTCGGCCTCCTTGGCCTTGCCCTTCTTGCGATTAACTCGAGGCATTGTTGTCGTCGCCTCCTCCCCTTATCCAGTTCTTCAACATCTGCGCGGCTATGGCGGGGTTCTCCTCCACAAAGAGGCGGACTTTCTTCCTGAGTTCCATATCTTCCTCGGAGTGGATGTCCATGATATTCGCGCCTTCCGTCTCCTCCTCGCCTTCGCCCTCGGCGGCCTCCTCGGCCTGGGCCTCGGCGATGGCCTCCTCCTGTGCCTGCTGAATAGCGCGTTCCTGCGCCTGCTGTACGGCCGCCTGCAACGTGGGCATGACGACCACGCCGTTTTCGTCGACGGTGGGCTCGGGCATGGTGACGGTAATCGCGCCGGGAGTGCCTTCGGGTACCTCCTCGATGGTGCCGTCGTCGTGTACGATGACGCTGACGGCCTTCTTCTCGCGGAGTTTCTGTTCGACGCGCGCCTCTTCGGCCCTGCGCTCCTCCTCGCGCTTCTCGCGGCGCTTGCGCATACTGCGGCGGATGAGCAGGATGATGATAACGAGGATGATGAACAGAATCAGTCCGGCGACGGCGGCGTAGATAATCCAGCCGGGCAGCTCGAGACCGGGCAGGAGTTCGATGACGTTGGGTTCCTCGGGGGCGGGCGGCGTGACGTAGAAGGGGTGAATCATGATGGCGATACGGTCGGCCTCGGTGGTGACGTTGATTCCGGCGGCGCGCGCCACGACTTGCGTCAGGGTTTCGAGATTCGGCGGGGTGTCGCCCAGAATCGAACTGTTGATGGCCACGGAGACCATGACATCCTCCACGACGCCTATCGGGTACTCGGTCTGGCGGTGGTGCTGGGTGACGTTGTAGTCGATTTCGCCGGAGGCATTGATTTCGCGCTCGTTTCCGGTGAGGTCGCTTTCGCGGATGACGTACTCGTTGAGGTCGGCGTTGGTGGTGGTGCCGACGGTGCCGCCGGCCCCGGCACCGTCGTCGCGGACGATGCTGTCGCCCCACAGGCGGCGGCCTATGATTCCGCGGCCCTCGGAGCCGCCGTTCTGGGCCCACGCCGGTTCCTCGTAGATGATGGAGTCCTCGTAGGTGCGGCTGACGTTGACCGTACTGCTCACGCTGACACTGCAATTGCCCTCCCCGAAGAGGTCGTTCAGGACGCGGAGGACGTTATTCCGCAGGTAGGCGTTGACCTGCGATTCCAGCGCGAGTTTGAGCTGTGCGCTGTCGGACGTGCTGAGGGAATCGGTCTCCCCGGTGTAGGTATTCCCGGCGGTGTCCATAATCT
>CAMHBH010000124.1 GCA_946183175.1 uncultured Oscillibacter sp.
CACCGACACGCCGTCGGCGAACCGCGCGAAACGCCGTACCTTGATGTTTTCGCCAATAACAAGTACCATTTCCTGCTGCTGCTGGAGTACGGTCTTGTCGGTGCCGTTGTACTTCGCGTTCATGAGCGCGTCGAGGTCGGCGGGGGCCTCGCTGGCGACGGTCGCCGCAACGCCCTTGACGAAATCGACGAACTTCTCGTTCTTGCCGACGAAATCGGTCTCGGCGTTGACTTCCACGACTACGCCCACGCCGTCAATCACCGCGGCGTAGGCCATGCCCTCCGCCGCGATACGCCCGGCTTTCTTCGCCGACGCCGCCATGCCCTTTTCGCGGAGCCATTCGACCGCCTTGTCCATGTCGCCGTCGGTCGCCGAAAGCGCCTTCTTGCAATCCATCATCCCTACGCCCGTCATCTCGCGCAGGGTCTTCACGTCTGCCGCTGTGAATGCCATAGTTCCTACTCCTTACCTTATATTCACGCTTCCGCGCTCTCCGGGACTTCCTCCCCGGCGTCCGCCGCGACTTCGGCGGCCTCTTCGGTCTGTTCGCCCTGACGGCCTTCGAGCATCGCGTTGGCCATAATCGACGAAATGAGCTTGATGGCGCGGATTGCGTCGTCGTTGCCGGGGATTACATAGTCGATTTCGTCGGGGTCGCAGTTGGTGTCGGCGATAGCCACGACGGGGATATGCAGCTTGTGCGCCTCCGCAATGGCGTTGCGCTCCTTGCGGGTGTCGACGATGAACAGCGCGCCCGGAAGGGTCTTCATGTCCTTAACGCCGCCGAGGTACTTTTCGAGCTTGGCAATCTCGCCGAGGTGCTTCATGACTTCCTTTTTCGGGAGCATGTCGAACGTGCCGTCCTCCTGCATGCGCTTCAACTGGTTCAGACGGTCGACGCGCGTCCGCATGGTCTTGAAGTTGGTCATCATGCCGCCGAGCCAGCGCGCGTTGACGAAATACTGTCCGCAACGGGTGGCCTCCTCGCGGATGGCGTCCTGGGCCTGCTTCTTCGTGCCCACGAACAACAGCGACTGTCCGCTCTCCGACAGCTCGCGGACAAAGTTGTAGGCCTCCTCGAGCTTGCGGACGGTCTTCTGCAAATCGACAATGTAAATGCCGTTGCGCTCCGTGTAAATATACGGGGCCATTTTGGGGTTCCAGCGGCGGGTCTGGTGCCCGAAATGGACGCCCGCCTCAAGCAGGGACTTCATGGAGACAATGCTGGAATTTGCCATGTTGGATTCCTCCTGTACTGATTTCGTTGTACCTCCGGCGGCCTCGCCCCGTCGGCTGACGCGCGCGAACAGAGAGTAACTGTCTCCCGGCTGACGCGCGCACGGGCCGGCAGTCCGCCGCCGTGTGGGATAACCTAGCAAATTTAACACGTCCGCCCGATTCTGTCAAGCGTTTTTTGCGCGGAAAATTCCGTTGCCTGGGCAAGCGCCGTCCGTATCCGCTCAAAGGCGGACTTCGCCCCGCCGTTTCGGATACGCCCGCAAAAACTCTGCTGATACAAAACAATGATTTTCAGCATAGTTTCGCATGCGGAGTATAGCACGGGAACGCGCGGAAGCGGACGCCGCTTCCGGAGGAATGGGTGTTTCAAGATAAAATCCGCCGCCCTGTTTGAGCGGCGGATTTTATCTTGAATTGGCGGAACCATTCAGCTCTTGACCGCGCCGGCGGTGACGCCTTCCACAATGTAGCGTTGCAGGAAAACGTACAGCAGCAAGATAGGCAGAATCGCCAGCAACAGCGCCGCCATAATCAGGCCGATGTCGGTGGAATACGTGCCGTAAAAGACCTGCGTGGCGATAGGAATGGTATACAGTTCCTTGCGGCCCAACACCAGACTGGGAAGCAGATAGTCATTCCAGAAGGCCATCGCGTCGATGATAGCGACTGTCGCAATGGTAGGCTTGAGGAGCGGGAAGACAATCAGCCAGTAGGTCTGCCAGCGGGAACAGCCGTCGATGTCGGCGGCCTCCTCCAGGTCCACGGGGACGTTGGTGTGAATCGCGCCGTGGAACATGAACGTAGCCATAGACAACGAGAATCCCGTGTGCATGAAAATGAGCGTTGCGCGGTGGTTCAGAATGCCCAATGTGCCGCCGTAGAGCGACACCAGCGGAATCATGAGCACCTGGAACGGAATCACCATGGACGCGACCATCAGCGAGAAGAGCAACGCGCAAGCCTTCCACTTATTCCGCACGATAACGAACGCCGTCATAGCGGAGAAAATGATGGTCAGAATCGTGGAAGAGATGGTAATAATGGCGGAGTTGCCGAACGAGCGCCAGAAGTTCATTTTCCGCATGGCTTCCGGGAAGTTTTTCAGCGTGAACCCGTGCGCGCCCAGGAGCGAAAGCGGGTCTGACGTAATGTCGGCTTTCGTCTTGAAGACGTTGACAATGACCATGATGAACGGGAAGACAAACGCGAAAAACATCACAATCAGGATAATGAGCATAACGGCGTGGGAAATGCGCTTGTTCCGCGCCGCGGTTTGATTGTCAGTCATTACGCCGCCACCTCCGCTTTCTTGCCAATGTAGACCTGCGTCACGCCGACGACCGCGCACACCAGGAACAGAATCAGCGCTTCCGCCTGTCCGACGCCGTACTTCTTGTAGGTGAACGCCTGGTTGTAAACGTGCATAGCGGCCATGACCGACGTGTTGAACGGTTCGCCTTTGGTCAGGGACAGGTTCACGTCGTAGACCATGAAACAGCGCGTGATGGTCAGGAACAGGCATTGCACAAACGAGGAAGTCATCAGCGGGACGGTGACATGAAACATGGTTTGATTCGGCGTACAGCCGTCAATCTGCGCGGCCTCAATCAGGTCTTTCGGGACGCTCATAAAGCCCGCGACGTAAATCAGCATCATATACCCGGCGTACTGCCACACGGAGACGATAATCAGGCAGAGCATAGCGCCGCTGGTCGTGGCGAGCCAGGACGTGGACAGCGCGCCAATGGAAAACGCGTTGCCCAGCGCGACAAACGCCCGGTTAAAGACGAACTTCCAGACGTAGCCGAGGACAATGCCGCCGATGAGGTTCGGGATAAAGAACCCGGCGCGGAAGAAGTTCTGCCCCTTGACGCCTCTCGTCACCAGGTAGGCCAGCGCGAACGCCACGACATTGACCAGAACGACGGCAATGGCGGAATAAATGACGGTACGCCCGAGAGCCTGCCAGAAAGCGGTATCGGAGAAGGTGTCGGCGTAGTTGGAGAGGCCCACGAACGGCTTGTTTTTCGACACGCCGTCCCAGCTTGTGAACGTGAGATAGAGACCGTAGACGAAGGGGAGAATCACGACCGCCACAAACGCGAGCGTGGAGACGCCCGCGAACATCGCGTACTGCTGACACTTATAGGACAGGGTGTTTTTCTTCATAGGTCGCTCACTTCCTTTCCGGAAACGCTCCCCGGCGGGGAATTGCCGGGGAGGCGTTTTTGTTTTAGCGTTCGACGGGCGTCACGGAAGCCCAGTAGGCCTCGATGGCGGCGGCGAGCGCGGCGCGGTCCTGCTGTCCGGCCAGATACTTTTGCAGCTCCGCGCCCATCAGCGAATAATGGTCGTCGGGGAGGTAATTGTAGTTGTCAATCAGGTTTCCGGCGTCGGCGTACTCCTTCACGGACGCGCCGAGCGGGTCAAGGTTTTCGGCGGCGATATTCGAGAACGCCGGGACTAACGCGCAGTCCTCCGTAAGGAACTTGTTCCCGGCGGGGTCGAACACGAGCCAGTTCAGGAAGTCCTTGGCGGCCTGACGCTGTTCGTCGGAGGTGTATTCGGAGGAGTCGATGAAGAAGAACTTGGAGCCGCCGCCGACGAGTTTCTGGTTTGCGCCGTCGTCGAGGTTCTGCGGCACGGGCATCATGCCCAGGTTTTCGGAGTAGTCGTAGGCGTTAATCATGGACCAGTCCCAGTTACCGCCGAACATGAACGCGATTTTGCCCTCGGCGAGGTACTGTTCGGAGATTTCGCGCTCGGCGGCAATCGGGGAGGAGGCGGCGTAGTTGTACTGCTTCATCACGTCGAAGTAGTCCATCAGGGCGTTGAACTTGGCGTTGTCGGCGAGGCTTTCCGTCCCGGCGTAGAGGCCGTCGACGAACGCGAAAACGTCGTCCTGCTCCTCGTAGACTTCCGCGAGGAAGTGTCCGGCGAGCGACCAGTCCTCTTTCATTATGCCGACGGGGGCCTCCATGCCGCCGGCTACCAGCGTATCCAGCAGGCCCTTGAAGGCGTCGAGGGTGGCGTAGTCGGCGGGGTTGAACGGTTCGCCGGTAATGGCCTCAATGGCGTCGGCGTTGTACATCAGGCCGCGCGCCTCCACGCACACCGGGAAGCCCATCACCTGGTCGCCCACGCTGACGGCGTACTGCGTATTGGGCACCCAGTTTTCGCCGCTGAGGTCAATGGCGTGCTCCGCGCCCAGGGAGTAAACGTCCTTGGCGTCGACCATGGCGAGGGTGTAGGGGTCGTTGGAGGCGTAGCGGGTGGCCATATGCGCGGCGACCGTGTCGCTGGAGAAGTAGACTTCCACGCCGACGCCCGTCGCGGCGGAATACTCCGCGGCCATTTCCTCAAACTGCGACTGGATTTCGGATTTGGAATTGAAAATCGTGATGTTGACGGAGCCGCCGCCGTTATCGGCACTGCCGTCGGCGGTTTCTCCGCCACCGCCACCGCCGCCGCAGGCCGCGAGGGACAGGGCCATCAGCGCCGCGAGTGCAAGAGCGACTAACTTTTTCATGAAATCTTCCTCCTTCATGTATGGGCGTCCGGAGACAGGAAACTTTCCGGCGTCCGCGTTTCCCCGAAGCTGAGCGGTCATCATGGGCTGTCGGAAAAGCCGTGTGGAAAGGTTTCCATATCCCGTCCGGGCCGTAGGATAGCACAAACGCGGGCGAATGTCAAACGATTCCGCGCGGTTTGACGGCGTGTTTTGTGCAAAATCGCGGAAAAGCCGGACAAATCGGCAGTCCGCGAAAAGAGCGTTGAGAGCGCGAATCCGGCGCGGCGCGCGACGTTTCCGGGGCTTTCCTGACATTTGTCACGGCGGCGTTTCGTCAAAAAAGAGAAAAAACGTTGCGATTTTAGGATGTGGAAAGGATTGCATGTCTAGGGAAATTCATCTATAATGACGGATAACGCGTGGGAGGTGTCGCTGTATGTACGAGAGGATTTTCCATTCCGACAACCCGTTTTGGGGCGGCATGGGGCGGTTGTTCGATATTGTCGAACTCAACCTGCTGTGGCTGTTGTGTACGCTCCCGCTGTTCACGGTGGGCCCGGCCTCCGTCGCGCTGTACTCCGCTACGCTCGCGCTGTTGCGGGGAAAGGAAACGTACCCGCACAGGGACTTTTTCCGCGCCTTCCGGGCGGATTTCCGCAGAAACGTGTTGTCCGGACTGCTCCTGGCGGCAGTCGGCGGGTTTTTATGGGCGGATGTCCTCATCTGCCGGCGGTCGGGACACGGAATCTTTACGTTTCTGATGGTCTTCTTCTTTGTTGTTTTCCTCTTCTGGCTTTTTACCGCGCTGTACACGCTTCCGTTGCTTTCCGTTTATCACGGCGGCCTGAAGAACGCGCTCATCCTGTCCTTTACGCTCTCCGTGCGGCGCTTCCCGCTGACCGCCGCGCTGTTGCTGATTACGGCGCTGTCGCTGTGGGTTTGCCACCTGTTCCCGCCGCTGGTAATCGCCGCGATTGGGGTTTCCGTGCATACGAAACTTTTCCTGCTGCTGCCGATTCTCAAACCGTGGCTGTCGGACGGCTCGGAAAGCGATTGAAGCGCCGTTACTGAAAACTTACAAAAAGTTATAAACTCTTCCGTTTCATTCCTGTTT
>CAMHBH010000125.1 GCA_946183175.1 uncultured Oscillibacter sp.
TCGAGGACATGGGGTTTACGTATCTGGGCCCGGTCGACGGGCACGATATCGAGCGCCTCTGTACGGTGTTGCAGTGGGCCAGGGAGCTCAACGGCCCCGTACTCGTCCACGTCCGGACGCACAAGGGCCGCGGTTACGCCCACGCCGAACGCAATCCCGACCGATTCCACGGCCCCGGGCCGTTCGACGCCGACACCGGGGAACCCCTCAAAGTCCCGGGGCTCGACTTCTCGCGCGTCTTCGGGGAGGCCCTTGTACAGTACGCGGCGGAGAATCCGCGCGTGTGCGCCGTGACGGCGGCGATGTCCGACGGGACGGGACTTTCCGGTTTCGCACGGGCATTCCCGGAACGCTTCTTCGACGTGGCAATCGCGGAGGGACACGGCGTGTCGATGTCGGCGGGCCTCGCCGCGCAGGGCATGATTCCCGTTTTTGCGGTGTATTCGACATTCCTGCAACGCGGCTACGACATGCTCATACACGACGTGGCGCTGGAACAGTTACACGTTGTGCTGGGCGTCGACCGCGCGGGGCTTGTCGGGGCCGACGGCGAAACCCATCACGGGTGTATGGACGCGCTCTATCTGCCGCAAATCCCGGGCTTTACGGTACTCTGTCCGTCGAACTTCGCCGAACTCCGTTCGATGTTGCGGGAAGCATTATTTGACGTGTCCGGGCCCGTGGCGGTACGCTACCCGCGCGGCGCGGAGGGCGCGTTCCGCGACGATACCTCCGGAAAGCCGCTCGTCCGTCTCTGGCCCCCCGACGATACGCCTTCTCCGTCAACTCGTGACAGTTCTACCGCGACGCAAACGCCCCCCGACGCCCCCACCACACGGGAAACGCCGGAAAGTACGGGCAACGCCGCGACACGACCGCCCGAAAGCCTTCCGTCCACGACGGGCAACGCCGGGAAAGTCGCGCTCCTGTCCTACGGCGTACTCGTCAACCACGTACTCGACGCCGCGCGGCGTCTCGACGCCGAACAGATTCCGGTAGAAGTCTGGAAGCTGAACCGAATCGCGCCGCTGGACGCCGCCGCGCTCCGCGACGCCTTCGGCGGGTGCCGGGCGCTGTTGGTGCTGGAGGACTGTTTCCGTACAGGTTGCGTAGGCGAACGCGTCGGCGCGTGCCTGTCCGAACTCGGCGCGCCGCCCCGTACACTGTTACTACGTAACGTCGGAGAGCGTTTCGTGTCGGCGGGGAGCGTGCCGGAATTGGAACGTATGCTAGGAATCGACGCCGACGGCGTCGTGAAGGCAGTCCGGGAGGCGCTATGAAAACAAGATTGGATGTCCGGATGGTAGAAACCGGACTGGGAGAAAGCCGCCAAAAGGCGCAGGCCCTGATTCTGGCCGGACTTGTCACCGTCGACGGAAAGCGCGTCGACAAACCCGGCACGCAGGTCTCCGCCGACGCTCAAATCGCCGTCAAACAGGCGCTGTGCCCGTACGTCAGCCGGGGCGGGCTCAAACTCGAAAAGGCTATGTCGGCGTTCCCGGTCAACCTCTCGGGGGCGGTCTGCGCGGATATCGGCGCGTCGACGGGCGGCTTTACCGACTGTATGCTACAGCACGGCGCGGCGCAAGTCTACGCCGTCGATGTCGGCTACGGGCAACTGTCCTGGAAACTCCGCACCGATTCCCGGGTCGTCTGCCTGGAACGCACGAACGCGCGCTACCTGTCACGGGAGGAAATCCCGGTGCCGCTCGACTTCGCGTCCGTCGACGTGAGTTTTATTTCGCTCCGTCTCATCCTCCCGCCCGTGCGCGCCCTCCTTCGCGGCGGCGAAAGCCGGGTCGTGTGCCTGGTCAAGCCGCAATTCGAGGCCGGACGCGGGAAAGTCGGCAAAAAGGGCGTCGTGCGCGACAGGGCCGTACACCGGGAAGTCCTGGAACAGTTCCTAGCCAACGCGGCGGCGGCGGGCTTCGCCGTCGACGGCCTGACTTACTCCCCCATTCGCGGCCCCGAGGGGAATATCGAGTATCTGGGCTACCTCCGGCCCGTGGCGGAGGGCGTAGCCCCGGCGCATACAGTCACCCCGGACGAACTCCCCGCGCTCGTCGACGCCTCCCACGACGCCACCGACTAACACGCCCCGCCGGGAACCTGTCAGACTTGGCCCGGAGGGCCGGAGGGGCAAATTCCAGCCGGACGGGAGAAGGGAACTATTATGAATCCGAAAAAAATCATCCTCTGCCCGAACCCCAGCCGGGACTACGGCATGAAGGCCACTCACGAGGCCGACGCTATCCTCAAAGAAATGGGCTTCCATACGGTCGTCTGCTCCCCCTTCCGGGAAGTCAGGCCGAACCTGTTCGCCGACTACCAGGTACACCCGCTCTTACAGGAACTCCCCGGCGCGTCACTCCTGATTACCTTCGGCGGGGACGGTACTATACTGCACCTCGCCAAACTCGCCGCGCTCCATAAGACGCCCGTACTCGGTATCAATATGGGCGGCCTCGGGTTCATCGCCGAACTGGAGGCCACGCAACTGGACGCCCTCAGCCGCCTTCGCGACTGGAATCTCAAAATAGAACGCCGCATGATGCTGGACGTGGCCGTGTTCCGCGACGGGCGGCAGGTCTACAACAACCTCGGCCTCAACGACGCCGTCATCCGGGAGGGCCCGATTTCGCACGTCATTCACCTGAAAGTCTACTCCGACGGGCGGCACCTGACCGACATCGCCGGCGACGGCGTGATTATCTCCACGCCCACCGGGTCTACGGCCTACTCCCTCTCGGCGGGCGGCCCCGTCGTCGAACCCGTCTCGCAAAGCCTGCTCATCTGCCCTATCTGCATTCACAACATGCGCTTCTCCTCCTACGTACTCTCCCCCGAACACACCCTCTGGGTCGAACTCGACCGCAACGGTCACAAGCCCGTCTTTCTGTTCGTGGACGAGAGCCGCGGCTTCGCGTTACTCGGCACCGACCGCGTAGTCGTACGCCGCAGCCGCCACTGTATGGAACTGGTACGCCTGACGGAGAAAAGTTTCTGCGAAATCTTCGCGCAGAAAATGCTCCCCCCGGAATCTGTCTGACAGGATGTGAAATCATGGGCAACTCGTTCAAAGTACGCCGCCGGAGTTCCTTCCACGCCGGGCTTATGCTCCTCATGCTCGCGGTCTTCAGCTACGCCAACGACATACAGAGCGCCCAAACCGCGATGTTCTGGATTCTCGCGGGGGTCTTCTGGCTGCTGTTCTCGTTCCGGAAGTCCAACCACGCCAAGGCGCGCGAAAACGCCTTCGGGCGCGCCGCGTTCTACCGGCACTACTTCGGAGACTTCGACCGCCTCGCCCCGTGGATTCCGTATCTGTTACTTTTCGCGGCGGCCCTGCTGATGGAGTTCGCGCCGTCCGTGCGCTGGGCCGTGTGGGTACTCCTCGGCGCGGCGGGGGTGTACTGTATCGTCGTATGGTTCCTGCTGACGCGCTTCCTTGTCCGCTGGCGGCGGGAGATGTACGGGCGAATCCCGGCCCCGAAACCGCCGTGGGACGGGGCCGACGGCGTACTGTGAGGGAAACTATGCTCGAACTGCTTCACATTGAAAACATTGCCGTCATAGAGGAGACGGAAATCGACTTCCGCGACGGCTTCAACGCCCTGACCGGGGAGACCGGCGCGGGGAAATCCATCGTCATAGACGCGCTGGGGGCCGTACTCGGCGGGCGTACTTCCCGCGACCTTGTGCGTACGGGCGCGGCGAAAGCGTTCGTCAGCGCGTCGTTTTCCGGGACGCCGCCCGAACTCCCCGACGGAATCGCGCCCGACGAGGACGGTATGCTACTCCTACAGCGCGAACTCTCCGCCGACGGGCGGAACGTGTGCCGGGTCAACGGGCGTCCGGTGTCGGTGACGCAGCTCCGGCGTCTCGGGCAGGAACTCGTCAACATCCACGGCCAGCGCGACGGACAGCAGTTGCTCGACGAGAGCCGCCACGGGGAATATCTCGACCGTTTCGGCAAGACCGACGCCGCGCTGTCGGCGTACCGCCGCGACTACGACGCCATGAACGCGTTACGGAACCGTATCCGCGCCCTGCAAATGGACGAGGCCGAACGCGCGCGCAAACTCGACACCTTGCGCTACCAGGTCGACGAACTCGAACGCGCCGAACTCGTCCCGGGCGAAGAGGAGACGCTGAACGCCCGCCGGAATCTACTCCGCAACGCCGAAAAGTACCTGTCGGCGCTGTCGGAGGCGGATTTCCTGTTGAACGGCGACGAGGACGCTTCCGGGGCCGTCAGCCAGCTACAGGAGGCCGAAAACGCGCTCTACTCTATCCGTACCCTCGGCGACGAACCCGGCGGACTGTACCGCCGTCTGGACGCCGCCCGCTGTGAGGTACTCGACATCGCGGAGAGCGTCCGCGACCTCCGCGCGGCGTTCGACTTCTCCCCGGAGGAACTCGACGCCGTGGAGAGCCGCGCCGATTTGCTGTACCGTCTGGAGAAGAAGTACGGCCCGACGGTTGAAGATATGCTGTCGTATCTGGACAGGTGCCGCGCCGAACTCGACGCCATAGAGACCGCCGACGACACCCTCGCCCGCCTGCAAGCCGACTACGACGCCGCCTTACAAGCCGTACAGGAATCGGGCGCGCGCCTGACCGCCGCGCGGCGTAAGGCCGCGCAAGACTTGGAGGCCCGGATTCTGCGGGAGTTGCGCGACCTCGACATGAAGTCCATGCGCTTCGCCATCGACTTTCAGGACAAGCCCCCCGCCCCCGACGGCCTCGACAGTATCCGCTTTCTGATGTCGGCCAACGCCGGGGAGGACTTGCGGCCTATTGCGCGTATCGCCTCCGGCGGCGAATTGGCCCGCATTATGCTGGCACTCAAGAACGTACTCGCCGAACAGGAGACCGTCGCGACGCTCGTCTTTGACGAAGTGGACACCGGGGTTTCCGGACGCGCCGCGCAGAGAATCGCCGAGAAACTCGCGCAGGTCAGCCGACATAAACAGGTGCTGTGCGTGACGCACCTGCCGCAACTGGCCGCAATGGCCGACACGCACTTTTCGGTAGAAAAGGCGGAGCGCGGCGGGCGGACTTGCACGGAAGTGCGCGTACTTGACAGGGAGGCCCGCAAGCGCGAACTGGCGCGAATCACGGGCGGGAACAAAGTCACGGAGGCGCTTTTGCACAGCGCCGGGGAATTACTCGACGAGGCCGGGCAGTACCGCGCCGGGCTTTGCGGAAAGGAGGAATTGCCGTGCTGATTTCCACGAAGGGCCGCTACGCCCTGCGCGTACTCGTCGACATGGCCGAGCACGAGACCGGAAACTTTCTGCCGCTCCGCGACGTGGCCCGCAGACAGGACATCTCCGAAAAGTACCTGGAAAGCGTGGTCAAACTGCTCGTCAAGGGCGGAATCGTGGAGGGCCTCCGGGGCAAGGGCGGCGGTTACATGCTACGGCGCCCGCCCGACCAGATAAGCGTCGGGGAGATTCTCCGCCTCTGCGAAGGGAACCTGTCCCCGGTGTCATGTCTGGGCCCGGAGGCGGTGCCGTGCGGGCGCTCCCCGTACTGCCGTACGCTTCCCCTGTGGCGCGGCCTCGACCGCGTGATTTCCGAGTACCTCGACAACTTCACCCTCGCCGACCTCATGCGCGACAGGGACGACGGCAACGACTACATTATTTGAACGTGCAAAGACGGACAGCCCCAGGGCCGCCCGTCTTTGCGTTATCCGTTTCAATCCACGGCGTGTCCCAAAAAGAGGGTAAAATAGCGAACAAGGCGACAAAAGCCTAAAA
>CAMHBH010000126.1 GCA_946183175.1 uncultured Oscillibacter sp.
GGTCTTGTGCAATGAGGTACCGTGAACCATGTCAGGCGGGGAACCGAGCAGCATTAAGCGGAGCACCCATGTGACGCAAGGGAGCCGGTTCCACGGCTGAGAGCGGAGGAGTTTTTCTATGGCAACGTATCAGGCACTTTACAGGAAGTACCGCCCGGCGGCGTTTTCGGATGTCGTCGGACAGTCGCACATCACGCGCACTTTGCAAAGGCAGGTCGCCGAGAACCGCACTTCCCACGCGTACCTGTTCACGGGGAGCCGGGGCACGGGAAAAACGACCTGTGCCAAAATTCTCGCGCGCGCCGTCAACTGCGAGAATCCCCAAGACGGCAACCCCTGCGGGACTTGCGCGGCGTGCGTGGCGCTGGAAGAGGGGAATTCGCTGGACGTGCTCGAACTCGACGCCGCCTCCAACAACGGCGTCGACCAAGTGCGCGCCCTGCGCGACGAGGCGGTCTACCCGCCCGCCAACGTGCGCAAGCGCGTGTACATCGTCGACGAGGTGCACATGCTGTCCACGTCGGCCTTTAACGCGCTGTTGAAGATTCTGGAGGAGCCGCCGGAGCACCTCATGTTCATTCTGGCGACGACCGAACTGCACAAAGTCCCGGCGACGATTCTTTCGCGCTGTCAGCGCTACGCGTTCCGGAGAATCGCCCCCGCCGACATCGCCGCGCGTCTGCGCTACGTCGCCGGACTGGAACACATTCCATTGACCGGCGACGGCGCGGAACTGCTGGCGCGTCTGGCGGAGGGGGCCATGCGCGACGGGCTGTCGCTACTCGACCAGTGCGCGGCGTCGGGGGGCACCGTCGACAGCACGTCCGTACTCAATACGCTGGGCCTCGCCGGACACCTCCAAACCGCCGCGCTACTGGAACATATTCTCCGGCGCGACGTGCCGTCGGCGCTGACGCTGTTCGGGGAGCTCTACGACAACGGGCGCGACGGCGTGACCGTCCTCCGCGAACTCTCCGCGCTGATTCGCGACCTCCTCCTGAAACGTATGGCCCCCGAAGGGAGTGCCGCTCTGCTGTCCGGCGGCTACGACGATAACACCCTAGCCCGTCTGGGCGCGCTCGCCGCCGACAACCGCCTGTTGTACCTGGCCACGTCGCTACAGGGCGTGGGCGCGGAGCTCTCCGACAGCCGGAACAGCCGATTAAACGCGGAGCTGTACCTGTTGCGCCTGTGCGACGAGACGCTGTCCGGCGATTTGTCGGCGCTGGTCAGCCGCGTGGAGCGTCTGGAAGCGGGCTATTCCGCCGCCCCCGCGCAATTCGCCGCCGTACCTATGCCCGCCGCGCCCGTACGGGAACCCGCCGCCGCGCCGCCGCGCCGACAGGTATCGCCGCCGCAACAGGCGACGCCCGCGCCTGTGCGTCAGGCCCCGCCCGTACCGGACGAGGTTCCACCGCCCTACGACGAACTGCCCCCGCCGGACGATACGCCCCCGTGGGACGACGCCCCGCCGCCGGACAATACGCCCCCGTGGAACGACGCCCCGCCGCCGGACGATACGCCCCCGTGGAACGACGCGCCGCCGACACCGGATTCCGTACCGCTTCCGGATACGCCGCCGCAGAATTTCGACGCGCCGCCGCACGTTTCGGCGGACTGTACCGCGATTCTGGAACGTTCCCGCGCGCGCCTCCCCGCGATGTACGCCTCTTTTCTGTCACTGTGTACCGGGACATTCGCCGACGGCCTTTTCACCCTCTACGCCCCCGACTCCGTCACGCTCAGCCGCCTGAATAACGAGCGGGTGCAGACCGCCCTACAGGAGGAGAGCGGCGCGGAACGCGTCGCCATGCGGGAGGGGACGCCCCCGCCCGTATCCCCCCGGGAAAACCGCGAGGCTTTGCTGACGTTCAGCCGCCAGCGCCCCGACATCATCCAAATTATCGGAGAGTAACGACTACAACCTGATATCAACCAAGTACCGGAAAGTAACGACACAACCCGACATCAACCGAGTATCGGGGAGTAACGACTACAAAAGGAGTAATGAAACATGAGTTACAGTGCGCGCCGGGGCTTTACCAACGGCAGTCAGAACCCCGCCGGGAGCCGCCGTCAGGCCGAGTTACAGCAGAGATTCGCCCAAATGCAGGCCGATATGGACGCCGCCCAGAAGGAAGTCGAGGCCAAGGAATTTGTCGCCACGTCGGGCGGCGGCGCGGTCGAGGCTACCGTCAACGGCAAACGCGAGCTGGTGTCGCTGACGGTCAAGCCGGAGGTCGTCGACCCGCAGGACACCGAGATGTTGCAGGACTTGATTGTCACCGCCGTCAACGAGGCGCTCCGTCAGGCGGCGGAGACCATGGAACAGAAAATCGAGAGCGTGAGCGGGAATCTGAATCTGGGCGGGTTCAATCTGGGCAATTTGTCCCTGTAAGGCGTCGGGCGAACCGGTTACGGTTCGCCCGTTTTGTCGAAAAAGTGGTTTACAAACCGCCGTTCTTCTGGTAGAATGAGCATAGATTCCTACCGCTTCACGATTGCCTGAAAGGAGGCGTTCTATATGGAAAAGACAGTCCTTCATAAAACCATAGGCGCGTCCGCCGTGGCTGTGGTACTGGTAGCGTTGTGCGGCCTGTTCGCGGGCACGGAAGTCGCCAAACCCGCCAGCGTCCCCGCCGACGCCGGGGGAGGCGTACAGGCTACGCAGAGCGCGACCAAGACCGGGCCATTGACCCGCGCCGATATCGACTACCGGAAACTCACGGCCCCCGCGCCGGGCGCTCAGGACGGCACCGTCAACGCCGCCGACTGGGCCGCCTACTACCCCTACATCGTCGCGACCATGGGCGACAACGCCAAAAACAGTTACGTCACCGACTATCTGGAGGAAGACCCGTACCTGGTCAACATCTACGAGGGCTACGGCTTCGCCAAGGACTACGGCAGCGCCCGCGGGCACGAATACTGTCTTGAAGACGTAGCCAAGACACAGCGCCCCCACCCGAAAGCAAACTGTCTGACTTGCAAGACCCCCAATTTCGCCAAGCTCGTCGACGAACAGGGAATCGGCGTGTATTCGATGGCCTTCGACGAGGTTCTCGGCATGATGGAGGAGAATGTAAGCTGTTACACCTGCCACGGCAACGCCGGCCCCGCCAATCGCGGCGCGCTGACCGTCACGCATAACTACGTACGCGAGGCCCTCGGAAACTCCATGAGCGATATCGACCCCGCCGTGCTGGCCTGCGGACAGTGCCATATCGAGTACTACTTCACCCCGTCCGACAGCGAGACCATGATGCCCTATCACGATGTCGACAGCATGACCCCCGAGGCCATTCTGGCCTACTATGACAGTATCGGGTTCTCTGACTGGACACAGGAGAGTACCGGGGCCAAAATGCTCAAAGCTCAGCACCCCGAAATGGAAACCTTCCTGCACGGCAAACACGCGAACCTGCTGACGTGTTCGGACTGCCATATGCCCATTGAGACGGCGGAGGACGGCACGGTATACCACAGTCACACGCTCGTCAGCCCGCTGGACAACGAAACCTTGCTCGCCACTTGCGCGGCCTGTCACGGACAGACCGACATGGTCAGCTTTGTACACAGTCTGCAAGACCGCGTGACGGCGCGGGAGACGGAAGTCGGGAACAAGCTGTCGGGGCTCAAGGACGAACTCGCGGCGGCGGTCAGCGCCAAGAAGATGACGACCCGGCAACTGGACGAAATCCGGCAACTCTACCGGGAAGCGCAGTGGTTCTTTGATTTCTGCTACGTCGAAAACTCCGAGGGCGCGCACAACTCCGAACTCTCGTTCCGGTGTCTGGACACCTCCGAGGCCAAGATTGAGGAAGCGCTGGCGCTCCTGAACGGAAAACAGTAACGGACGGCACACGGCGGAAACCACTTTCCGCCGTGGTTTCGTATAAGGGGGAAGCATGTCGAACGTCAAGAAAATCTGGAAATTCCTGTCCTCCATGCGCTTCGCGCTGATTCTGCTCGTACTCCTCGCGGGTTCGTGCGCGCTGGCAAGCCTGGTCACGCAGGGGCAGTCCTACGACTGGTACGCCGCGCGCTATTCCGGACGCGTCGCGGCGTGGATTCTCGCCTTCCGCCTCGACGACGCCTTTCACAGCGTCTGGTTCGTACTATTGAGCGGCTTTCTGGTGCTGAATCTGCTGTTCTGCAATCTGTTACATTTCCCGGCGCTGTTGCGGCGCAGTCGGGAAACCGTCCCGAACCCGGACGCCCCGCCGGACGCGCGCGCGGAGGGCGTACAAGACCCGGAGGCGGTGTTCCGCGCGCTGGGACTGCCGCGTATACGCCACGCCACCACCGCCGACGGGCGCGAGTTACGCTACGCGTACAGGAACCGCGCGGGGCTGTGGGGCGCGTGGGTGTGCCATTTTGGGATACTGCTTCTCATCGTGGCATTCAGTCTCGGACAGGCCACCCGACAGGAATACTCCGTCTACGGCGTCCCGGGACAGACGCGCCCGGTCGGCGACACCGGACTGCTTGTCACGATTGACGATTTCCGCGTCGACCTCCGCGACGACAACTCCGTAGAGCAGTACACGGCGGACATCACGGTCACGAACCCGGACGCCGTACAGCAAAGCGCGTCCGTGAGCGTCAACGCCCCCGCGCGGCTGTTCGGCATGACGTTCTACCAGAACTCCACCGGCTGGGCCGCGAATGTGCGTGTCACGGAGGACGGCGAGCCCCTACAGGAAACCGTTCTTTGCGCCGGGGAGTACGTCCCGGTCTCCGGCAGGCCCGAACTCGTGATTTACTTCAACGCCTTCTATCCCGACTACGAACTCATTCCCGGACAGGGCCCGCGTACCCGTTCGGCGGAGTTGAACAACCCCGGCTACCTCTATTCCGTCTACTACCGGGGCGAAATCCTCGGCATGAACATTCTCAACGACGGGGAGGAATTGACGATTGACGAGTACACCGTCACATTCTCGGAGCCGCGGACGTTCACGCTGATTCAGGTCAAGCGCGACGCGTTCGCGTGGCTGGCCCTCGCCGGCGGCCTGATTATGACGTTGGGCCTGTTTCTTGCGTTCTACGTCCAGCCCGTGACGGTCTGGGCCGCGCCCGGCGAAAACGGCTGGACAGTCTCCGGAATCTCCCGCAAGGGCGGCGCGCTCTTCCGCGAACAGTTCGCCCGCGCGACACAAGAAGGGGGTAACGACCTTGCTTGAACTCGAAAACACGCTCTTTACGATAGTCATGCTCCTGTACTTCGCCTCGATGATTCTGTACTTTATTTTCATCGCGGCGAAACGCGACAGCCTGTCCCGCGTCGCGCTTATCCTACAGGCCGCCGGATTCGTATTGCACACCGCCGCGCTGATTTGCCGGGGTATCGGGGCCGGACGCCTCCCCATGACGAACCAGTACGAGTTCGCGACTTCCTTCGCCTGGGGCCTGACACTCGTCAGCCTGATATTCGTCGTGAGGTTCCGCTTCCCCGTACTCGGCGCGTTCGCCGCGCCCGTGACGTTCCTCGTCATCGGCTACGCCGCCATGCAGTCGAAAGAAGTACGCGACCTCATGCCCGCCCTGCGCAGTCGCTGGCTTGC
>CAMHBH010000127.1 GCA_946183175.1 uncultured Oscillibacter sp.
CCGCGTGCTTAGGCATTTGCTATCGCCCCTTCCTGTTGAGACTGGTACACTTCCCGGTAAATCGGCGACTGCTCCATGAGTTCGGCGTGCGTCCCCATGTCGACAATTTTTCCGTCGTCCATCACGACAATTCTGTCGGCGTCCATCACCGAGGCCACGCGTTGCGCGATAATCAGTTTAGTCGTGCCCGCGAACCCGCTACGGAACGCCGCGCGGATTTTGGCGTCCGTCGCCATGTCCACGGCGCTGGTAGAATCGTCAAGTATCAGGATTTGCGGCTTGCTCAGCAGTGCCCGCGCGATACATAGCCGCTGTTTCTGTCCGCCGGAGACGTTCACGCCGCCCTGTCCGAGGTCGGTATCGAGGCCGTCGGGCATGGTCTTCAGGAACTCGTCGGCGCAAGCGGTCTTACAGGCTTCCCATAACTCCTCGTCCGTGGCGTCGGGCTTGCCCCAGCGCAGATTGTCGCGGATAGTCCCGGAGAAGAGCGTATTCTTCTGTAGTACCATGCTGACGGCGCTCCGCAGGTGTTCCATGGTGTAGTCCTGTACGGGCCGCCCGCCGACGCGCACCGTCCCCTCCTGGCACTCGTACAGGCGCGGTATCAGCGACACCAGAGACGTTTTGCCGGAACCCGTCCCGCCGAGTATGCCGACGGTCTCCCCCGACTTGATGTGCAGATTGATATTCCGGAGTACCCATTCGGGGTTGTCGGCGTGGTAGCGGAAGGACACGCCGTCGAAGTCAATGGAACCGTCGGGGACGCGCGCCGCCGTATCCGCCGCGCCGTCGTCCATCGCCGGGGCCTCGTTCAGCACTTCCGCCACGCGCCGCCCGCACGCTATCGCGCGCGTAGCCATCATGAACATCATCGAGAACATCATCAGCGATATCATAATCTGCGTGATATAGGTAAAATATACCATTAAGTCGCCTTTGCCGAGGGTGTCGTTGTAGACCATGTGCCCGCCCAGCCACATGACGGCAATAAGTGTCGAGTACATAATCAACATCATCGCGGGCATATTCACGACCACCGTGCCGAAGGCCTTTAGCGACGTGTTCCGCAGGGCCTGATTACGCTGTTGGAATTTTTCGGTTTCGCCGTCCTCGCGCACGAACGATTTCACCACGCGGATACCCGTCAAGTTTTCCTGTACGACTAAATTCAGGGCGTCGGTCTGCTCCTGTAGCGCCCGGAACATCGGGCTTGCCTTGACCATAATCGTCGCGACGACCGCCGCGAGTAGCGGGAGCGACACCAGAAAGACCGAACTCAGGCGCGTGCTGATTCGCACAGAGAGGACTATCGCCGCGACCAACATCACCGGAGAGCGCACCGCGATTCTCATGCTCATCATGAGCGTGATTTGGAGGGCGTTCACGTCGCTGGTCAGGCGCGTGACAAGCGACGCCGTGGAGAATTTTTCGATATTGGAAAAGGCGTAGGTCTGGATTTGCTCGTACTCGGCGCGGCGGAGGTTCGCGCCGAAGCCCATGCCGACTATCGACGACACCGCCGCGCCCGCCATCCCGAAGCACAGCGACAGTATCGCCATACCGACCATTTTGAGGCCTTCCCGGAGGATATAGTCCGTGTCGGCGGCGGGTATCCCGATATCGACAATGTCGCTCATGACCATGGGGATGAGCAGTTCAAAGATAGCCTCGGCGGCGGAACACGCCACGCCCAGCACTATCAGCGGAACGTAGGGCCGGACACAGGCCCCTATTTTCTTCATACGCGCAACCTCCTTTGAAACGGAACTTCCTGTACTGTCCATTTATATATATTCGGTGTTTGTTCTTTGCACCCCCTCTCCTCTGTCGAGCGCGTTGGGACTATGGTTTGAACACGCAGGGCGCAAAGCTCTATCGCCGAATATATAGCAATCCAAAAAATTATTGCGAAGAGGGATTGACTGTTTTAGAAAAAGCGTTTATAATATTTTGTTAGGGAAAAGGGGAAACTTTGTATTAAAGAGGCGAAACGCTTCTTCATTTTGTCATAATAATTGTTTTCCAGAAGCGACTAAGATTCCTGATTATTATGCGGGTTGAAATAAGGATACTACGTGTTCCGTGCCGCTGTCAAGGCGATTCCGCGCGAAATTTCCGCCGCGATACCTTCCCGCCATACGAAATGCCTCCCCCGTGTCAGCGAGGGAGGCAGACAGTAAACATTCAGTCCCAGTCAATCTCGGCGTGCGTGACGTACTCTCCGGCGTCCAGTTCCCGGACGGCTTGCTCGATAGCCACCTTTTCACTCGGCGTTACCTTGGTAAAATCCGGGTCCCATGCCAGTACCAGCTTTTCCACCATAGCCAGAGCTAATTTTTGGTCGGCGTCCGGCAGTATATCCACCATCTGCGCAACTTGTTGAGAAATCGGAGCCATATTATCGCTTCCCCTTCCGTTTATAAATCCCGCCACGGCTGTCTACGTCAATAATCTGAAGAACCTCAATCCCGCCGTCACGGTCGTACCTGTAAACAACACGGTGCTTTCCCACACGGAGACGCAGACGCCCGTCAGAATATTCCTTGAGAGCCTTTATATCCCCTACGGGCGGATTTTGCGTTAATCCTATAATCCCGGTAAGAATACGGCGTTTCGTCTCCCTGTCTAGAGATTCCACATATTTTGCCGCCGCCTTTGCGTATCTGATTTCCATTGCGCATTCCGTCTCCCTTACGCTATGAAGTAGGACTAGGCTATTGTAGCACCGAAGATATTTCAATACAAGAGATTTTTCGCAAGCAGAAGGGGAGCTTCCCGTGGAAGAAGCTCCCCTGTTTGGAATGTCCGGACGCGTTGGACTTCCCCGGCGCCCGACACGACCGGCGGATTAGGCGACTTTTAAGTGTATCACGCACTCCGGAAGGTTGTAGAACGGCTCCTGCGCCGTGGGCGTGAGGTTGTCGATGACGTTGGCCTGCATGAGCACCGTATTACAGGCGAAGCAAATCGGCAGAATCGGGGCCTGCTCCTTGATGTGCTCGCAGACCTGCCGCATGGCCTCCACGCGGTCGGAGGCCGCTACGTACTGTTCGAGCAGTCCGGCCATACGCGCGTCAGACCAGCCGCTGAAGTTCAGGTTGCCCCACGAGGACACCAGCGCCGACAGATTCCAGTCGGCGGTCATGCGGGCCTCGCAGTAGCAGAGGTCGAAGTCTCGATTCCGCGCCGCCTCCCGGAAGGCCTCCCAGGGGAGCGCGCGCACCTGTACCGGGATGCCCAACGCGCGGTAGTTCTCGGCGATAGACCGCGCCACCGATACCTTGAAACTGTTGTCGGAGTTGACGAGTAATTTCAGAGTACGGCTGCCCTCGTACCAGATACTTTGCAACTGTTCGGAGACGGTTTCGACGGAGTAATCGAGTTCAAGGTCGGTCGGGTACAGGCGCGAGCGCGGGCTGACCGGAAACTGTGCCGGCTCGCCGTGTCCCGACAGGAACGCGCTGACGAGGCTTTCGCGGTTGATTCCGGTCATCAGGGCGCGGCGGAACATCGTAATATTCATGGGCCACGCGGCCTCGGTGTTGCAGACGAGGTAATGGACATCGGTCGTGGCGGCGTCTGCGTAGCGGATATCGCCCGTGACGCCCACCGACGCCCCGGAGCTGAAGTCCGTCACCATGAGCTGTACGTCGTGGGAGCTGAAGCGGTAGAGCAGGGAGGCCCCCACGTCGACGAGCGCGATACGCTCCACGGGGCGGGGCTGTCCGCGCCACCAGTTGGCCGTCGGGGTCAGACACGGCCCGTAGTCGTCGACGTTGTAGCGGTAGGGGCCCGTGCCGTAGGGCGCGCGGCTCTTGTTGGTGGTCTTGCAGATGGGCACGTCCAGCAGGGCCGGGAATCCGCTGTTGGGCGCGTTGAGGTGTATGGTTACTGTCATGTCCGTGGAAGTGATACTCGTAATCCGGGAGAGGCGGCTGCGGTAGCGCGCCGACTCCCGCGCCCGGTTCAGGGACTTGCGCACGTCGGCCCCCGTCAGATAGGAACCGTCGGAGAACGCCACGTCCCAGCGGAGGTTGAACGTATAAGAGGTGAAATTTTCGTTGCAGGTGTAGCGTTCGCAGAGGCAGTTTTCGGGCTCCAACTGCTCGTCGAGGCGGAAGAGGCCCTCGTACATCAGCGACGCGACAACCTGCTGCACACCGTCGGGGCAGGTGTAGGGGTCCATGGACTTGTCGACCTCGTAGGGCAGGGAGAAGCGCCACGGGAGATTAGCCTGTGACGGTTCGGGTTCGGGCGTCGTCTGCGTCTGTTCCTCCAGGGGAATCAGGCCGCTTTCCTCCCGCTCCAGCTCGTCCGGCGCGCAGGCGCTCAGCAGTAGAGACACCGACAGTACGCACGAGAGCCATATGTAACGCGGACGCCTCAAAGAATCACTTCCTTCACGAAAAATCCCCTGAAATCACCGGGAAGCGGTCATTTCAGGGGGTGACATTGTGGCGCAGAAGGAGGGATTTGAACCCTCGCGCCGGGTTTTAACCAGCCTACTCCCTTAGCAGGGGAGCCCCTTCGGCCTCTTGGGTACTTCTGCACGACGATTATCTGATTGAAACGGGACTGCTACTGGCGGAGAGGGTGGGATTTGAACCCACGGACGTGGAAGGCACGTCGCCGGTTTTCAAGACCGGTTCCATCAACCGCTCGGACACCTCTCCAAATATTTCCAACCTCCGCGCGCCCTGCCGGCCCCGCCGTCGGAAACTCATTCGGACTGTTGGAGAGTATACCACACTTCCCGGGGCCTTGTCAACCGTTATTTCAAAAACTTTTGCGTTTCCGGCGTAGAAAACCGGGGAATTTCCCTAGATTTCCGCCTATGGACTACTTTTACGAAATTGTTGTTGCATTTCGCCCCGGAATCGTGTAAAATGACAGGCAAGCAAAATTACTGTTCACGTCGCGTCTTGCCGCGCGTCCTAAAATTTCCTAGTGAAGGAGACTCCCTATGCTGCTCTATCTGATTTCCTCGGCGGTCGCGCTGGCCCTGCTCGTGTTCGACCAGTGGAGTAAGGCCTGGGTCACGCAAAACCTCGCCCTCGGGCAGACCGCCCCCTTACTCGGCGACATCCTCGAATTGAACTGCGTCCACAACTACGGCGTGGCCTGGTCGCTCTTCTCCGGCATGCGCTGGGTACTCGTCGCCGTCACAAGCTGTATCGTCCTGGCCGTGACCGCCGTGCTCGTCCTCCGCCTCATCCGCCACCCCGCCGGGGTATTCGCGGCCTTCCTGATTCTCAGCGGCGGCCTCGGGAATCTGATTGACCGTGTCTTTCGCGGCTACGTCGTCGACATGATTCACCTGAAGTTCTGGCCCAGCTACCCCACGTTCAACGTCGCCGACATGTGCGTCGTGACGGG
>CAMHBH010000128.1 GCA_946183175.1 uncultured Oscillibacter sp.
GAGTTTGGTAAAGCTCTGGGCGGGATGATTGATAAGTTTCCGTCCCCTTACGGGGCGTGGGTTGTGTCAATCCGGTAACGATGGGGCTGGGTTTGTACAATGTGTTTCCGTCCCCTTACGGGGCGTGGGTTGTGTCGAGGTCGCCGACAACCAGATTGCCGTCTTGGCGAAGAAGTTTCCGTCCCCTTACGGGGCGTGGGTTGTGTCTGGAAACTATTTGCGTCGTGGTCATCTCCAACGAGTTTCCGTCCCCTTACGGGGCGTGGGTTGTGTCTCACAAGATGGTGGAAATTAACCGCAAGTTTTGGTTTCCGTCCCCTTACGGGGCGTGGGTTGTGTCGGCAAATCTGCACAAAATATCCGCCGAAAACGGAGATATTTTCACCTTGTTCAACATCATTTCCCACGTTGTAGCCCAGTATACCACAGAATTTCCCGGATTGCAAGGGGCAAATCCGAAAAAAGGCGTGCGAACCGGAGAAAATAACGGCGGTTTCCGGCGTGTTTTCCGGCGGTTCGCACGGCGTACTATGCGGGGAGGTGTTTTCAGTTCTGCCCGGGAATCAGCGTGACGCGGAAACGGAAGTCGGTCTCGTCGAACCGATACGCTTCCAGCAGTTCCGGGCCGCAACTCGCCGAGCCGATTCCGTCCTGACGGTAGTCCAGACACAGCACCGTGTGCCCGCTCGGACAGAGTTCAAAATTGTGCGCCTTCGCCGTCAGTTCCTCCGCCGTGTACGGCGAGACATTGAACGCGAACGGCGTCGCGCTCACGGCGTGGAATACGCGCCCGCCGCCCCGGACTGTCACGTAGTCGCACCCGGTGTGACTGCCGTTTTCCTGCGGGCGTAGATAGTCCTCGTGCATGTCCGCGACGGAGGACGTATAGAGGCCGTAACTTGCCGCGCGGCGCTTGTCCGCGTAGCTCTCCGTGGGGCCGTAGGCGCAGTATTCGACTTGATTCAGCGTCTCGGGGAGGAATACGCGCAGGCCGAAACGGGGCAGTCCCGGGAAGTCCGGGTTGCGCCTGACGCGCGTTTCCACAGTAAGCACGCCGTCGGTGCGGACTGTCCACGCCGTGTCGAGGTCGAGGAAGCGCTGTACCGACGCCGACGCCATCGACTGCACCGTACGCACGAAGACCGCGCCGCCGATTCTCTCCCAGCGGGTTTCGTAGGCGCGCGTGACGGCTTTGTTGTAGCGCGCGGCGAGCCATGCCAGTTTACGCGAGGCGTTCGGGTCGAGCGCGGAATCGTTGTCGGTGGGCGCGCGCCAGACGTTCCATTCCATAGGACAGTCGAGCCACTCCGCGCCGTCGAGCCACAGCCGCGACGGAAGCCCCGTACGCAAGTCGAACACACAGCGCAGGCGTTCGTTTTGTACGGTCAGCGTCGCGGGCGTCTCCGTGACCGACAGCGCGGAAGTCTCCGCGCAGGGGCTTTCGAGGAGCCGGACGGCAGTCCGGTTGCGGTTGTCGGGGCCGTCGAGGGCGATTTCGTCGAAACCAAGCAACAATCCGGCGGGTCGGAGCGCCGTCTTGTGACGCAGGAATGACTTGATTTTCAGCGTATATTTCCCCGCCGACAATTCCGGCAGGCGCAACGCCGCGACGCCCTCCGTATGCGGCGCAATCGGGGGCGTATCCAGCGCGCCCGTCTCCGTCACTACCCCGTCGCGGAGCAGTTCCCATTCCAAAAACAGGTATTCGCTCAACGTCGTGAAGTCCAGATAGTTGCGCAGTTTCAAAGCGCCGCTTTCCTGATTGTAGGACACCACCCGTACCGGGCGGCAGACGTTCTTGTACTCCAACAGTCCCGTGTGGGGCGTGCGGTCGGGGTATACCATCCCGTCCATACAGAAATTGCCGTCGTGTGGGTCTTCGCCGTTGTCGCCGCCGTAAAGGTATTTCGCTTTCCCGTTCCCGGCCTCCCCGGCATACACCGCGTGGTCACACCATTCCCAGATGAACCCACCGCACATCACCGGACTGCTTTCAATCAACTGGAAATAGTCCTCCAAATCGCCGGGGCCGTTGCCCATCGCGTGCGCGTACTCGCACATGATAAACGGCTTGTCCGGCCCGCCCGACAGGTAGTCGCGGATTTCCTGATAGGTCGGGTACATCCGGCTGTACAAGTCCAGATTCGAGAAGTCGTACTTGCGCTTGCGGCTGTGGTGAATCGCGCTTTCGTAGTGCGTCAGGCGCGACGCGTCAAAGCGTTTCGTCCACGCCAGCGCCTCCTCAAAACAGCACCCGTAGGCGCACTCGTTGCCCATCGACCATATCACCGCGCAGGGGCGGTTCTTGTCGCGCTGTACGCAACTCTCCACGCGGTCTAGCGTGGCCTCCATAAAGTCCGGATTGTCAGCAAAAAGTTCATTCCAGCGCTCCTCGTGGGCGGCGGGGTTGTTGTTGTCGGGACAGTACGTCGAGTAGGCCCCGTGACTTTCGCAGTCGGCCTCGGCGACGACATAGAAGCCGTACTCGTCGCAGAGTTGCGGGAACCACGGCGCGTTCGGGTAGTGGCTTGTCCGAATGGCGTTGATGTTGTGCCGCCGCATGAGCTGTAAGTCGCGCCGGGCCTGCTCCATGCTGATGGCGTAGCCCGTCACGGGGTCGGAGTCGTGGCGGTTCATGCCCCGGAATTTCACCGCGACGCCGTTCACCAGTACCTGACAGTCCCGCACCCGGATGTCGCGGAACCCCACGCGGTCAACGATGACTTCTCCCGGCGTTTCGAGCGTCAGCGTATACAGGTACGGCGTCTCGGCGTTCCAGCGCCGCGCGTTCCGTACGGTCAGTTCCGCCGCCTGCCGGTACCCGGAATCGTCCTGCAAGTCGTGGAACGCCGCGGTTCCTACGGTATTCCCGTCGGCGTCGGAGAGCGTCAGCGTCGCCGGGACTGTCGCGTGAAAATACTTGACACGTACCTGTAACACCGCGTCGGGGCCATTCAACTCCGTGGTCGTGAAGTAGTCGAAAACCGCCTCCTCCGGGCGCGTCAACAGGTACACGTCGCGGAAAATGCCGCTCATGCGTAACTTGTCCTGGTCTTCCAGATAGCTCCCGTCACACCACTTCAATACCAGTACGGCCAGACGGTTTTCGCCGTCGCGCAAAAAGTCCGTCACGTCGAACTCGGCGACGGCGTGCGACACCTGACTGTAGCCGACAAACGCGCCGTTGAGCCAGACGTAACAGCACGAGTCGACGCCCTCGAAATTCAGGTACGCGCGCGGCGCGGCGGGGTTGACGTGGTACTCGAATGTCCGCACATACGCGCCGCAAGGGTTTTCACGCGGCACATAGGGCGGGTCTACCGGGAACGGGTAGCGGAAGTTCGTGTACTGGTTCCTGTCATAGCCCTGCGTCTGCCAGCAGGACGGCACCGGGATTTCCGCGTAGCCCGATACGTCGTAGTCCGCCTCGTAGAACGCCTCCCGGAGTTCGTCGAGGGCGGGGAAGTAGCGGAATTTCCAATTCCCGTTGAGGAACTGTACCCGGTCGGAGGTTTCGCGCCGTGTGGTAAGGTCGTCCATAGGGCGCGACGCCGGGACATAGTAGGCCCTGTGGGGCATGGTGCCGACGTGTAGTTTGTGCGGGTTCTCGTGGTAGTGCGGAATCATGGCGACTGCTCCTCTCTTCCTGATGGCCTGATTATAGACGCCGCCGCGCCGGATTGCAAGGGCAACGCCGTTGAAAAGGCCGGAAATCTGTGCTACAATCGTTCCGCAAAGATGGGAGTTGAAACGTATGCGCATGAGAAAGAAAAAGAACCTCGTCCCCCGAATGGAACGCTGTTCGGCGAAACTGGTACCCGACCCCGCCGCGCGGCGCGGACACTGGCGGGACTTATACCCGTCGGCGCGGGCGCTGTGGCTGGAGCTGGGCTGTGGCAAGGGACGCTTTACGGCGGGCGTCGCGGCGGCGGAGCCTGATACACTATTCGTCGGCGTGGAAGTCGTGCGGGAGGCGCTCGTCGTGGCGATGGAACGCTGTCTAGAACTGCCCAACGTGGTTTTCATTTCCGGCAACGCCGACGCCCTGCCGCTGTACTTCGCCCCGGGGGAAGTCGACGGGCTTTACCTCAACTTCTCCGACCCGTGGCCCGGGAACCGTCACGCGAAACGCCGCCTCACGCACGGCGGATTCCTGAAGCGCTACCGGGAAGTCCTGAAAGACGGCGGGGAAATCCGGTTCAAGACCGACAACGTAGACTTGTTCGACTTCTCGCTGTCGGAACTGCCGCGCTACGGGTTCGCGCTGTCGGAAGTCACGCGCGACCTGCATGCCGACGGGCCTGTCGGAATCATGACTGACTACGAGGAGAAGTTCCACGCGCAGGGAAAGCCGATTTGCAGACTTGTCGGGACTATGGAACCGTGGGAGGAGACGCCATGAATACGCAGGGGAGGGGACAGTATGAACATTATCGCGGTGATTGACGACGGCGGCGGCCTGATGTTCAACCGCCGGCGGCAAAGTCAGGACAGGATTCTCCGGGAACGGATACTCCGCCTCTCGGACGGCGCCCGCCTGTGGATGAATGCCTATACCCGCAAGCAGTTCGACGACATCGACCCGGTGCGCGTGTCCGTCGACGAGGACTTTCTACAGAAGGCCGCCGACGGCGACTACTGTTTCGTCGAAAACGTCCCGGTTCTGCCCGTACTCGACCGCGTCGAACGCCTGTTTTTGTTCCGCTGGAATCGCGCGTACCCGTCCGACCTGAAGTTTGACTTAGACCTGTCCGCGCCGGGCTGGAATCTGCTCGAAACCGACGAATTCCCCGGCTATTCACACGAGAAAATTACCGAGGAGGTGTATGTACGTGAAGCGTAACCGTTTCTTTGCCGTACTCTGTCTGTTACTCTGCCTGACTTTGACCGCCTGTCAGCCGCCGTCTGACGGCCCGACGCCGTCCCCGGATTCCGGCGGCACTACACCGCCTGTCAGTCAAGGATATACCCTTGACACAATCCCGGAGTACAGCGGCGAGGCCTACGTGCCGCTCTACAACAACGTCCCCGACTTCGACCCCGGCGACCTCCCGCGCCGCTCCTTCGAGACCTACAGCGAACTCGACGCCTTAGGCCGTTGCGGCGTGGCCTACGCCAATGTCGGGCTTGACCTCATGCCCACCGAGAAGCGCGGCTCTATCGGACAAGTCAAACCGTCCGGCTGGCAAACCGTACAGTATGACAACGTCGACGGGAAATACCTCTACAACCGCTGTCACCTCATCGGATACCAGTTGACCGCCGAGAACGCCAACCGGCAGAATCTCATCACGGGCACGCGCTACCTCAACGTGCAGGGCATGCTCCCCTTTG
>CAMHBH010000129.1 GCA_946183175.1 uncultured Oscillibacter sp.
GGGCGTAATTCGTGCGGATGTTCGTTAGCTTATGATGAACGCGCAAGAGTTTCTTTTCCTTTTTGGTTACATTGGAAGTTTTGCAGTATTTTCCTTTCTTCTTGTTTTTCTCGTAAGAACGAGAGACGGAACGCTGTAACCTGCGTTTTTTCTTTTCCGGTTTGCGTACTTTGTCCGTTTTGTTGATATTCGCGTATTTTGTCCCGTCGGACAGGATTGCAAGGTCTTTCAGTCCTAAGTCAATGCCGATTCCCTCGCCCTGCGGCGTCGCGTCGCTGTCCGGAAACTCTACGCCCACGGATACCCACCAGTTCAGGCCGTCGAACGTAAAGCGCGGATTGTAATACTTGACATTTACCGGAATCCGCCCATGCTCGGCAAGGCGTATCCAGTTCAGTTTCTGACGGGTTTTCCGCTTGCTTGACGCGAACCCCTCCACTTTTACGTGCGTTTCCGTGAATCTCAGCTGTACCGGGTCCTGGTAAAAGGACGGGCGGGAACGCTTGCGGCTCTTGAAGCGCGGGAAGGCCGCTTGCTTCTGAAAGAACCTCTTGAACGCCCCGCAAGCGTCCTTTATCGCCTGTTTCGTCACGTTGTTGGAGATTGTGAAAAGCCAGCCTTTCCCCGGTTCCGCTTTGTGCCGCGTGAATACGCGCCGTAAATCCACGTCGGAAATGAATTTGCCGCCGTTTTCATAATTGGCGCGTTCCGCGTCCAGCGTCCAGTTATAAGCGTACCGCGCCGCGCCTGCGTATTGGAACATCCGTGTCTTTTGCCGATTGTTCGGAATCAGCATAACTTTCATTGTCCGTATCATCTTGCGTCAACTTCCAAAAAGGCTTTCTGCCGCTCCTTGATGATTAATGATTATAGCCTTGCGTGGTCATTCCGTATTGTTTCGCGGGGCGACGCAAAGCGCCGGACAGCGGAATCACTGTCCGGCGCGGCGGGGGTTGTCTCAGCGGACGGCGTCCAGGGCCTGTGCGATGTCGGCGATTAAGTCCTCTTTGCTCTCCAGTCCGCAGCTCATGCGGACAAGTCCGGCGGGGACGCCGGCGGCGGCGAGCTGTTCGTCGCTTAACTGCCGGTGCGTGGACGTGGCGGGGTTCAGACAGCAGGTCACGGCGTCGGCGACGTGCGTCTCAATCGCCGCGAGTTTCAGCGAACGCATAAAGGTTTCGGCGGCGGCGCGCCCGCCCTTCAGCTCAAACGACACCACGCCGCAGGAGCCGTGCGGGAGGTACTTCCGGCCCAATTCGTAATATGGGTCGGAGGGGAGGCCGCAGTAGTGGACGGCCACGACTTCCGGGCGCGTGGTCAGGAACTCCGCGACGGCCTGTCCGTTTTCGCAGTGCCGGGGCATGCGCAGGTGGAGGCTTTCAAGGCCTAAGTTCAGATAGAACGCGCTTTGCGGGGAGGGCGTGGAGCCGAAGTCGCGCATAAGTTGCGCGGTGCATTTCGTGATGAACGCGCCGCCCTGCCCGAATTTCTCGGCGTAGGTGATGCCGTGGTAGCTCTCGTCGGGGGTACAGAGGCCCGGGAACTTGTCGGCGTGGGCCATCCAGTCGAAGCGGCCCGCGTCGACGATTGCCCCGCCGACGGCCACGCCGTGCCCGTCCATGTATTTCGTTGTGGAGTGCGTGACGATATCGGCCCCCCACTCAATCGGGCGGCACATAACCGGGGTCGGGAACGTGTTGTCGACGACCAGCGGCACGCCGTGGGCGTGTGCGACACGGGCATACTGTTCGATGTCGAGGACGGTCAGGGCCGGATTCGCGACGGTCTCGCCGAAGAGCGCCTTGGTATTCGGGCGGAACGCGGCGTGTAATTCGTCCTCCGTGCAGTCGGGGCGCACGAACGTGACTTCTATGCCCATTTTCCTCATGGTCACGTCGAACAGGTTGAAGGTGCCGCCGTAAATCGACGACGCCGACACGAAGTGGTCGCCGCAGTTGGCGAGGTTGAACAGCGCGAAGAAGTTCGCGGCCTGTCCGGAGGAAGTCAGCATTCCGGCGGTACCGCCTTCCAGGGCCGTAATTTTCGCGGCGACGATGTCGCAAGTGGGATTCTGGAGGCGGGAGTAGAAATAGCCGCTTGCCTCCAGGTCGAACAGCGCGGCCATGTCCCGGGAGGTCGCGTACTGGAACGTGGTCGACTGGATAATCGGAATCTGCCGGGGCTGTCCGCTTTCGGGGCGGTAGGCCCCGCGTACGCAGACGGTTTCGATATGGCGCTCGGACATTCTCGACACCTCCTTATTGCTTGTTCGTGTCGACTTTCGCGGGGGCGTCGTTGACAAGGTGGACATTCAAATGGTCATAGGTCATTTCGACGCCCGCCTCCTCGAAGGCCGGACGCAACGCGGCATTCAGATTGCACAGTACCGTCCAGTAGTTTGCGGACTGCGTCCAGCAGAAGACGGTGTACTCAATGGAGCTTGCGCCGTAACCGGTAAGCCAGTAGCCGGGCTCGGGGTCGGCGAGGATGTTTTCGGTACGGGCGACGGCGGTACGGAGCGCGGACATGACGGTTTCGGTCGGGGCGTCGTAGGAGGCCGTGACTTTGATGGTCACGCGGCGGCGTCCGAGGGCGGTATAGTTGATGATACGGGAGGAGGCGAGGTCTTTGTTGGGGATGAGGATATGGAAGCCGTCGGGGGAGAGCAGTTTCGTGTGGTGGAGGTCGATTTCCTCTACGGTTCCGGTGGTGCCGGAGGATTCCACGAAGTCGCCGATTGCGAAGGGGTGCGTGGAGAAGATGACGAGACCGCCGGCGAAGTTGCCGAGGATGTCTTCCGCCGCGAGGGTGATACCGAGGGAGAGTACCGACAGCAGCGCCACGAAGGACGACATATTCACGCCCAGTCCCTGCGCGACGATAACCACCATAACGACGTACATGGCGTATTTGAGGAGGTTGGCGATGAGAGCCTGTACGCGCTTTTCGAGGCTTGTCCGGGCCAGAAGGCGCTTGAGGACTTTCATCACTATGCGGATGATTGTCAGGCAGACGACCAGCGTGACGCCCGCCGTGAGGAGGTGCCCCAGCGTATAGCCGCCTATGGGCGTGTTCAGAACAGAGGTTACAGTCATATTACCCATACTAACGCTCCTTGTGTGCAAAGTACATTCCGGCGGGGCCGGAACCGTATGACATTATAGGCGGGTTCGCGGCGAATGTCAACCGGAAACGGTACGAAAAGAAACCGTAAAGGCGAAACGCCTTCCCCGTGTCGGCGGGGAAGGCGGGGCGTTTCAGGGGATTTCGAGATGTACGGACTTGTGGAAGACAGGTTCGACCAGTCCGGGGAGGCTGACGGCGTCGGTAAACTGTACGTCGCCGGAGAACTCGCGCAACAGGGCCACAATGTACGGGTGGGGGCGTTCGTCGGGACGCCCGCCCGCTACCGAGACTACAATCGTTTTCGGGCGAATCTGGGAGAGGAATTTCCGGTTGACGGACGACAGCGACGCGTGATGGGGCAATTTCAGGATATCACAGGGGGCGGTGGTGTCGCGGTCCCAGAGCATGCCGTACAGGTCGCCGCCGAGTACGATTTGCTTGCCGTGGTAGTAGAGGCGCTGTCGCAGACTGCTGGCGTTCATGAATTTCCCCCAGCGCATGAGGGCGTAGCGGTCGCGTACGCCGTCGAAAGCGTCGTCGAAAATGCGCTTCTGGCTTCGATAGAGCCCCGCTTCCGAACAGTAGATTTCCATGGACAAATCGCCGGTGAGCTGGAAGAACTCCGAGCGCGTCCCGGGGATTTCGACGAGTTCGTGTACTCTCCCGGGGTGGGTACGCAGTGCGGTTGCGTAGAAGTTCATGCACCGGAGGACGTTCCGGGCCGTGGAGTTGAGGCCGTTGTCGCCGTCGGGCTGGAGGTCGCCGAAGCCGTCCGGGGGGATGTACGTCGTCACGAGCTGGCGCACGTCTACGGCGTCGAGTACGCGCCCCAGGCCGCCGACGTGGTCGCGGTGGAAGTGCGTCAGCAGGAGCATGTCGAGGCGCGACACGCCCGCCTCGCGCAGGAAGTCGCCCGCGAAGATACGCTGTGACCTCGGGTCGAGTTCGCCGGGGTGGTCGTCGCGCTGTAGGGCGTCGTGCCCGCAGTCGACGAGCATGGAGAACCCGGTATCGGTCTCCCTGACCAGTGTCGCGTCCCCGTTGCCCACGTTGATGAAGTCGAGTACCAGCATACGCACTCCTCCCGTATTGTACTAATGTTTATTATACGTTCCCGGCGCGGAAAGTCAATCGTTTTTCGGGGGAGCTTTCCGGCGAGGCCCCGTACACGGGAAGGCGGCGCGGACGCCCGGACGACGGACATACCGGGACGAATTGCCGATTTTTCCGCGCCGCGCCGCCGGGATTCTGTGTACTTTTGCCTTGCAAAGCGCGGACAAGCCTGTTATAATGTCCTTACATCAGAAAGGAGGTCCTTGCAAGCATGAAAAAGTACATTGCGGAAGCTATCGGGACCATGACGCTGGTCGTACTCGGCTGTGGTACGGCCATGCTCGTCGGCTGCGACGCCGCCAACGGCGGCGGCTACATCCTCACGGCCCTGGCCTTCGGCCTGTCCATCGTCGCTATGGCCTACTCCATCGGCAATATCTCCGGGTGCCACATCAACCCGGCGGTGTCGCTGGGCGTCTACCTCAGCGGCGGCCTGACGGTGTCGGACTTCGTCGGCTACGTCGTGGCGCAGTGCGTCGGCGCGCTCGTCGGCTCCGGCATTCTCGCGGCCATTTTCGGCATGGGCAACGTAACTGACCAGACCGGCGGACTGGGCACCAACGGCCTCGCGGGCGTCAACGGCAACGCCGCCGCCGGACTGCTCGTCGAAATCGTCCTGACCTGCATTTTCCTGCTCTGCATTCTGGGCGTCACGTCCAAGAAGGCCAAGCACGGCTCGTTCGGCGGCCTCGTCATCGGCCTGACCCTCACGGGCGTACACATCCTCGGTATCGGCCTGACGGGCACGTCCGTCAACCCGGCCCGTAGCCTCGGCCCCGCCATCGTCGCCGCCATGACCGGCAACGCCGCCCCTATGGCCAGCCTCTGGGTCTTCATCGTCGGCCCGCTGGTCGGCGCCGCCCTCGCCGCGTTCCTCTACAAGTACCTCGAAAACTGATTCGGACGGGCGGGGCATTCTCCGGAATGCCCCGCTTCCCGCTTGAATGTGACTGCCATGAAAGTACGCCGACACTTCTACTTTTCCGGGCGCGTGCAGGGCGTCGGCTTCCGCTACCGCGCCACCTACGCCGCCCGCGCCGC
>CAMHBH010000130.1 GCA_946183175.1 uncultured Oscillibacter sp.
CGGCCTGGTGCTCATTTACCTGAAGGACAAGGAAAAAGGCTGTATAGACCTTTCCCTTTCACTATTGAATTGTTCGCGAAAGGGAAAGGTCTGTACAGCCTTTCCCTTGTCTTATTCAGGTTTGCGGGGCGCTTTTCCCGAGATAGGCTTTCAGGGCGTTTTGCAGAATCAGCGAGAAATTCGCGCCCGCCGCTTCCGCCTCCCGATTCAGCCACGCCGGAATGGTTACAGTTTTCTTGATAGCTTTCTGGTTGATTCTGTCCCGGACAGTCGGCATAAACACGTCGACCATTGCCACAACGCCGCCTTCGTCGGGGTGGAGGTCGCGTACAGAAGTCGGCGCGGGGATTGCGTCCCCGTCGATTTCCATGCCGTAGAGGTGAAGTCCGAGCGCCTCTTTGGCGTTTTGGAATGCTTCTTCCTCTGTATCCGCACAGGACAGACAGCCAGGTAAATCCGGAAATTCAATGGAAATTCCATCGTCATCGAAATAAAAAATAGCTGGGAAGCAATACAAGCTTTGAAAATACGTTGATCTTTTCATGGTAATTCCTTCTTCTAGTTTCAGATCACATATGAAGGATAGATTCAGTTGAGACGAAACATTATTGTGTAATGTTTGATTGGTTTATAGATCTAGTTGCTTGATCCGTTAAGAGTTCGATTTGTTCGATCAGTCAAACTTCAGGTTTGCTTGCTTTGCGATACTGTTCAACGTCCGTCGGGGGATATCCTTCTTAGGATGTGGAACAGTCACCTTGCCGGGTTTCGTGGGGTGCTTAAATTGATGATGATCTCCGTCGCAGTAAGATTCACGCCACCCATCGTCAGACAGCATTTTGATCACGTCGCGAGATGAATACGATTTCATTTGTGGCAACTCCCTACCGGCGGCTCGGTAAGAGGGCGTACAGCGAAAAAACGCCGACGCCGCAAATTTTAGCGCTTTCCATATTGCCGTCCTCCCCCCTTTCAACGAAAGCAGGCATATTATAACACGTATAATTGCACGTGTCAAGAGGCTTTTGCAAAAATTATTCTGAAAATAAATATTAAGGCCGCGCCGATACTGGAACGTATCCGGCGGGCCTCCGACGTGGTGCATTATTGAATTGTTCAGAAGCAACGCTTACACTTTACGTAGCCTTCCGCCTCCAGTTCCTCAATGCTCTTATTCGTCCGCTGACGGTTTTTCGGGTTCATCTCGTAGACGGACGAACAGCCCGGTTTATGGATACGCTTCGTATTGGTATTCAATACGTAGGAATACGAGGTCGTGGCGGGTTCGGGGGCGGTCGTCTCGGGTTCGCTGGGCGGGGGCGACGCGGTTTCACTGCGCGGGACGCTGTCCACTTTCGGGAGCGGGATGTCTTCGGCACTGTTCGCGGGGGGCGGCGCGCTTTCACTGCGCTGGACGCTGTCCACTTTCGGGAGCGGGATGTCTTCGGGGCGTAGGGTAGCCGTCTCGGACTGCGCGACATTCTCCGCAGGGGCGGGGGCGGGTTTGGAGTTCCCTGACACAAGCGAGGCAATCAAAGCCACTGCCGCCACCGCAAGCAGGATAACATTCGGGCCTTTCCTTCTTCTGTACATTTTTTCGCAACCTCCTGATAAATCACCGTCAGCGGATAATATAGGCGCGGAGAACCTCCGCGATATAGGCGGTATGGGGGTCGCCGGCGGGGTAGAACCTGCTCCGGATGTCGGCGGGTATGCCGTCCTCGTCCTGACGCTGTGCGTAGAGGACTTTGCATTCGAGCGTCAGCGGGTATTCCCGAATCCCGGGGGTGTGGTTGACTTCCGGGGGTTCGAGGGTGAGCGCGGCGGCGGAGGCCTTGTCGATGTCGCGCCCCGACTGCGTGCCGCATACTTTCGCAATCAGGGGCACGGGCCCGTCTAGGGGTACGCTGACGGTAAATTCCCCGGTCTTGTCGATTTGCGCCTTGGTGTAACGGCTGTCGCGGACGTAGGCGACGAACGTCGGCCTGCCCCACGTCACGCCCAGATTCCCCCAGCCAATCACCATAGAGTTGAACTTGTCGCCGTTGGTGTTGAGGAGGATTCCCTTCGGGAGGGCGGTCTGAATCAGGGCGGCGTAGTCGGCGAGCGAAACCAATTCTTTCATGCTATCACGGTTCCTTTCCGGTTTGCGTTGTCGCCACTATTTTACGTGACAGGGAGCGATTCTGTCAACCGGAATCTTTGGGACTTTCCTGCTTGACACCAAGGAACAAGTCCGGTATAATTTCTTTGCGTCAGGTGGGAAATCAAATGTGGCGGAAAGGAAATTGCGATGAATACAGGCGTTGTGCAGATTGACCCCGCACTCGCGGCGGAGGCGCAGACGGTGTTACAAAAGCTCGGGCTGACTTTGACCGACGCCGTCAACCTGTTCTTGCGGGAGGCCGTTTTTGAACAGGCGCTCCCGTTCGCGGTGAATGCCCCCGACCGATTCACGGAGGCGGAACTTCTGGAAAAGCACGACAGAGGCGTAAAGGAGTACCGCGAGGGGCGCTACGTCGTGAAGACGATGGAGGAACTGGAGGCTATGGCGCGGGATGGGCAATAAAATCGCGTTCTCCGAGGAGGGTTTCCGGGATTATCTGTACTGGCAATCTCAGGACAGGAAAACGCTGGAAAAAATCAACCGTCTGATTCTGGATATCCAGCGCAACGGGGCGGCGCAGGGAATCGGGAAACCGGAGCCTCTACGCTACCGGGACGGTTGGAGCCGCAGAATCGACGCCGGAAACAGGCTGTTGTATCAGATGATGGAGGAAGTCATTTTGATTACGTCCTGTCGCGGGCATTATGACGACAAATGATTCAGGAAGCCGTAACAATACGGTTTCCTGATTTTTGACTTGTGTACTTATCCGTTGTGACGCGCGGAGAGGAAAAAACAAAACGCCGCCCCCGTCTACACGGGGGAAGCGTTGCGGGACAGTTTACAGGTGCAGAACGCGGTCGCGGATTTCCTGCGTCCGGCCCTGATTCCAGTACTGCGTGCCGATATAGCCGCAAGTCCGGCGCGCGACGTTCATCTTGCTCTGGTCGGTGTTGCCGCACTTCGGACACTTCCAGATGAGCTTCCCGTTCTCCTCCGCGATTTCAATCTCGCCGTCCCAGCCGCACACCTGACAGTAGTCGCTCTTGGTGTTGAGCTCGGCGTAGATGATGTGGTCGTAGATGAAGCGCATGACGGCGAGGACAGCGTCGAGGTTGTCCTGCATGTCGGGGACTTCGACGTAGCTGATGGCCCCGCCCGGCGACAGGTGCTGGAACTGCGCCTCAAATTCCAGCTTCTTGAAGGCGTCGATTTTCTCCGTGACGTGTACGTGGTAGCTGTTCGTGATATAGCCCCGGTCGGTGATGCCCTCGATAATGCCGAAACGGCGCTGCAGGCACTTGGCGAACTTGTAGGTTGTGGACTCCAGCGGGGTGCCGTACAGGGAGAAGTCGATATTGTGCTGTGCCTTCCAGGCGCGGCAGGCGGCGTTCATCTTCTCCATGATGTCCAGCGCGAACGGCGTCGCCTCGGGGTCGGTGTGGCTACGGCCCGTCATGTATTTGACGCACTCGTAGAGGCCCGCGTAGCCCAGGGAAATGGTAGAGTAGCCGCCGTAGAGGAGTTTATCAATCGTTTCGCCCTTCTTCAGACGCGCCAGCGCGCCGTACTGCCACAGAATCGGGGCCACGTCCGACACGGTACCTTTCAGGCGCTCGTGGCGGCACAACAGCGCCCTGTGACAGAGTTCGAGACGCTCGTCGAAAATCGCCCAGAACTTCTCCACGTCCCCGCCCGACGAGAGCGCGATGTCGGGCAGATTCAGCGTCACGACGCCCTGGTTGAACCGACCGTAATACTTCGGCTGGTTCGTCTCGGGGTCGACGTAGGGCGTCAGGAACGACCGGCACCCCATGCACGTATAACAGTGGCCCTCGCCGTTCTTGTCGACTTTGAGTTCGAGCATTTTCTTCTCGGAGATATAGTCGGGCACCATCCGCCGGGCCGTACACTTCGCCGCCAGCTTCGTCAGGTACCAGTAGGGCGTCCCCTCCTCTACGTTGTCCTCCTCCAGCACGTAGATGAGCTTCGGGAAGGCGGGCGTCACCCACGCCCCGCTCTCGTTCTTGACGCCCTGGTAACGCTGTTCGAGCGTCTCTTCGATAATCAGGGCCAAGTCGGCCTTTTCCTGCGGGTTCCGGGCCTCCCCTAAATACATGAATACGGTAATAAACGGGGCCTGTCCGTTCGTCGTCAAGAGCGTGACGACCTGGTACTGAATCGTCTGCACGCCGCGCCGGATTTCGCTCCGGAGGCGCGTTTCGACGATGTGCGACACCTTCTCCTCGCCGGGGGTCGCGCCGATTTCCGCCAGTTCGGCCTCGACTTCCTTCCGGATTTTCTGCCGGCTCACGTCCACGAACGGGGCCAGGTGCGTCAGGGAAATCGACTGCCCGCCGTACTGGTTCGACGCGACCTGTGCGATAATCTGCGTGGCGATGTTGCAGGCCGTCGAAAAGCTGTGCGGACGCTCAATCAGCGTGCCCGTAATCACGGTGCCGTTCTGTAACATGTCCTCCAGATTCACGAGGTCGCAGTTGTGCATATGCTGGGCGTAGTAGTCCATGTCGTGGAAGTGTATGATTCCGTCTCGGTGGGCCTTGACGATGTCGGGCGGGAGCAGAATCCGCTCGGTCAGGTCGCGCGACACCTCCCCGGCCATGTAGTCGCGCTGGGTGGAATTTACGATAGGGTTCTTGTTGGAGTTCTCCTGCTTGGCCTCCTCGTTACAGCACTCGATGAGGCTCAAAATCTTCTCGTCGGTGGTGTTGCTCTCCCGGGCGAGGGAGCGCGTGTAGCGGTACGTGACGTAGTTCCGGGCGACTTCGTAGGCCCCGTGGGCCATAATCTGGTACTCGACGAGGTCCTGAATCTCCTCCACGGACGGCGCGCGGCCCATCTTCATACAGCTCAGCTCCACGCACTCGGCGATACGCTCAATCTGCGTCGGGGTCATGCGGTTGCTCTCCTCGACGGTCTCGTTGGCCTTGCGTACCGCCTCCGTGATTTTGGCAATGTCGAACGGAACCTCGGTTCCGTTGCGCTTGATGACGGTCATGGCGAATACCCCGTTACTGAAAACTTACAAAAAGTTATAAACTCTTCTGTTTCATTCCTGTTTCAACGAGTATGCTTTCACCGGACGGCTACTCACAGGTTCTTGTACTCTCCACAGGCGTAAATTCCCGGCTAA
>CAMHBH010000131.1 GCA_946183175.1 uncultured Oscillibacter sp.
TACTTTATGTGTCGTCGGGGTTGTAGTCCTTTTTCAGAAGGCCGAGTATGACGGCGGTCACGAGCGACCCGGCCCCCAGGGCTATCAGGTACAGGAGCGGGTGTCCGACGACGGGCAGGACGAAAATCCCGCCGTGCGGCGCGGGGAGCGTACAGCCGAACAACATCGACAGTCCGCCCGCGACCGCCGCCCCGGCCATCGAGGAACCGATTACCCGGAAAACGTCCGTGAACACGTACGGAAGCGCGCTCTCCGTGATGAACGAAAGCCCCATGAACAGCGTACCCGGGCCGCGTTCCCACTCGTATTCGGAGTATTTCCGGCGGAAAAGGCCCATCGAAAGGAAAATCCCAATCGGCGGAACCATGCCGCCAATCATGACCGAGGCCATAACGTGCGTAGAGCCCAGCGCGAGGCCGTTTACGCCGTACTGGTAGGCAACTTTGTTGAGAATGCCGCCCATGTCGGTGGCCATCATCATGGCCGACAGCACCCCGGCCAGTACGCTGTTTTTCTGTACGGCGGCTGTCAGGAGTTCGGTAAACAGCGCGCCCGCCGCCGTCGAAACCGGCGTGATAATCAGCCACGACACCAACTGCATTAACAGCAGGTTGAAGACCGGGTAAATGACAATGGGGGCGGCCTTGCGGATGAAGCGCGGGAGCCAGCCCGTGAACTGTTCCAATTCGGTAGTGAGTACCCCGGCGGCGAAGCCCGCGACCATAGCGCCAATGAAGCCCGAGCGACTGTCAATCGTCATATAGCCGCCGACGAAGCCCGCCATAAACGCCTCTTCCCCGGCGATTCCGTAGGCCATGAACCCGGCGAAAATGGGGAGCATGAAATTGAAAGTCGTACTTCCGATTCGGTTCAGGAGGGCCGCCGTGGCGGTAATCGAGCCGAACTGCGCGCGGGTCTCCAGGGACAGCGTGGACAAGTCCAGGGAGGCGGCGTCGAACAGGAACGCAAGCCCGATAAGAATCCCGCCGCCCGCCACAAACGGGGCCATCCAGCGCACGCCCAGAATCGTACTCCGTATGAGGTGTTCGCGTATGTAGCCCATGAGGCGTATGCCGAAGTGGGCCCCGGCGGGCTGTACGGGTTCGGCGGGGTGCCCGGCGGCCTTCTGCGGGAGTACGAACGCCTCCGCGCGGACAATGGCCTTTTCGACCGTGGACTTGACCGCGACGGCGGCGGCCTCCGGCGCGACCGCCCCCCGGTACAGGCTCGCGCGGTTCCGGCCCCCCTCTTTCGATTCGTACAGCGCGGCGTCGGCCTTCTCGGAGAGTTTGGCCAGCGTCATACCCGCCGCGACGGGCGTCACGCCCGCGCTGATGGTCATCCGGAAGCCCTCCGCGGGTTGAAGTGCCTCTATCACCCGGCAGAGTTCGCGGAGCGTGTTCCAGGCGTCCTCTCCCGGCAGGGGCAGTACGCCGATGAACTCGTCGCCGCCCCAGCGCCCCGCGAAGCCGTGCTTGTCGCGCACCATGGCCTGTATTTGTTCCGCGAGCATACGGAGGGCGTGGTCTCCGGCGGCGTGGCCGTAGTTGTCGTTGATTTGCTTGAAAAAGTCGATGTCCAGCAGGAACAGCGACGCCTCCGGGACGTGTTCGGCGTTGATGAAGTCCCCGAAGAGGGCGTTGAACGACTTCCGGTTGCAAAGTCCGGTCAGTTCGTCGGTGGTCGCGTAGCGCAGGATTTCCCGGCGGTACTTGAGAATGATGTTGACAATCAGGACCATCATCATGCCCATGAGAATCAGGTCGACGCCCAGCAGTAGACTTAACTGCCGCCGCTGAATGGCATGGAAGGTTCCGCTCTGATGTAGGAGCGTAAGGAAGAACTCGCCGCCGTAGAGGGGGCGTATCATACAGCAGTCCTCCGAGAGGAAGAAAATCCCCTTGCGGCCCGTCCAGAACGCGGGGCTGTCGCCGGAGGCGTCCCCCGGCGGCGAGAAAGCCTTGCCCCCGCCTCTGTCGTAGTACATACTCCCGTCGGGGCCGGTAATCCAGAAGCAGTCCGATTCGAGTATCTGGAAGTCGTCGAGGGCGTCGGGGAGTTTCCCGGCGCGGATGTCCTCCGGCGTGACGCGGGATTCCACGCTTTTGACGAGCAGAGAGGCAAGGAGTTTTGTTTCGGTTTCGGCGGAGACGCGCAGGGCGTCCGTATTGAGGGCGGAGAAAATGAGGACGTTGCCCAGAAAGGCGGCGGCGATGATGGATAAAATCAGCAGAATTTGGAAGTTACGGTTTCGGCCCCGCATGGTAAATCACGCTCCCCGGTACAGATTCTGGTACCCGGAACCAGTATAGCACAATTCCGGCCTTTTGTACAGGCGTCCGGAAGGATTTCTTTCGGATGTTTTCGGGGGGCAAAAGTTAAAAAATTCCTGTCCGGGCGGTTCCGGACAGGGATGAATTGTCAAGGGTTGTAGCCGCCGATTCTGACGCCGGTATAGTAATGGGTCAGGATTTCGCGGTAGCCGGAGCCGTCGCGGGCCATCTGGTTCGCGCCGTACTGGCTGAGCCCGACGCCGTGCCCGTAGCCCGTGACGTAGAACGAGATTTTCCCGTCGGCCATTTCCCACGTAAAGCAGGCCGAACGTAAGCCGAGGGCCGAACGAACCCGGCTGCCCTGCGTCTTGATTCCGCCGACGTACATCGTAATAATACTCCCGGCGCTGTCGCGCTCGACCTCCGAAAGCCAGTCGTAGGGGTCGCCGATGAGGTTCGCCTTCGGGAAGGCCGACTGTAGTTTGTCGCGGAAGGCGGTGATGGTCATTTCGACGTGGCTGTAGTAATTCGGCACGGCGTCGGCGTTCTCCGGCGACGAGACCGGCTGTAAGTAGGGCTTGTCGCCCGACCAGACATCGGCGGACGTGCGCGTAAGCCCCGCCGACGAGGCGTGGAAGACGGCTAAAATCGGTTCGCCGTCGTAGAGCATGGTTTCGCCGTCGGTTTCCTCGACCGCGGCGCGGAGCTTCCGCTCCTCGTCCTCGGGCAAATAGCCCCACTTCTGGCGCGCGGCGGCGGCGCTCAAATACGCCTGACAGCATGCCGGACTGGTGCAGATATCGGCCCTGTCGCCGTGCTTGCTCCCGGAGTGGAGCATGTAGCGGGTGTAAGTACGGGCCGCGACGGCCTGGGCCTTCAGGGCCTCCAATTCAAAGTAGCCGGGCATTTCCCCGCGCAGGACGCACACGAGATATTCCTGCATGGACATCACCGACACTTCGTCGTTTTTCTTGTCCAGGACTTTCAGCATACAGTCCTCGTCGAGCTGTCCGGAGAAGACTTCCGGGACAGTCTCGGGTTCGGGTTCCGGGGCGGGCAGGGGTTCCGGTTCGGGTTCGGGAGCGGCTTCCGGTTCCGGGGCGGGCATGGGTTCCGGTTCGGGTTCCAGCGGGATTTCGACATCCGTCCGCACGGCCTCGGCCTCGGTGAGCATGCCGGAGAGCGTGGCGGCGTTACTGCGGTTGTCGCCTGTGAGCAGGAAGGGCATAAGGAACAGCGCGACGACCAGTCCGGCGGAGGCGGTCATGACGGTATGGAGTGGCCGGGGAAGCGTATCACGGCGGCGCTGTCTGCGGCGGGCACGGCGGCGGGCCGGGGCGGCGGTGTCCGTATCGGGACGCGTCGGGGCGTCCATGTCGGCGCGCGCGGGGGTATCAGTGCCGGGACGCGCGGCGGTATCGCGGTAGCGCGCGGGGGCGGCGGTGTCCGTATCAGGACGCGTCGGGGCGTCCATGTCGGCACGCGCGGGGGTATCGCGGCGGCGCACGGGGGCGGCGGTGTCCGTATCGGGACGCGGGGCGGTATCGCGGCGGCGCGGCGGATTGGCGGGGATAGTCCGTACACGCTGGGACGGTATCTGATTCGGAAAGTCTTTCATGAAATCCCTCCTTGACCGGCAGGCCGGACGTTTTGCAAACAGTCTATGCGTCCGGCGCGTCGAACAGGCCCGACCGGCGTCATTATTTTAGCACAACTTCCGCCGCCGCGCAACCCATTTTCCGGAATCTGTAAAGGAAGATTGTCACGGGCGCGCCGCCCCGTGGAGACGGGCAACGTATCGTAAAAAAAATTCAAAAAGGCCTCTTGACTCTCCCCTCGGGGCAGGGCTTATACTGTAAGCGACCCGGGTCAAAGAGGACAGGAGGCGCGTATGTACCAAATCGGAGAGTTTTCAAAAATCTGTCAGGTCAGCGTCAAGACGTTGCGCTACTACGACAAAGTCGGCCTTTTGAGGCCGTCGGAAGTCGACCGCTTCACGGGCTACCGCTACTACGACCGCGCCCAACTGGAAAAAATGCTCCTTATCCAGAAACTGAAACGGTACGGCTTCTCTCTGGACGAGATTCAGCCGCTCCTGTCCTGCGACAACGACGCGTTTTATCAGGAACTGTGCCGACAGCGCGAGAAACTGCAATGGCGTCTGATGGAGCTGGAGACGGTGTTCCAGGAACTCACGCTGCATTTGCGCAAGCTGGAAAGGACAGGTGACATCATGGACATTCCCAACGGTTACGAGATTCAATTGACGGAAACGCGGCCTATGGCGGTGTTTTCGTGCCGGGAGCGGATGGGCGTCGACGAGTTCGGGAAGTATTTCGGGACGCTCTACGAACGCGTGGCGAAGGAGGGTTTGACGCCCGGAGGCGTCGTCGGGGCGATGTACCATGGCGAGGAGTTCAACCACGATTCGTCCGACATCGAGCTGTTCGTCAGCGTGGAGGAGAGCGACCGCGCCGAGAAGGTGATGGAGGCGCGTCAGTGCGCAATGACCGTTCACCGGGGCGGATACTCCACGCTCAACGAGGCCTACGCCGCGCTGGTGTCGTGGATTGAGGAGAACGGCTACGAATGGGACGGCGCGCCCTTTGACATTTACAAGCAGGGGGCGTGGCACAACCGCAAGCCGGAGGACTGGGAGACGGAAGTATACTTTCCCGTGCGCAAGCGGGAAAGCGCGGCGTCCTGACACGCATGTGAATGGCGTCTTCCGCTAGTCCGGTTGCGATTTCCTGACACGTACGGAGGGGGCATTTCGCCCCCTCCGTTATTGCGCAAGCTCTATGATTCTGTCATAGAGGAGTATGTAGCGGTTCTCGATGACGTAGTTGCCGTGGTAGTGCCCGAAGAACCAGCAGTCGAACGTACACTTTTGGGCAATCTCGTCGAGGAAGTCGGTCAGGCGGTTGACGAGGTAGGAGCCCGTAGACTGCGCCTCCGCGAGGTCGAACAGGTT
>CAMHBH010000132.1 GCA_946183175.1 uncultured Oscillibacter sp.
CGTCCAGTAATTGCAGTTTCCGGTTGAGCGCGTGGACGTACACGCGCTTCTCGAAGGGTATCGGGGTATCCTGTCCGGAGAGGGCGCGGAGGGTGTCCATTTCGACGGCGGTCAGGCGAATGTCGGTACCCGCGAAGCGGAACCCGCGCACGTCCACCCCGATTCCCATGCAGTCCACCGTCGCGCCGTCGCGCGCCTTTTCTGACACGTCCCGCACAACTTCCGACAGTTCCGACGGGAAAAACGGGAAATTCAAGTAGGCGTTGGCCCACCCGGCCCCGCAGAGGCGGTTACTGTGCAGCGGCCCGTTGAGCAGTACGACGACCGGGATACCGTGCCCCCGCAGGCCGTCGAGAATGCGTTCGTGCGCGATTCGCGGGAGGCGTTCGTTGACGATTGCCAGGTCGAAGGAGGCCGCGTCGAGGAGTTGCAGAACCTGTACGCCGTCGAAGGCCGTCGCCGCCGTGTGTCCCGAAAGTTGCAATAAACGGCGGTAGGCGGACAGCATATCCCTGTCCGAATCCGCCAAAAGCAGTCTCATTTTCTCACATCCTGTCCCGTATTTGGTTGATTTTATCACAAACGCGGCGGCGGCGCAAGTGTGCCGCGAAATCCGGCCCAATGGTTCAAAAGCCGCCCCGCGGCGGCGGGACGGCCCAAATTCAACAGAATATATCGGCCAAGAGTGCCATTGCTTCCGCGAGGCGTTCCGGCGGCAGGGCGGCGTAGTGTACGACTACGGTATTGCGCTGTTCGGGCGTCGGGGCGGCGGCGTAGTCCGACAGGAAGCGCAGGCGTACCCCGGCGCGCTCCGCGCGTTGCCGGATACCGTCCGCGCGGGGGCGTAATAGAAAGTGCAGGCCCGCGCCCTGTTCGGAAATCGTCACGCGTCCGGCGAAATTCTCCCGGAAGGCGTCGAGTACGGCGGCGCGCCGCGCGCGGTAGATTTTGCGCAGTCGCGACAGGTGCTGTTCGTACTGCCCGCTCTCCAGAAAGCGCGCGAGTACGTACTGCTCCAGCGTCGGGACGGTGCAGGCGTAGAAGGACAGTTTGCGGCGGTAGACTTCCAGCAGGGGCGGCGGGAGTACCAGATAGCCGACGCGCAACGACGGCGAAATAGTCTGTGAGAAAGTGTTCATGTACAACACGCGACCCCTGTGGTCGATACTCTGCAAAGTCGGGATAGGGCGGCCCGTGAAGCGTAACTCGCTGTCGTAGTCGTCCTCGACGAGCCAGCCGCCGCTCTCCTCGGCCCAGCGTAAGAGCGCGTGACGCCGCCCGATAGGCGTCACAAGGCCGGTCGGGTAGTGGTGCGCCGGGGAAATGTGCGCGACGTTCGCGCCCGAATCCCGCAGGGCGTCCATGTTGAGGCCGTGAGCGTCCAGCGGCAGACAGACAAAGCGCGTCCCGCTGTTGCGGTAGGCGTGGCGGATTTTCAGGTATCCGGGGTCTTCCAGCGCGAACAGCGACGAATTGCCCAGTAATTGCGGCAGGAGTAAGTAGAGGTACTCCGCGCCCGCGCCGACGAGAATCTGTTCCGGGGAGACCGTCATGCCGCGGTATTCGTACAGGTCGTGGGCGATTGCCTCGCGCAGCATAGGAAGTCCGGGCCCGGGCGGCGGGACGAACAACGCTTCCAGATTTTCCGACAGCGCCTGACGGGTCAGGCGGGCCAGCGCGGCGGCGGGAATCAGGGACGCGTCGGGGGAATTGTCCGTGAGGTCGAGCTTCCAGACACGCGGCGCGGCGTTGGGCGCGACGGCTTCCGGAATCGCCCCCGGCGGGACGGGCGGGCGGTCCGTCTCGTTGACGAATACCCCCCGCCGCGCCTGTACGGATACGTATCCCTCCGCTTCCAGTTGCCTGTAGGCGGTTTCGACCGTGACCACCGACAGGCGTAAATGTTCCGCCAGCGCCCGCCGCGACGGCAGTCGCTCCCCGGCGCGTAAGGCCCCGGACAGGATGTCGTCGCGGATGTGGCGGTACAGGCATTCGTAAAGCGGCGTTTTGCCGCGCTTCTCCAGGGGATACGTCAGCACAGCGGTTTCGCCTGTTTCATGGAAAGACTGATACGCTTTTTCTTCTCGTCCACGTCCAGCACGACAACCTGTACCACGTCGCCGACGCGTACCGCCTCCGACGGGTGTTTCAGGTAGCGGTCGGCGATTTGCGAAATGTGTACAAGCCCGTCCTGGTGTACGCCGATGTCCACGAACGCGCCGAAGTCGATGACGTTCCGCACCGTGCCCGAAAGCGTCATGCCCGGTTTCAGGTCGGAGATGTCCATAACGTCCGTGCGCAGTATCGGTTTCGGGAGGGCGTCGCGCACGTCGCGCCCGGGCTTCATCAACTCCCCGATAACGTCTTTGAGCGTCGGCACGCCCACGCCGATTTCCGACGCCGCCTTTTCGACGCCGTAGGCCTCCACCTGCTTGCGCAAGTCGCCCAGACGCCCCGCCTTGACTTCCGCGTCGGTGTGGCCCGTCAGGCGCAACAGCTTCTCCGCCGCCTCGTACGATTCCGGGTGTACGGCGGTATTGTCGAGTACGTTGGCGCTCTCCGGGACGCGTAGGAACCCGGCGCACTGCTGATACGCCTTCGGCCCGAGTTTCGGGACTTTCAACAATTGCGCCCGCTTCGTGAACGCGCCGTTCTCCTCGCGGTACGTGACGATATTTTTCGCGGTCGCGGCGGTCAGTCCGGAGACCCGTTTCAACAGCGACGCCGACGCGGTATTCAAGTCGACGCCCACGGCGTTTACGCAGTCCTCTACTACGGCGTCCAGCGCCGCTTCCAACTGCTTCGGCGGGCAGTCGTGCTGATACTGTCCGACGCCGATTGCCTTCGGTTCGATTTTGACCAGTTCGGCTAACGGGTCTTGTAAGCGGCGCGCAATCGACACCGCCGAGCGGAGATTTACGTCGTACTGCGGGAACTCCTCCGCCGCCAGCTTACTCGCCGAGTACACCGACGCGCCCGCCTCCGAGACCATCATGTAACTTAGCCCCGCGTCCGGATTGCGCCGAATCATTTCGACGGCCATTTGTTCCGTTTCGCGGCTCGCGGTTCCGTTGCCGATTGCCAGGTGTTCGACGTGGTGCTTGCGTACCAGCGCCGACAATTTCGCAATCGCTTCTTCCTTCTGCCGCTCCCCGAATGTCGGATAGACCACCGCCGTGTCAAGAACTTTTCCGGTGCCGTCCACGACCGCCACTTTACACCCGTTGCGGTAGCCCGGGTCAAGGCCCATCGTGACTTTCCCTTTTACGGGCGGCTGCATGAGCAGGGGGCGTAAATTCAACGCGAATTGCCCGATTGCGCCGTCGTAGGCGGTATCGGACAGTCCCGAGCGGGTTTCGCGCTCCACGGACGGGAAAATCAGGCGGTCGTAGGCGTCGAGGGCGGCGCGCTTGACGAACTCCGTCGACGGCGTACCCTCCACCGCCGACGCGCGGTAGACCGTCTGCATGGCGCGGTCGTGGTCCATGTCGACCGTGACTTTCAGGAACTTTTCCTTTTCGCCGCGATTCAACGCTAATACCTGATAGCCCTGCAAGCGCTTCAGGGGCTGTGTGAAGTCGTAGTAGGTACGGTAGACGGAATCCTCGTCGGTGGCGGCCTCGGCGTGTACGGTCGCGCTACGCTCCACGAGTGAGCGGAGGGACTTCCGGAGTTCGGGGTCGTCGCTGATTTTCTCCGCGATGATGTCCGACGCCCCCGCCAGCGCGTCCTCGATAGTCTCTACGCCCTTCTCCGGGTCGACATACGCCGCCGCCGCTTCTTCCGGCGACGGGCCGTCGCGCCTCTGCGCGAATAGCAAATCCGACAGCGGCTCCAGTCCCTTTTCTTTCGCGACCGTCGCGCGCGTCCGGCGCTTGGGCTTGTAGGGACGGTAGAGGTCTTCCAATTCCGCGAGCGTCTTCGTATTGCTGATTGCGGCGGAAAGCTCTTCCGTGAGCTTGCCTTGCTCCTCAATGGCCTTTAGAACCGTCTCCCGGCGCTCCTGTAGGCCTCGCAAGTACGCCAGACGCGTTTCGAGTGTACGCAAGGCGGTGTCGTCCATAGCGCCGTGCAGTTCCTTCCGGTAGCGGGCTATAAACGGAATCGTGTTGCCCTCGTCCAGCAACTGTATGACGTTCGCAATCTGCTGTTCGTTTCTCCCGAGTTCCGCCGCCAGGACGGATACGATAGAATCCATGTGCATTCTCCTTTATACATACGCCTTGACAGGATTTTCAAAAAAGGGCTTGCAAAGCGTCGAAAGCCGTGGTATAATAAAAATCGGAAGCATAAAGGGCAGGCCGTGAGGTGGAACCAACACCCCACGGCCCCATGTAGAGTGCACAACCACTCAACACGGCAATGTTATTGCGCCACGCTGTATTATACCCGTTTTTCGTACTTTTGCAAGCGAAGAAGGGGATAGTCTGTCGTGTTCGCCTTGATTTTATATCGGGCGGTGTTGAGTCCAATCACTCAGCACCGCCTTTTATGCTTCTGACGGGAAACTTGCGGGGCGCGGACGCTCTCCGCGCTTCGCGGGGTTTCTTGTCAGAAGTATCGAAAACCGCGCGAAAGGAGGTTCTGTGGCAGAAGTCGAAAAAAAGTCCGTAACATATGAGGAATACAATCAGCGCCGGGCCAAAACTATCAAAGCGCTGAAAGTGAAATTGCGTGTCCGCGCCCCCGACAAAGAAACGGACGGAAACTGGTATAAATGGTTCAAAAGCCGGGAAAAGGTTCGGCAGACTTGCGAAACCCTGTTCGCCGAGTTCGACAAAGAGCGCAGTCCGTTGGACATACGCAACCGGGCCGCGATTGCGCGCATACGCTGGACGTTGTACCCGCTTCTCCTGTGCGACCTCGCCGAGTGCTACGAACAGACGAGACGCTTTCAGGACGCGGAAACTGTCCTGCTGAAAGCGCGGTCTTTAGGTTCCAAAGGCGCGGAACTCCTTCTCTTTGCGCTGTACGCGGAGCATAGCGGCGCGATGGGTTTGGACGACGCAAGCGCGGCGTATCTGTTGAAGACGGCCTTCCGGCGCGTGAAAGAAATCGACGTTCACTCCGAAAAAGTCGTAAAGGAGATTCACAACGCGTCCGTGTACGCCAACGCGCTCACGCTGTTGGAGAAAGGCGCGTTAGCCCCTTCCGTTACTTCGTGAAAAATGCCCCTTACGGGCCTTACGCCCGTAAGGGG
>CAMHBH010000133.1 GCA_946183175.1 uncultured Oscillibacter sp.
CGGATTACTTTGCGCCGTACCGCTTATTTATCGCTTACCTCTGAACGTTCAGAGGGCCGTTTTTATGTCGCTCCGCCGCTCCGCGCGGCCAAAAGACAACGGGGGAGGCGGCCACAAGGCCAAATCAGATGACACGTTCCATCGCGCGGCAGAGCATGACGGCGGCGGTACCCCGGCGCACGGTCTCCCGGGCGTTATAGGTACCCTGTACCAGTCCGAGGCCCTGCGCGAGCGCGGCGTAGCCCATATCCTGCGCGGCGATGTCGTCCTTGTCGGCGTAGGCGCAGGTGAAGATTCCGTTCAGATTCGCAACGGCGCGGTAGCCGCCGCAATTCAGGAGCAGTTTCACGAGTTCGCCGCGCGTCATGACGGTATCCTCGTGGCGCTCCCCGGGCGTCAGGCCGCCCATGCTGTACACCGTACTGTAGGCGTCGTTCTTCTCGTCGTCGGTCACGTCGTCGGGATTGAGACGCCAGCCGCGCGTCGACGCAATCAGGCACACGGCGTCCCACTGCGTCAGGCTGATGTTCGGGCGGAACTCCCCGCCGGTATAGCCGACGCCGTAATCGGCGAGTTTGCGGATATCGGCGGCGGCGTCCGCGCCGTCGATGTCGGAGTACAAAATTTCGTTGTCGACGGCCTCGGGCTGTACGGGCCGCCCGGTCTTGGCGTCAATGCCCGGACAGTTCTCCTCGCGCTCCAGTCCGTAGCTCAGGAAGAGAATCTGGAACTGCTCGTAGCCCAGCGAAATCAGCTTGCTTTCGATGTCGCCGCCCGACAGCGGGTTGAGTTTGCGCGACTTGCTCCGGTAGGCCAGCGTGACAGTATACGTGTCAAACCAGGCGTCGACGGCGGCGGCGTTCGTGACAAGGTTCTCCGTGCCGTCAAAGTTCACTTCCTCGTCCCAGGTGAACGACAGCCCGCATACGGCCCCGGTCTCCACGTCGACCTGTACCACGCACTGGTTTTCGGGGAAGAAGTAGCCGTTGACCCTGCGGGTGAAGGTGAAGCTGTAGTACGGCGCGCCCTTGTCGGTCTGGTCGGTGACATCGTGGAGGGGGAGGTCGGCGGCGTGGGGGGTGTAGCGCGACAGGAACGCCTCCGCGATACTCTGCGCGCGCGACTGCCGTACAGTCGGGGTACGGTCTTCGTCCCAGCGCCCGTAGCTGTTCAGCGACTTGACTTCTCCGGTCTTGGCGTCCACGCGGAAAGTCCGGTCGGAGCGGAACGCGCTGTCCTTCTGACTGGCTGTGTTGTCGCTCTTCGTATAGCGAATCGTACAGAAGATGTCCTCGGTGTCGTCGGCGTTCTTGACAATCCGGTAATTCGACGTGGCGATGTTGTAGCCTTCGAGTTTGTACGCAGCCTCGGCGCGGATTCGGGTGTCGAGTTCCTCCGTGGACAGCACGTCTTTGAGCTTGTCGACGCCTGTCAGCTCCGTTTCGTTGAGTTGCTTCCGCGCCGCGCCGCCGGACGCGCCCATATCCGCCGCGTCCTCCTCTGCCTGCGCGGCAGTGTTCCTGTTGTAGTAGAAAAAGCTGTCGGCGTCGGTGAGTTCGCCCGACTGCGCGTCGACGTAACGCGCCTCGTAGTCGGCGGGGACGTAGCGGAGTACGGCGTGCTTGGTCTCCTTGGGGCGGTTGGCGTTCGCGGTCACGTACACCAACTCAAGATTGAGCGTGTCCTTGAGCTTCGCGGCGGCGTCGGACTGGCTGACGGCGGGCGTCGCCGACGGAATCCCGCCCAAATAGCGTTGCGACGGCGCGTCGCGGTAGAAGTTCGTGACCTTGTTGTCGCTCCCGCGCACGTTGATGGAGTACGTCAGCGGAGAGGGCAGGCCGTTCAACAGAATCGTCCCGGAGAAGTAGGTGCCGTTACTGTTGAGTTGTCCGGCGGTGCGCGGCTCGGCGAGTTCGATAGTCTCTACAGAGGAATCGAGTACCCGGTCGAGGAACGCCCGCGCGGCGGTTCTCGCGGCTTGCGCGTCGACATTCGGGAACGTGGGCAGGTAGGGGGTGTAGCGGGACATTTCGCGGTTGTCGTTGTAGTAGTAGGAAAGAATCGTGCCGTCGTCGAGGGCGCTTACGTTCATGGACGCGTCCTGACCCTGCCAGTACAGGTGCCAAGTGACGCCCAATTCCTCTTCCGACAGGTTGCCGTTGAACTCCGTAAACGCGTCGGTATCGAGGTCGAGCGTGCCCTTGACCAGTTCGGTGACGTTCTTCAGGCGTTCGTCCTGCGTGGCGGAGGCCGACAGCGGCTCCGTAACCGCTACCTCCTCCGGGGCCGCCAACGCCGGGACGATACCTGTCACCGCCAGCGTCAGGCCCAGTAACAGGGAAATCCATCGTTTCATGAAATACCTTCTTTCTTGTCGTGTGGACAGGTTTTGTGTGGTGTGTTTGGTACCTCGCTTTCTTGCCGTGCGGCTGTGTGTTGCCACACGGACAGGTTTTTGTGTGTGGTGTGGTGTTCTGTCCCTTTAGACGCCCCCCGGGAAAAAAGGTTCCCTCTTTCCCGGAAAAATTTCGACCTGTGCGCTTACCGCGATTTTGCCTATCCCCGCACGCAAAAAGCCTCCCCCGTGTCAACGGGGAGGGGCCTAGTCGCTCAGGTCGAATTTTTTACGCCTCGACGCGCTCTCCGGGGCGTTCTATTTCGCCCGCGGGCGTCATGGACACCGACGCCCCCGACAACTGTCGCAGGCGTCCGGCGAATACTTCGGCTTGTCCGGCGGGGAACGCCGCGCGCAATACGACCGCCGCGCCGTAGTCGGCCCCGGACACCTCACCGCCACAGGCCGCGATTTCGCGCTGTACCCGTTCCAGAAGCGGGTACGGGCACGGGATTTCCCAGAGCGTCCAGCGCGTCACAGACGCCACCCCCGCCGCGTCCAGCGTGTCTTTCGCGGCGCGGGAATAGGCCCGCGTCAGGCCCCCCGCGCCCAGCAGTACGCCGCCGAAATAGCGCGTCACCACACAGCAGACGTTACACACCCCGCGCCGCTGGAATACGTTCAACATCGGCTGTCCGGCGGTGCCCTGCGGCTCGCCGTCGTCGGAGTAGCGCACGGCCCCGCCCTCGCGCAACAGGTAGCACCAGCAGTTATGCCGCGCGTCGTGGTACTTCCTCCGGGCCTCGTCAATCCGCCGCCGCGCGTCCTCCTCGCCGTCCACGCGCCAGACGTGCCCGATAAAACGGGAGCGCTTTTCGACAAACTCCGTCTCCGCGTCCTGATACGGTACAAAATAGCTCATGCGCCGTCCTCCGTCCGCAGGTACGCCCGTACCTGTCCGAGCGTCGCGGGGCCGCACACCGCCGTGACCGCGATTCCCTCCGGGCGGTAGTCCACCGCCTCCACCGACGCCTCCCGGTACAGCGTATCCAACAGCGCGCCCCGGTCGTAGGGCAGGAACACCGTCACGCGCCGGATTCCCGGGTCAAGGCGCTTCGCTATCATGTCGAGAAGTTCCGGGACGCCCTCCCCCGTCCGCGCCGACAGTAAACAAATATCGTCCCCGTGAGGCATGATTTCCCCCGGCGGGAGTTTGTCGCACTTGTTGAAGATGTTGATTCGCGGCAGTTCGCCCGCGCCCAGCTCCGTTATCAACGATTCCACAACTTCTACTTGCCGCCGCCACTCCGGGCTTGACACGTCGACGACGTGCAACAGAATATCGGCGTACTCCAGCTCCTCCAGTGTGGCCCGGAACGCCTCTACTAACTGGTGCGGCAGTTTCCGGATAAAGCCCACCGTGTCACTGATGACGACATTCAGCGTGTCACTGACGGCCAGCAGGCGCGACGTGGTGTCGAGGGTGTCGAAAAGGCGGTCGTTGGCGGGGATTGCGGAGCCTGTCAGGCGGTTCAGCAACGTCGACTTCCCCGCGTTCGTGTAGCCCACTATCGCCGCGACCGGGATTTCCCGCTTTTCGCGTGTCCGGCGCTGGGTGCCGCGTACGCGCCGCACGTCCTCCAAATCGGCTTTGAGCTTGTCGATTTTGCGCCGGATGTGGCGGCGGTCGGTCTCTAATTGCGTCTCGCCGGGGCCTTTCGAGCCGATAGGCCCGCGCCCGCTTGTACCCGCCTGCCGTTCCAAATGCGTCCACATGCCCGTCAGGCGCGGCAACAAATAGCGGTACTGCGCAAGCTCTACTTGTAAGCGTCCCTCGCGGGTACGGGCGCGCTGTGCGAAGATGTCCAGAATCAGCCCGCAGCGGTCGAGTACCTGTACTTTGAGCAGTTCGGTCAGGACGCGCATTTGTGACGGCGACAGGTCGTTGTCAAAAATGACCATCGTCGCGCCGACGTTCCCGCAATACTCCCGGACTTCCTCCGCCTTGCCCTCCCCGATGAACGTACGCGGGTCGGGCGACGGGCGGTTTTGCAGGATAATCCCCTCGACACTCCCCCCGGCGGTCTCGACCAGCGCCGACAGCTCGTCCATACTCTCGTCGTCGGAACTCTCCGCGCGGCCCAGTACCGGGGAGTTCAGCCCCACGAGTACCACTTTGTCCCGGATGTCTTCTGTCATGCGCGCTCCTCCTGTCGTGTTGGATAAGGGCAGTATAACCCGCGTGAGAGAAAATTTCAACCGCACGGAAAAGCGCGTTGGCAAGTCGCCTTTGCCCCGACACAGCGGGGACAATGCGACTTGCCAATCACATTTTTACGGTGTCATGCAGTTTTTGTCCCCTTACGGGGCGTGGGTTGTGTCGTTGCCCATTGACACGCAGGTTATCCGGCTTGTTGTGTTTCCGTCCCCTTACGGGGCGTGGGTTGTATCCCTCGTAAGTGTCATGACGCTTTACGAGTGCGTGGGAAAGTTTCCGTCCCCTTACGGGGTGTGGGTTGTGTCAGGGACGTACAGCCCGCCCTTATAGGGGCACTCAAGTTTCCGTCCCCTTACGGGGTGTGGGTTGTGTCTGTACCAAGGGATGGGAATCCGTCTATCTCCGTCGTTAGTTTCCGTCCCCTTACGGGGCGTGGGTTGTGTCCGTTTTGTCTCCCGTTTGACGTTATGCGCATACTGTTTCCGTCCCCTTACGGGGCGTGGGTTGTGTCCGTTTTGTCTCCCGTTTGACGTTATGCGCATACTGTTTCCGTCCCCTTACGGGGCGTGGGTTGTGTCCGTTTTGTCTCCCGTTTGACGT
>CAMHBH010000134.1 GCA_946183175.1 uncultured Oscillibacter sp.
GAATGGCCTTGTCGGGGTCGCCGACGTTCGCCGCGCCCTGCGCCGCGTAGAAGTCGAAACCGAAGTCGAGATAGCGGTAGCCGCCGTCGGGGGTGAATGTCAAAGAATCGTAGTCCATGGAGCCGATGAGATAGACATTGTGGTTGGTGCTCTCGGCGCGGCCCGGGAGTTTGGTATACTGCGGGGAGAAAATGAGCACGTCCTTCCCGCTGATGTTCACAATATACGGGCACTCCCACATACCGCCGAACTTCTCAAAGCCGGGTACTTTCAATTCCCCAGCGAATGTCCAGCCCTTGAGGAGTTCGGGGGACTTGTAAATGAGCACGGTACCGCGCTTGTCCATAGTCTGCGCGCCGATGAAGATGAAGTAGAGCTTCTTCTGCTCGTTCCAGACGATTTTCGGGTCGCGCTGGTGTTCGCTGTAGTCGTCGCGGGGGCCGAAGAGGGGCTTTTCGAGCTTTTTGGGGCGGTTGTCGGGGCCGAGAACCGCCGCGCAGGTGTAGGGGGTACGCGTCCAGTCGTCGTCGCGGTGGTTGCCGGTGTAGAAGAAGTAGAGGTCGTCGCCGGAGGAAATCGCGGAGCCGGAGTGCGTGCCGCGGTTGTCGTAGAAGCAGTCGGGTTTGAGGCCGATTCCGGCGTTGCGCCAGTGGATGAGGTCGGTACTCGTGACGTGGTACCAGTATTTCAGGCCGTGTACGGCCCCCCACGGGCACCACTGGTAGCACAAATGCCACACGCCCTTATGGAGCGCGAACCCGTTCGGGTCGCTCGAAAGTCCCGTGACCGGCTGAATGTGGTACTTCTGACGGTAGACGGATTTGCTGATTCGCTCGTACAGGTCCCGCACTTCTTCCGCGTCGTGGAGTTCGCGGTAGCGCTCTTCCCGTGTCCACTCTTTCATGTGCTTCTCCTCCTGTATGCTTCACTTGTCGCCCTCGCGGGCGGGGTTTCCGTGGAAGATTATAGCACACTCCGCGCCCTCAAACAAGGGGGAAAAGCGCCGCCCCGGGAGAATTTCCCGGCGCGCGGGGAGTTCCACGGCGGCAATACGTCGGCGGGAAATTTTCTGGTATCCGTTTCCAGAATTTGCAACTTTTGCCGCGCGTTTTTCGCCCCGACCCCAAAAAAAGCGCGCCCGGATACGAATAGATTAGCAGAAGGACAGCGGGATTCCGCCTGTAACGCTTGCAGTTTCCCTCCGGCTGTGCTATACTCGACGCAGACAAAGAGAACTCTGCCGCCGCAAGCGCGCGGCACTTGCTAAAGGGGAAACTAATATGAACTATCTGGAACAGGAGGTCATCGCCGCCAAGACAGACGAACAGGCCCTCAACAGTCTGGTGGAGAACCACAAGCAGTGGATTTTACGTTGTGCCTCCGAGGCCGCGCACCGCTACATTAGCGACAGCGACGACGAGTGGTCGGTCGCGTTGCTGGCCTTTCTGGCGGCTGTCCGGGGCTACGAGACGGAAAAAGGCTCTTTCCGGGGCTTCGCGGGGGTGGTTATCCGGCGGCGAATCGTGGACTATCTCCGTTCCGAATGGCGTCACGGCGCGGAGGTCTCGGTCACGCCGGGCGCGTTCGACGGCGAGCTGCCCGAGGAGGAGGCCACGGGCACGAATCTACAGGTACAGTCGCAGGTCGTCGCGGAGTCTATGGCGGCCTCCGACGCCGATTTGAGCACGCGCACCCGCGAGGAAATCGCGGAGATACAGTCCACGCTACAGCGCTACGGCTTCTCCTTCTTCGACTTGACGGAGTGCTCCCCGAAAGCCGAAAAGACCAAGCGGCAATGCGCCTTCGCGGTACTGACCCTGCTGGGCAACCCGGTCATGTTGGAACAGCTCCGGCGGGGGCGTATGCTCCCGATGAAAGAGCTTAGCGCGTCCAGCGGGGTATCGCGGAAGATTCTCGACCGCCACCGCCGCTACATCATCGCCGCCGCCGAAATTCTGGGCGGCGACTACCCAATACTATCCGCTTATCTGGACTATATCAGGAAGGTTTGACAGCTATGAAAGGATTAGTCATGGAAGTCCGGGACGGCCTGGCCGCCGTATTCCGGGAAGACGGCGCTGTGGTTAAAATCCGGCAGAGCTGTCAGGTCGGCGAGACGATAGAACTGCCCGAGTTGCCGCAGGAGAGCGCGCGCAACGCGTGGCAGACGTTCAGCGCGGGGGTCGGGGCGCTGGGCGCGAAAATCAGCGAGTTTCCGTCCCGCATGAAGCAGACGCCGCCCGCCCCCGTGGAGGACGCCGCGCCCGATATTTCCGGCACCGTCCGGGGCACCCTCGACGCGCCCGACACACAGAAACCCGTGTCCCCCGTTGACGCCCTGGGCGACGCGCCTGGAATCATCTCCGAAACCGTGCGCGACACCCTCAACGAGCGGGAGTCCGCGCCCGACACCGCACGGGACGCCCCCGAGACCGATACCGTGTGGCACCCCGTATTCCCCGGCGACGAGACGAGCGATACCACACGGGACACGCCCGAGGCGGCGAGTACGGCACCCGAGACCGATACCATCTGGCAACCCATATTCCCCGACGACGCGGCGGACACTGTACCCGGTACCGGCGACGTGACGCCGGAAGCGCCCCTTTCGCCCGACGACGAGGCGGGAATCACGTCGGGCACCGTGTTCGACGCCCCCGACGCCCCGACAACGGTGATTCCCGATGTCAGTGAGGCCCCGAAGGCCTCCAGAGCCTCGAAAGACCGTCAGAAAACGATTCGATTCCCCGCCGGACTTCACATTCTGGAGGCCGTCAAGGGAAAAGAGAAAACCGGGGAAGATTCCGAAACATCCGGGAAAAAGTCGAAAAAGAAAGTCTGGTGGAACGATTCCCGATTCCGCGGCGCGGTCGCCGCCGCGCTTGCCATCGTGATTCTCAGCGGTTCCGTCACGTACAATACCGCGTTCGCCTGTGCGTACGTCTCCCTGGACGTGGACGAATCGTCGATTGAATTTTCGATTAACCGCATGGGGCGGGTCATTTCCGTAAACGCAATCAGCCCGGACGCCGCGGGCCTCGCGCAGTCCCTGGAAAGCGATGTCAAGAACAAGACCGTCGACGACGCGGTCGCCCACACCATGGACGTACTCAAGGACGCGGGCTATCTGGACAGCGCCAACGGCGAAATTATCGCGAGCGTCACGTCCAACACCGAGAAGCGCAGTATGGAGTTGACGCAGACGGTCGCGCAGACAGTAGAAGGCAGTAAGCAGGACGGCGTGAAGCTGTACCTGATGGAGGCCAGCGACGGCGACCGTGGCGCGGCATTGGCCCGGCGGGTCAGTCCGGGGCGCTACCTCATCCAGCATTCGGGGCAGAGCATGCCGCCGCGTCCCGCGCCGGATACGGAGGCCTCCGCCGTGCCCGTCAGCCAGACGCCCGAGGCCCCCGATACACCCGAGGCCCCCGACACGCCGGATATGTCGGCGGTGGAGGCGCTTCCATCGGCCAACCCCGCCGTACAGGCCGGGACTACGGCGCAGGCCCAACGAGGCCAGCATTTTTTCAGCAGAATCAAGCATGCGCACAAGTTGCAGGACCGAAGCCTCGTAACCGGGGCGTTTGTTGCGACGACGCATTTTTTTCAATACGAAAAATACCGCAAGCGCAACGATTGCAAAAGCAAGAATCACGTTGAACAGCGTGCTCGAAAGGACGTTGCGGGAGGTATCTTGCCAGGCACTCAGCATAGTCCTCCATTCCCCGTCACGCAGCACATGGAATATGCGGGCAGTTCGTGCGCGGATTGCCTCAAGCTTCATGGCAAACCAGGAGGGGCGTTCCACCTTCACTACGAACAGCGGAGGCGTCGGGTCGAAAGGTTTCCACTGGCCGCCATCGTAGTACTCGACCCACGCATGCGAGGAATTCCGGCGGAATATGGCATACGGGCGCTCCGGTTCGACTTCCGGACGGGCAAAACCCGTCACATAACGCGCCTTGATCCCAGCGCGACGTAACAGAAGCACAGACAACGTAGCATAATACTCGCAATAGCCGGAGCGGGTCGCCCAGAAGACGCGCAACGGGTCAGGTTTCGCGCCCAGTTTGGTGGCATCCACCTTGGATTCGTCTACGCGCAGGGAATAGGCAAAATGGTGCAAGAAATAATCGCTTATTGCGCGAGAGTAGCTATTCGGTCTTAGTACAGCCGGCTCGTCGGGAATCGTATCGAGCCCCATTTCCATCGCGACCGTATCAAGGAAGCCTGCGAGAGGCACAAAGACCTGCAGGTAGGAACTGTCCGGTGTATCATCATCTCCAGGACCCACGACGTACGGCCCCGTGGGGACGCTCAGCAACGGCATATAGTAGAACCAGTCGCCACGACGGGTTTCGCCCTGTTTGAATATATTCGACCTGAAATATTCCACAGAATCCGCATTCTTCATGGCAACCGCAACGGCATTGTAAGGGGCGAAAATGAACCCGAAATTGTCAAGCGTAGACTGCACCCACACCGGGCGCGAACTGTCGGCAGACGACACGGAATCGCGGGTTTCGAACACAGCGTAATCCACCTTGTAGCGCGAAGCATAGACCATGCGGTCGCGGTGCGCCGGGAGTTTCCAGATGCCGCCCACGTATTTTTCGTACACGGCGGCCCGCATGTATGCCGGAGCGAGCGTATCCCATACGCGCAGGACAACCTCGCGATTGTACTTGCCCGCAAAGTTGGATTCGAATGACCCGAGTTCCACCACAGGGTCAAAGCCCATCAGGTGTCGCTTGGCAAAATAGTCGGCAGCCCTGTCGGCACGGTAATGCCCGTGAGAACGCCAGTACCTGAATCCGCCAATCGAAATTGCCGTGAAGCACGCGAACAGGAGCAGGAACAGAGCCTGTTTCCACAACTTGACCCCAGGCCTTCCGTAGGCATGGACAAGCAACAGCAACGCCACAAAATTAGCCACGACTCCCGCAGCGCGGGCCTGGTAACAACTCAGCAGGAGCACCGCCACGCCGTTGAACAGCACGAACACATCGTAACCGCCGTTACCTAGACTCCGCTTCTGCAGGTACGCAAGCGACAGGAGGTAATAGGCGGGAATGAATACGAGCCAGGGAGACACCCCGTACTCCACCTCAGGGCTCAAC
>CAMHBH010000135.1 GCA_946183175.1 uncultured Oscillibacter sp.
GCCTCCGGGTGCTCCACGTAGTACACCGGACACCGCTTTCCGGTTACGTCATAGTGGCGTATGACGGCCTCCGACGGCTCCAAGTCGAATTTCCAGCAAAGCCAGCCTGTCAACTCCGCCAGACGCTGATAGGTCACGTCGTTGAATTTGCCCCCGGCGTCGGGGTGGCAGACTTCTATCGAAATCGTGTCACTGTTGCGGTCGTTCGACGCGTAGGCGATTTCCGTCAGCGGGATACACTGTATCGTCTCGCCTTCTAGTCCGACGATAAAGTGACTGCTCGCGTAAACGCCCGTGGTGCCGTCCGACAGGCTCTCGAAATAGCTCCGGTTCGCGCCCGCCGTCGAACCGGGGTTGCCTACGTAGTGAATCACGACGCCGTTGATTTTGCGCAGGTACGCCCCCGGGCGCGAATAGGGATTTTGTGTCAGGAAATTTTCGCGCACGTACTCCGGCAGTTCCACGCCCGCCCCCGGAAGATACGACGGGTATTCCGTACTCACGCGCGGGTCTCGTACCCGGACGGTGTAGAACGCGACGACGAACAGCGTCAGGAATACCCACGGCATGAGGAATCGGTACAGGGGGCCGTGTTTACGGCGGGGCGGGACGGCGGGGAATCCGCCGCCCGTTGTGATATTGGCCATCATGTCACGAACTCCCCGCCGACGCGGCGGAACTTTCCGGAACAGTCTGCGGGGCGCTGTTCGGGTTATTGTTCACGCCGCCGGGATTCGTTGCCTCCGCCGTTTCCGGCGTCACGGGCGCGGTCTCCGGGGCGTCGAATACGTCCACGGTGTCCGTCGTGACTTCCGCCGTCGGGTAGATAAGGCCCTCTATGCTCTCTAACGGTGCCTCGCCTTCATAGTACGCCTCCGGCGGATTGTAGATTCTGTTCTCTGCTCTGTCGCGCTCCTCCCAGATTTTGCGCATTTCCTCCCGTGTGATTAAGTCGTCGTCGGTCACGTAGCCCATCCGTTTGAGGGCGTCAATCGTGTGCGCCATGCCCGGACGCAGATACACCGTGATGTTGTCTAGAACCCTGTCCGACAGTTCCTCAATGCCGTTGACTCTGTACCAGAAGAACAGTTGCACGGCGTAAATGTCGGCGTCATTCTCGAACCAGTCGTATTGCCCCCAATTGCCCGACTTGGTGTCGTCCGCAATCGCGTTGAGAATTTCCGAAAGTTCGCGACTGCTGAACTCAAAGCCGTCGTCGCGCTTCTGTACGCTGATATTCCCGCTCTCAACACGGAAACGCGAATCGTTGAAACGTAAGCGCCGCAGTTTCATTTCCGTACTGTTTACGAAACTGTCCATCATGTTGTCATACGTCCCCGGCTCCGACATGCGGTCTTTCGAGAGGTACAGGAAATAATTCCGGTCGACGGACAGTCCGTTTTTGAGGAGGTAGGACAGGCGGAACGTCACGTAGGTGTTTTGGGTGAAGTCGGTTTCGTGTCCGTTCTGTTGTGCGATTTTAAGCGCGTTTTGCGCGTAGCCGCGCTCGTCGATGATACTCTTATGAACGGCGCGGAGCTGTTCTATAACGTCGGCGTCCTCGTCGGGGAACAGGTAGTAGGTATTGTTCGCGGTGTAGAGGCGCACGTACTTGACGCTCTCCACGGACGGCACGCGCCGCGCGATTCCCAGCATATCGAACCCCACGACACAGCACACCACCACGCACCCCGCCGCGACGATTCCCACGCCCCGCAGAGTGTCCTTGTTGAATACCCGTAGCGTTTTCGCCAGAAGCATACACGCGCCGTAGTAGCCGATTAACCCGGCGATGAGCATACAGAAAATGAGCGGCAGAATATGATAGGGGTCTTGGTCGAGGTCGAAGCTGTTGAAGATGATGATATACAGCAGTTGCCCGCCGCCGAGGGCCAGCAGGGCCGCGATACCGTAGCGGAACACGGGCCGCCCCCAGTTCATGGCGATGACTTCCCCGGCGCACTCGCTCTTACGGTAACGGTAGAGCGCGTAGGCCACGCCCAGCAGCGCAAGCCCGACGAGCGTATAGGCGAAAATAATCCACGCGTTTTCGAGCGTCACCGACTGCAAGACGCTTGTCGTCACGTTGGGTTCTCCGGGATAGGGAATCTCCGTGTAAACGCTGTTTACTCTGACGTGCTTCATGATATAGACCGTGGGCGAGAGCCAGTCGACGACGCCCGTATAGGTACGGGTGGACAGGCCGAATATCATGTTAGAGGAGAAAGTCGTAATGAGGGATTCGGCGAGGGGCGCGAGGAAGTGGAACAGGAAGTAGAGCAGGGGCAGGGCGAACACGTTGCCGGTAATGAACGCCGCCGCCGTCGCGGAGGAGAAGTAGAACACGCCCTCCCCGAAGACGCACAGAATCGTAACGAACAGCGGCCCCGCCGCGAACCCCCCGCAAACTAACGAGAGTATCACGCAGAAGAACGCCGTCACCACCCACGGAATCGCGACCATCGTCATACCGGAAAGGAAGTTCGTGACGAACAGGCCCTCCCGGCTAATGGGCAACGTGTGCATCATGCCGACGCTCCGCGCGTTGTACAGGTAGCTCCAAACCGCCATTGCGCACAGGACGCAGTAGCAGAGCATGACGATGGGCGCGAAGTAGGCCACGCCGCCGTAATACGCCTGCGAGAGTTCCAGAGACGTGATTCTCTGCATACTGCCGTTCAGGTACATCATGATACCCGAAATTGGAATCAGCGCGCCGAAGAACGAAGTCAGTCCCCACAGGGGCCAGAAGCGCGTCAGATTCTTGACGTACAGCGTCGGATTAAAGAAGGATGTCTTTAACTTCATAATCTACCCCTCCCAACTCGTAAATGAAGATTTCTTCCAGCGTCAGCGGCACGGCCTCCGCCAACAACGGGTGATAGGCGCGTACAGTCTCCTCGGCCTCGGCGGCGTTCATGCGCATGATGAGCGTATGGACGCGCCCCGTTTTCGAGGCGTGGAGCGTCGGCAACTCCGCCGGGACTTCCGTCACGCCCTCCGGGAATACGACTTGCAATTTCACCATGTTGTCCTGCAACTGTTCGAGACTGCGTTCCACCAGCACTTTCCCGTGGTTCATAATCCCGACGTGGTCGCACACGTCCTCCAGTTCCCGGAGGTTGTGCGAACTGACAAGCACCGTCGTGCCGTTCTGCGACACGTCGCCCATGACAAGCGACCATACTTGACGCCTCATCACCGGGTCGAGGCCGTCTACGGGTTCGTCGAGTATCAGGAAGTCCGGCATACAGCACAGCGTCAGCCAGAACGCGACCTGCTTCTGCATGCCTTTGCTCAGACGCCGGATAACCCGCTTTTCGTCAATCTGAAAGACTTCCTTCAGCTTCTCGTAGCGCTCCATGGAGAAGCGCGGGTAGAAGCCCCGGTAGAATCTCATCATGTCGCGGACGGTCGACGGGTTAAAGTAAAACCAGTCGTCGGGAATCGCGGCGATTTTCTCCTTGAGCGCGGGATTCTCCCACACGTTTTCGCCGTTCATCTGTACGGTTCCGCTGTCCTGACGGTAAATCCCGGTCAGGTGCCGGATAATCGTCGACTTCCCGGCCCCGTTCGGCCCCACAAGCCCGTACACGCTCCCGGTCGGCACCGTCAGCGACGCGCCGTCCAGCGCGCGGAAGCCGTCGAAGAGCTTTACCACATTCTCCGCCTGTATCATGGCATATCCTCCTTTTCGTCCGTGCGCTCCGGAACGCTCCGGATTAACTCCACAAGTTCCGATTCCGCCACGCCTAAGAATTTCAATTCCGCCGCCAGCGCCCGCAGACGGTCTTTTAATTCCCGGCGGCGCTTGCCGTCCGTCTCCACGCGCTCCGATACGAAACTTCCTTTTCCCGGCACGGAGTAACAGTAGCCCTCGCGTTCGAGTTCGGCGTAGGCGCGCTGTATGGTGTTCGGGTTTATGCTCAACTGCGTCGCCAGCGTCCGCACAGACGGCAGACGCTCCTCCGCCTCCATAGCCCCCGTGACAATCAGGCGCTTTAGGCCTTCCCGTATTTGTTCGTAAATGGGCCGGGAGTCCCGATAATTCAGGGTAATCACGTCGATTTCGCCTCCCCTCTGAAATTCACCTTCCCGCAATCGTCAGGGCCATCGCCGCCAGCGTCAGGACTGCCAGCAGTCCGACGGCGTAGGCCCGAAGCGGTACCAATGCCAACATCATACGACTTTACCTCCGGTTCAGAATTGCCGCCGTCAGGGCGATTACCAGTACGCCGCCCCCGATAAAAAGCAGGGATAACGTCGCCATTGTATCACTCCCTCCGGTTGAGGATGTACGCCAGCGCGAAGAAGAGGCCCGTAAGCGCCGCGCCGCCGGCGAAGAGCAGGTAGGGAATCAGCGACACGGGCAACGCCTCCGGGAGACGTTCCAGAAAGTCTTGCATAGGTGTACCTCCGCTGTGTGGATTGTACTAACTGTATTAGTTGAACTAGTACGGATAGGATAGCACACCGCGACCCGCTTGTCAAGAGGGTTTCCGGAAAAATTTCAGAACCGCGACGGCGTTGTGTCGTCGCGGTTCCTGTTATGGCTTATTCGCTTTTGGGCTTAGTCTTGGCCTTGTAGTGGTTATTGCGAAGGACTACCGCCACAATGAGAACGAGCAGCACGACCGCCGCGACCGGAATCAGGTGGCGAATCATTTCGGCCTGTCCGGTGCCGCCCGGGATGACGCAATAGGTACCGCTGTCGCCCTCCATGTCGACTATCAGGTAATGCCCGCTGGTCTGCGCGCTGACGGTACGCCAGCGGCTGTCGTAGAAGCGCCATACGGTGGCCTGCGTGTCGGTCTGGTTCAGGAGGCGGATGGAAACCGTGTCGTCCCCGGTCAGTCCGGCACCTTCCAGACTGATGTCCATGACCATAGCATCCGACCCGGCGGGCGCGCCCACGCCGCTTTCCGTGACGCTCAAAACCGCCTCGCGGGTGAAATTGCCCTCGGCCAGTACAAGCGGGCGGCGTCCGTCCGTCTCCTCGCTGGACAGCATGGTAATATACGGCTCGTAAATCGGCTCCAGCCGGATATCAGGGTGTAACCCGGCGGTGTCGAACGAGGGCCAGTAGCCGTGCAGGCCGCCTTTCTCGGGGATTTCC
>CAMHBH010000136.1 GCA_946183175.1 uncultured Oscillibacter sp.
TTCAAAGAGCTTCGTCAGGGTCTTGTGGCGGTCGTACACGCTCGACGCGATTTCCATACCCTTGTCGGTCAGCGTGATTGCGCCGTCCCCGGCCATCAGGATGTAGCCATTCTCGCGGAGTTTCTTCATGGCGATACTGACGCTGGGCTTCGAGAACCCCAGACGATTGACGATGTCAATCGAGTGAACCTGCCCGTGTCCGAGATGTTCTTCCAGTGCGAGGATGGATTCGAGGTAATCTTCCGCGGACTGGTGAATAACCATACGACCGCCTCCTGTCATTTTATTCGCCGCCGAGCCTGCGTTTGGCGGCGGTGAGTACGTTTTCGAGCAGGCGCGCGCGGGTCATGGGCCCCACGCCGCCCGGTACGGGCGTAATCCAGCCCGCCTTCGTCGCCACGTCGTCGAAATCCACGTCGCCGCAGAGCTTGCCGTCCTCGTCGCGGTTCATGCCCACGTCGACGACCGTCGCCCCGGCCTTGACCATGTCCGCCGTGACGAGTTTGGCCCGCCCGGTGGCGGAGATAAGAATATCGGCCTGTCGGGTGATTTCGGCTAAATGTTCGGTGCGGGAATGGCAGATAGTCACGGTACCGTCGGCGGCGGTGAGGAGCATTCCCAGGGGCTTGCCGACGATGTTGCTACGCCCGATAATCACGCAGTTGCGGCCCCGCACGGGGATTCCGTATTCCAACAGCAACATCATGATTCCGGCGGGGGTACAGGGCAGGAACACCGGTTCGCCCATGGAGAGCTGTCCGATATTGGAGGGGTGGAAGCAGTCCACGTCCTTTTCGGGGTCGATGGCGCGGAGGACTTCCGACGTGTTAATGTGCGGCGGGAGCGGGAGCTGACACAGAATCCCGTCTACGGCGGGGTCTGCGTTGAGGCGCTGAATCAGAGTAAGGAGCTGTTCTTCGGAGATACCTTCCGCGAGGCGGCAGGGGAGCGTACGGATACCGCATTCGGCGCAGTCCTTCTCCTTGTTGCGGACGTAGATTTGGGAAGCGGGGTCGTTGCCTACAAGAATAACCGCCAGACAGGGCGGGCGTTGCAATGCCGCGACTTGCTGTTGAATACGGGCGCGGGTCTTTTCGGCTAAGGCTTTGCCGTCCATCAGGATTGCCATCGTATTACCACCACCTGTTTCCTTAGTCCTTTTTTTTTGCCGTTGCGGGATTCCGGGGAGTTCCTCGAACCATTGCCGACTCTCCGGCTGATTGACGTAGAGGCCCTCCGGGGAGCGCTTCCGGACACGGATTTGTACCCAGAGCACCAGCGCGGCGAGCGCCGACAGGCAAATACTCAGCGCCTGCGAGACGCGAATCGGCACCCCGAACAGCGTCCAGTCGAACAGGTACAGGCTGTCAGTACGCAAGCCCTCAATCCAGGCGCGGCCCAGGCCGTACCAGAGGAAGTAGAACCACGCGTTTTCGCCGTCGAAGCGCCGCCCGCGCGAAATCACCGTCAGGAGCAGAATCAGGCCGGCAAGGTTCCAGAGGCTTTCGTACAGAAACGTAGGGTGTACGTCGACGGCGACGGGTACATTGTTCGCGCCGCTGAACCACAGGCGCATACGCCACGGCAACCCGGTCGGGCCGCCGTAGGCCTCGCGGTTGACGAAGTTGGCCCAGCGCCCCATGCACTGCCCGAGAATCAGGCCGTAAACGAGCGTATCCATGAGCGCGCCGAACGGGATACGCTGTCGCCACGCGAAGACGAACGCGACGAGCAGGCCGACGATGACCGTACCGTACATAGCGATTCCGCCGTCCCAGACGGCCACGGCGCGGCCCCAGTCGAAGCCGCCCGAGGCCGTCCGGTACAGGGACTGGTTGAAGAACACGTAGTAAGTCCGGGAGCCGATGATACAGCAGGGCGTGGCCCAGAGCACGAAGTCGAGTACGTGGTCTTCCGTGATTCCGGCGTACTTTGCGCGGCGCATGGACAGCCACGTACCGCAGAGCATGGCGCAGGCCAGAATAATCCCGTACCAGTAGATTCCGTGCCCGATGTGAATGGCGACAGGGTCGGGATTCCACGACCAGTCGCCGAACAGGCCCGGAAAGCCGATAGGCATATTTTTAAGCGCCTGTTCCATCGACATCCCCCCCGGCGTCGCCCGGTACGATTTCGCTGAGCACGCGGTTTTCCGGCGTGACGTTGTCGCGCAGGAAGGCGCGCACGTCCTCCGGCGTAATAGTCTCGAAGAGCTCCGGGAAGCGGAACGGGTCGTAGCCGTTGAAACATCCCTCCGTCAGCGACACCGCGACGGTCTCGAAGGAATTGAAACTCCGGATATACTCCCCGTACATCGTCCGCCGCAGACGGCGGTACAGGTCCATGTCGAACTCTCCGGCGGCGATACGCGCGGCCTCGTCGGTAATCGCGTCGGTGACGGCGCGGGCGTCGCGGCTGTCGCCCCCGGCGTAGAAGCAGGCGTAGCCGGGGAGCAGTTCGTAGTCGCCGCCGAAGGTGGAGTTTATCAGGCCGTCGTCGTAGAGTTTCAGGTACAGCGGGCTGGATTCGCCCAGAAGGATGTCGGAGGCCAATTCGCCGATAAGCGCCTGCCGCAGCCAGTCCTCGCCGTACTCCGCCGGACGGCACTTGAAACCCGTCAGGAATTGCGGCGTTGCCACTTCCATACTCCGCCGGAGTTCGTGTACGGCGACTTCCGGGGGTTCGTGTCCGTAGTCGCGGGGGATGACCGGGCCGCCCGCGGCGGGGAGGATTTCGACGGCGATTTCCTCTACGCGCTCGGGTTGCACGTCGCCGACGACGGTCAGAATCATGTTGGACGGCGTGTAGAACGCCTCGTGACAGCGGTAGAGCGTCTCGGCGGTGATGTCACGGATACTCTCCACGCTCCCGGCGATTGCAATACGCGCCGTACTTTGCTTGTACATCGCCTCGACCATGCGGTGGTAAATCTGCCAGTCGGGGTTGTCCTCAATCATGCGGATTTCCTGCGCGATGATACCCTGTTCCTTGTCGACGCTCTCTTTTGTGAAGTACGGCACCGACACGAACGAAAGCAGAATCCGCAAGTTCTCCTCAAAGTGCTGTGTGGAATCGAAGTAGTAGCCCGTCATGGCGTTGGAGGTGAACGCGTTCGGTTCGGCACCGTTCTTGGCGAGTTCCTGTAGGGCGTTGCCGTCCTCGGTGTCGAACATCTTGTGCTCCAGATAGTGCGCGATACCCGGGGGCGTGTCGAGCCACTGCCCGCCGAGCTGGAAACGGGTGTCCATGCCGCCGTAGCGCGTGGCGAAAAACGCGTACTTGCGCGCGTAGTCCGGGCGGCTGACTACCCGGAGTTCGAGACCGTTTGCGAGTGTCTTGCTGTACACGCGCTCCCCGATTCGGTCGTACTGCGTGAAGTTCATTCCGCCGCCTCCTTTCCTTTCAGGAAATAGACCGTGTCCAGTTTCACGGTACGCATGGCCTCTATAATACGTTCGGCGCTCATCGTGCGCACGCTCTCCGACATACTCTCCGGGGTGTCGTCGAAGCCGCTGACAGCACGCGACAGGTAGAAGTTCTCAAGTTTGCCCTGTCCGTCGCCGAGGGACGCGTAGGAGTTCAAAAGAATGCTCCGGGCGCTGTCGATTTCCCAGTCTTCCCAGTCGCCGGCCTGTACCATGCGGAGTTGCTCCATGATTTCGTCGAACGCCGCCTGATAGTTGCCGAACTCAATCCCGGACGAGACCGTAATCAGATTCTTTTTCCGGTGGAACGCCGAAGAGGCGTAGTAGCACAGCGACAGCTTTTCGCGCACGTTCATGAACAGCTTGGAATTACTGCTCCCGCCGAAAAGTACGTTGCCCATCAGGAGGGCCATATAGTCGTCGCTGTCGCAGGAGAAGCCGATTTCGAGCTTGCCCTGCGTCACGTCCATGGCGTCCGAGATATGCAGTACGTCGGCGCGGGGCGCGTGCGGCGACATCTCCGGAAGCGTCCGGATTTCCCCGCGCGGCAGTCCCGACAGCGCCGCGCGTAAGGCGTCCTCGACTTCCTCCCCGGACGCGCTCCCGCAGTAGACGATTTCCAGCGGCGCGGTCGCGAGTAACTCGCGGTAACTGCTGTAAAGCCCGCCGACTTGTAGCGCCTCTACGTCCGCCTCCTCCCCGAGACGCGAGACGCCGTAGGGTTCCCCGGCGCACATCTCCGACAATAACCGCCGTCCGGCCCAGAGGCGCTTGTCGTTGCGGATACTCCCGATGGCGTCAAGCAGATTCGTCTTTTCGCTGTCGAAGTAGGCGGGGAGAAAGACGCCGTTTTCGGTGACGGGCCGGAGGAAGAGTTCGCCGAGCAGGGCCGTGACGGGTTCGAGGAGGCGTTCCGAACCGGGCACAAAGCGGTCGTCGAGGAAACTGGCCACGAAGCCCGCGCACTGGTATTCCCCGATTTTGCGGACGGTCTCGTCAATGCGCGCGCCGTAGAGGTCATCGAGACGCGCGGAGAGGCGTCCCATATCGGGGGCGTCGACGGTGCCGCGGCGGAGTACGGACGGAATCAGCGCGACGGCCCCGGCGGTCTGTGCCGACAGCGGCGCGACGAATTGCGCCGACAACAGGCCCGTCTTGAACTTCCGCGCGGGCAGACAGGTCAAATTTACGCCGTCGGCGATAGGTTTTCTGGTAATATTCAACTTCTCAACTCCTTATTTCCGGGCGGCGGGCCGTCCGGACGTGTCATGGACGCAAGCCCATGGAATAATCTTGCCCATTATAATACAAAATTTCCCGCTTGTCTATCAAACTTTTTGCCGTCTCCGGAAAAGTCATAGGTGTCCGGGAATCGTTGGTTTCCTCCGTCGCTCCGCTTTTCTACGCGGCGGGGGCGATATGAACAAAAAAAACGGCCCCGGCGGTGTTCGCCGGAGCCGTTTTTTACTTGCGGAAAAAATCAGTAGTAGTGATAGCCGTAGGAGAAGGTCTTGAAAACGGAGCCGTTGGAGGTCTTGATTTTATTCCCGTCGAGCGTGTAAGTGGCAATGCGGACTTTGGAACTGAAATTGCCCTGCGCGATTTTCAGCGTGCTACCGCTACGGGACACAACGCACATCCAGTGTTGAG
>CAMHBH010000137.1 GCA_946183175.1 uncultured Oscillibacter sp.
GCATGTCCATAGTGCGTCCGTCCTTTCTGTCGATTGCGGCCATTATACGCCGGAACTGCACCAAATGCAACCGCGATTCTTGGCAAGGACGCCTCCACGCCCCCTCTGTCTCCTTACGGCGACACGGGAGGCTTTTTCCCGCACCCGACGGTTTTGCCTACCCGCCCGGCGGAAGGGCATTTCCGCAGGCGCAACGGCGGAATCCGGACGTTTTCCCGGGAAAAACAAAGATACGCTGTTTTGTCTTTCCGGGGCGTAAAGCGCGGCTTTTTTGTGAAAATGTCAGGAAATTGTGCCGCTGTCCGCCCGCGATTTCAGGAAATTTCCTTCTTGTGCGGGCGGCCTCATTTCTGTATAATCACACAGGATATCCGAGAATAAACCGAATGGGGGTAACAGCCATGTTACAGAGCGCGTATTTGAAGCGGGTCTACGAGCAGGTCACGACACGCGACCCGGACCAGAAGGAGTTCCATCAGGCGGTACTGGAAGTTCTGGAAGGCCTCGACAGAATGCTCCCTCAGCACCCGGAGTACGAGAAGACGGGGCTGATTGAGCGCTTTGTCGAACCCGAACGCGTCGTGACGTTCCGGGTGCCCTGGGTCGACGACGCCGGAAACGTGCGCGTGAACCGCGGCTACCGCGTGCAGTTCAATTCGGCCATCGGGCCCTACAAGGGCGGCCTGCGCTTCCACCCGACGGTGAACCTGTCTATCCTGAAGTTCCTGGGCTTTGAGCAGATTCTCAAGAACAGCCTGACCGGACTGCCCATCGGCGGCGGCAAGGGCGGCGCGGATTTCGACCCGAAGGGCAAGAGCGAGGGCGAAGTCATGCGCTTCTGTCAGAGCTTCATGACGGAGTTACAGCGGCATATCGGGCAATTCGTGGACGTTCCCGCCGGGGACATCGGCGTAGGCGGACGCGAAATCGGCTACCTGTTCGGCCAGTACAAGCGCATCCGCGACAGCTACGACGCCGCCGTGCTGACCGGGAAGGGCCTCGATTTCGGCGGCTCCCTGGCCCGTACCGAGGCCACCGGATACGGCCTCTGCTACCTCACCGCCGAGATGTTGCAGTGCATGAAGAACGAGAGTTTCGCGGGGAAGACCGTCGTCATCTCCGGTTCCGGCAACGTCGCGACATTCGCCGCCGAGAAGGCCATGACGCTGGGCGCGAAAGTCGTCGCTATGAGCGACTCCAACGGATACGTGCACGACCCCGACGGAATCAAGCTGGACATCGTCAAGGACATCAAAATCGGCCACCGCGGACGTATCAAGGAGTACGCCGACCGGGTTCCGGGCAGCACGTACGCGGAAGGGTTCCGGGGCATTTGGACGATTCCCTGTGACATCGCGCTCCCGTGCGCCACGCAGAACGAGATTGACGAGGAGACCGCGAAAATCATCGTGAAAAACGGCGCAATGGCCGTGGCGGAAGGCGCGAATATGCCCAGCCGCCCGGAGGCAATCGCGGTATTCCAGAACGCGGGCCTGTTATTCGCCCCGGCGAAGGCGGCCAACGCGGGCGGCGTCGCGACGAGCGCGCTGGAGATGAGCCAGAACAGCATGCGCTACAGCTGGACGTTCGAGGAAGTCGACGCGAAGCTCAAGGGCATTATGGTCAACATCTTCCACAACATCCACGACGCGGCGGAGCAGTACGGCGCGGCGGGCGATTTGGTAGCGGGCGCGAATATCGCCGGATTCCAGAAGGTCGCCAACGCCATGCTTGCGCAGGGCATTGTGTAAGAGAAGAACGACGGTTCCTGTATGACAGGGCCTGACGGGGACAGAGTTTCTCACTCCCTGCGGGCACCTCCCCCGTTGACACGGGGGAGGCTTTTTCCCTGTCGCCTCCACAGGAACAAAAACCATCCCGGACGTTTCAAGCGTCCGGGACGGTTTTTGTATTGCGGGGCGTTATTCCTCGGCCTGTAAGGCCTGATAAATCGTGTCGGGGCCGCGCTCCATGGCAAGAGTACCGCTCTTTGCAATCTCCAGAATCGAGAAGTCGGAGAGGGTGTCAATGAGGGCGTCGTTCTTGACGGGCGTGCCGAATACGGCGATAGTCAGCGAATCGCGGCAGATGTCGATAATCTTGGCGCGGAAAATGTTGGCAATCTGGATAACTTCCTCGCGTCCGTCGCGGTCTTCGGTACGCACTTTAATGAGCGCGATTTCCCGGTGAATGGAGCCTTCGCTGTCGAGCACCTTCACGGCCAGGACGGGGAGCAGTTTCCGGCACTGCGCCGCGATTTGCTCAATCATCATCTCGTCGGCCATGAGTTCTATCGAGATACGGGTAATGTGGGGGCGGTCGGTGGCCCCGGAGACTATCGACTCGATATTGTAGCCCTTGCGGGAGAAGAGCCGCGCCACCTGACTGAGTACGCCGGGGATATCCTGTACCAGAATGCACAGCGTGTAGCGCTTGCGCGCGCTGTCGAACTGCTTTTTCATACGCGTCGCCCCCTCAATTCAACAGGAAGTCCGTCACGGGAGAGCCGCCCGCGACCATAGGCCTGACCATTTCGTCCATGTCGAGCACGGCGTCAATGACGGCCCCGCCGCCGCAGTTGAGCGCCGCCCGGAACGCGGCCTCAAATTCTTCCGCCGTCGTGGCGCGGTAGCCGTGGAGGCCGTAGGCCTCGGCGAGCTTCACGAAATCGGGGCCCCGGTCAAGGGTGGTCTCCGAGAAGCGCTTGCCGTAAATCAGGTTCTGCCATTGCCGTACCATCCCCAGACAGCCGTTGTTGAAAATCACGGTCACGACCGGGAAATGGTAGTGTTCGACGGTGGCAAGTTCGTTGCAGTTCATGCGGAAACAGCCGTCGCCCGTGAGGTGCAGTACGCGCCGCTCCGGGAATCCGGCCTGCGCGCCGATAGCCGCGCCCAGTCCGAAGCCCATCGTGCCGAAGCCGCCGCTGGTGAGGAGTTGTCCGGGGTAGTGGAAGTGTACGGACTGAATCGCCCACATTTGATGTTGCCCGACATCCGTCGAGAAAATCGTAGTCTCGGGCGCGGCGCGGTTGATAATGTCCATAATCTGGGCGGGGTTGAGCGGGCCGCCGGAAGGCGCGGATTCCTCCGCGGGGCGTAACGACAGAATGCGGTCTTTCCACGCCGAATGTTGCAGTTGTTCCATACGGGCGTTGAGCGCGAAGAGTACCGCTTTCGCGTCGCCGACAATGTGCAAATCGGTCAGGATGTTCTTGTCAATCTCCGACTGGTCGATGTCAATCTGTACGACCTTGGCCTGTGCGGCGAACGTGCCCGGGTCAGTCGCGACGCGGTCGGAGAAACGACAGCCGACGGCAATCAGCAAATCGCACTCGGCGCAGGCCGTATTCGACGCGTGGGAGCCGTGCATGCCAATCATGCCCGTGACAAGCCGGTGGTCTCCGGCGATTCCGCCGCCGCCCATGACGGTAATCGCGACGGGGGCGTCGAGCCTCTCGGCGAACGTCAGGAACTCGGCGCTTGCGCGTCCGCGCACCACGCCGCCGCCGCACACAAGAAACGGGCGTTCCGACTGCTGAATCAGTTCCAGCAGGCGGGAGATGTCATCCTCGTCGGGCTGAGGCGCGGACAGGCGGCGGCGTAACGCGCGTATATGCGGGAGCCTGTCGCCTTGCAGAATCGACGGTACGGGGGTGTATTCGACCATCTGCGCGGGGGCGGTCACGTTCTTGAGGAAGTCGACGAGTACCGGCCCCGGACGCCCCGACGCCGCGATGACGAACGCCTCCCGCATAACGGGCACAATCTCCGACGGGTCGCGTACCAGGAACGTCGCCTTCGTAATCGGCATGGCGATTCCGGTAATGTCGACTTCCTGGAAGGCGTCGCGCCCCAGCAGGTTTTCGCTGACGTTGCAGGTGATGAAGACCACCGGGGACGAATCCAGGTGCGCCGTGGCGATACCCGTCGTAAGGTTCGTCGCGCCGGGGCCCGACGTGGCGAAACAGACCCCGACTTTCCCGGTGGCGCGGGCATAGCCGTCGGCGGCGTGCGACGCGCCTTGTTCGTGCGAGGTCAGGACGTGCCGGATTCTGTCCCGGTAGTGGTAGAGCTCGTCGTACAGGTTCAGGATGGTGCCGCCCGGGTAGCCGAATACGGTATCCACGCCCTGTTCCAGCAGACACTCCAGAATGGCTTGTGTAGAACGGATTTTCAAGTGATAACCTCCTTCCGCGCTTCCCCATACTATACGCAATTTTCGCGGAATGCGCAAGCCCTTTTTTCAAAACGCCGCCTATACAGCCCCCGCGTCGTTGCGCGCACACCTTCCCCGCCGCGCGGGGGAGGCCAAAGCCGGAAAAAGTCCGGGGGAGGTGGGCCCGGAGAGCCGGAGAGGCCTCCATGCGTTTCATTGCCTGTGTCAACGGGGGAGGGGCTTTCCGCATATTTCCGGGCCTTGAATCAAAAAAGGGCTTGCAAACTGTCCAACTTTCGTGTATAATAGCTCGTGTCTCGGGATATGATGAACGCAGGACGTGCTTTACACTGAAAAAATGCCGCGTTCTCATTGCAGACGTTGAGGTTTTTACTCTTCAGCATGAGACGCGGATACCTGGCGGTGTAATTTCGCCGACGCAAAGCGGAAAATATGGGGGTGTACCGGTTTCGACGGGGATATGGAGGCAGGATAAGCGGGCGGCGGTGCCTGACCGCCTTAAAACAGGCACGTTATAAATCAAATAACGACAATTATTACCAGCCGATGGCTGTTGCTGCCTGATTAAAGGCAGCCGTCCGACCCGGAAGGACCGCGAGCCGGGAAGGGCGTGGTTGAGCGGTAAATGTGAGTACGGTAAGCTTTGCCCGTGCCATAAATCATGAAGCTTACTTTCCCCAGCGGCGTGACGGCTTGCCGCCAGGGAAGGGAACAGGAAGAAAGACTTCCACAATAACCGTCTGCGCCCGGAGAAAGTCCTGTTGAAGTGTTTTCGGACGGGAGTTCAACTCTCCCCACCTCCACCACAGGGGAGCCAGACGAACCCGCCTATGATTTATTTCGTGGGTCGTGTGTTCGT
>CAMHBH010000138.1 GCA_946183175.1 uncultured Oscillibacter sp.
GCGTTATCCGCCGAGATAGGCCTTCTTGATTTCCGGACTTTCCAGCAGTTCCTTCCCGGTTCCGGTCGTGACGACTTTCCCGGTCTCCAGTACGTAGCCCCGGTTGGCAATCGAAAGCGCCGCCTGCGCGTTCTGCTCTACCAGCAGAATCGTCGAACCCGCGCCGTGCAGGTTCCGGATAATCTGGAATATCTGCTCGACCAGAATCGGGGCCAGTCCCATCGACGGCTCGTCGAGCATGAGTAATTTCGGGTGGCTCATCAGCGCGCGGCCCATTGCTAACATTTGCTGTTCGCCGCCGGAGAGCGTCCCGCCGATTTGCTTCCGGCGCTCTTTCAGGCGCGGGAACAGGGTGTAGACCTGTTCCAAATCCTCCGCGACGCCCGCCGGGGGCTGTGTGAACGCGCCCATTTCGAGATTCTCTTCCACGGTCATTTGCAGGAAAATCCGCCGCCCCTCCGGGACGAGCGCAAGCCCGCGTTCGACGATTTTGTGACAGGGCACCCGGCGCAGATTCTCCCCAAGAAACGTCACGGCCCCGGTACGGCTCCGCAGAATGCCGGAGACCGTGTTCAGCGTCGTGGACTTCCCCGCGCCGTTGGCCCCGATAAGCGTCACGATTTCGCCCTCGTAGACCTCGAAGGAGACGCCCTTTATGGCGTGGATACTGCCATAGTAAACGTTCAAGTCCTCCGCCTTCAAGACAGGTTCGTTACTCACGCTCGCGCCTCCTTAGTCGATTTTATTCAGCTCTTTGAGGAATTTGTCGGTTGCGGCGTTGATTTTCTTCAAAATCTGCGCCTCCTCCGCGTCGATTTGCCCGTCGTCCTTCACTGCCGCCGCCTGACAGCGCTGTCGGAACGCGTTCGCGGCAAGTTTCATATTCACAAGCTCCAAGGCAAGAAAGGAGTTTTTCACGCTCGCGCCCCCTTACTTTTTGCCCAAGTAGGCCTCAATGACCGCCGGGTTGGACTGAATATCTTCCGGGGTACCTTTCGCGATAATCCGCCCGAAGTTCAGCACGCAGATTCCCTCGCAGATGTTCATGACCAGATTCATGTCGTGTTCGATGAGCAGTACGGCGATTTGTAACGTGTCGCGTACTTTGCGGATGTTCTCCATAAGCTCCGCGGTCTCCGAGGGGTTCATTCCGGCGGCGGGCTCGTCGAGTAGCAACAGCGAGGGATTCGTCGCCAGCGCGCGCACGATTTCCAGGCGGCGTTGCGCGCCGTAGGGCAACGCCCCCGCCTGTATATGTGCCAACTTTTCCATAGAGAACAGCGACAACAGCTCCAAGGCCTTCTCGTGGGCGGCCTTCTCCTCGCGCCAGTAGGCCGGGAGGCGGAATATCCCGCTCCACATGCTGTAGTGCATGTTCGCGTCCATGGCGACTTTTACGTTGTCCTCCACGGAGAGGTTGTCGAACAGGCGGATATTCTGGAATGTCCGCGCGATTCCGGCCCGGTTGACCTGCATGGTATTCATGCCGTGGGTGTCCTTGCCGTTCAACAGAATCGTCCCCTGCGTCGGCTGGTAGACTTTCGTCAGCAGATTGAATACCGTCGTTTTCCCGGCGCCGTTCGGGCCGATAAGCCCCGAAATTTCCGTCGGGCCGATGATGATATTAAAATCCTGTACGGCGCGGAGGCCCCCGAACGAAATCCCGAGGTCTACGCACTCCAACACCGGCTTTTTATTGATATCCCTATCCGGAACCATGCTTCCCGACGGGACGGGTACCAGTTTCGCCACTTACGCCGCCTCCTTTTCCTCGTCGTCCGCCTCCAACTGTATTTGCCCCGTCTGACGGAAGCGGTTGAAGATTGCCTTTACAAAGGGGTGGTTCGCCGTCAGCATCATGACTATCAGGAGCACGGCATAGAGTAACATTCTGTATTCGGCGATAGGCCGTAGCGCCTCCGGGAGAATCGTCAGGACGGCGGCGGCGACGATAGCGCCGAACATGTTCCCAAGGCCGCCGAGCACGACAAAGACGAGTATCAGAATGGACGTGTTGAAGTCGAACTTGTTCGCGACGACGGTCGAGTAGTTCATCGCGAACAGCGCGCCCGCCGAACCCGCCAGCGCCGCCGAGACGACGAAGGCCATCATTTTATACTTGATGAGGTTCACGCCGACGCTCTGCGCGGCAATCGGGTTGTCACGGATAGCCATAATCGCGCGCCCCGCGCGACTGCCCACGAGGTTGAATATCACAATCAGGGATATCATAATTAGGACAAACCCGGCGGTGAACGTCGAAATTTTCTGGATACCGCCGATTCCCATAGGGCCCTGTATAATTAGACGCCCGTCGGCGGCGGTGTTGGTAGTATCTTCTAAGAGGCTGATGTGTACGCCTTTCGCGTCGACGCCCAAGTAGAGGTTGTTGAAAATGGCCTTGATGATTTCGCCGAAGGCGAGGGTCACGATTGCGAGGTAGTCGCCGTTGAGGCGGAGTACGGGGATACCAATCAGGAACCCGGCGACGGCGGCGCACAGGGCCGCGACGACGAGCGCAATGGCGAGGCGTACGCCCGGAATCGGCACGGCGTCCTGTAGGGCGATAGCGGTCGACGTGCCGAGGAACGCGCCCACGCTCATAAATCCGGCGTGGCCCAGCGACAACTCGCCGAGTACGCCTACGGTCAGGTTCAGCGACACGGCCATGACGACATAGGCGCAAATCGGGACGAGCATTCCGCGCATGGTGGCGCTCAATTCGCCGCGCGCTTGCAGGACTTGTAAGGCGGCGTAAGCGCCGATAACAAGGAGGTATGTCAGGAAGTGGAACGGGGCGGAAACGGGCTTTCTCATGGTGTCACCTCACACTTTTTCGCGGACAGTCCGGCCCAGAAGCCCGGTCGGCTTGACGAGTAACACGACTATCAGCACGGCGAACACGACCGCGTCGGAGAGCTGTACAGAGATATACGCCTTGGCGAAGATTTCGAGTACACCGAGGAGCAGTCCGCCGAGGAACGCGCCCGGGATGGAGCCGATTCCGCCGAATACGGCGGCGGTGAAGGCCTTGATTCCGGGCATAGAGCCCGTAGTCGGGACGAGGTTCGGGTAGGCCGAACACAACAGCGCCCCGGCAATGGCGGCCAGTCCGGAGCCGATAGCGAACGTCAGGGAAATCGTCGCGTTCACGTCGATTCCCATCAACTGCGCGGCGGCCTTGTCCTCTGAACACGCCCGCATAGCCTTTCCCATTTTGGTGCGGCCCGTGAACCAGGTCAGCGACAGCATGATGACAATACACGTCACAATGGTGACAATCGTCACGAAGGATATCGACAGGGAGCCGAGCTGTACACTGCGCAACGTGACGGTCTCCCCGGCGTCGTTGACACTGCGGAACACGAAGAAACTCGGGAATACTTTCGGGCTGGACGACCACAGTAAAAGCGCGGCATTTTGCAGGAAGTAGCTGACGCCGATGGCGGTAATCAGGACGGCGAGGGAAGGCGCGGCGCGGAGGGGCTTATAGGCGAGTTTCTCGATGGTGACGCCGAGGAGCGTACAGACGACCACGGCGGCGCAAATCGCGAGTAAGGGGGCGCATACGGCGAGGGGCCCGGGGAGTTTCATGGCCCCGAAGGCGTAGAAGCAGACGTAGGCCCCGACCATGATTACGTCACCGTGGGCGAAGTTGAGCATTTTCGCAATGCCGTAGACCATGGTATAGCCTAAGGCGATAATGGCGTACACGCTCCCCAGACTGATACCGTTGATGATATGGTTGAGTAACTGGTACGTCCCGCCGCCGGAAGTCAGGCTGTTGACGAACTGAATGATAAAGTTCACGCGAACCACCTCTTGTCACGCAAAAATAAAGAAGTCGGTGCATATCCGAAAAAGCGTCGCGGGATGCTTTCTCCGATATGCGCCGCGGGACGGCCCGGAGGCCGTCCCGGTTACGGGGAAATGTCAATCCATGCCGACGTAAGCGCCGTTCGTGATGACCATGCCCTTCGGCGACTTCGACACCGCGCCGGAGGCGTCCCAGGTAAGGCCGCTCTCGGTGCCCGTCAGGCCGTAGAACGTCATGGACGTGAACTGCTCTTTCATGAGGCCGTTAATCGTGGCGGCGTCCATGTCGGAAGTCGCGTTGGCGGCGGTGAGCGCCTGACAGTAGGCGTAGACGCAGTCGTAGGCGTCGGCGGCGAACTGGTTCGGCTTTTCGCCGAAACGGCTTTCGTATTCCGCGACAAACTTGGCGGTCTTTTCGTCGGTAGAGTCGGCGTTGAACGGGGTCAGGAGCATGACGCCCTCGGCGAGGGAGGCGTCAAAGCCCTGCATGGTGAGAATGCCGTCCATGCCGTCGACGCCGAACCACTTCGGGGCGTAGCCCATGGCGCTGGCCTGCGCGAGAATCAGCGACGCGGGCTCGTAGTACATCGGGAGGAATACGAGGTCGGCTTCGTTGTTCTTGGCGTCGTTGAGCTGTACGGAGAAGTCGGTGGCGTTGCCGTCGGAGAACGTGGTGTCGCTGACGACTTGCAGTCCCTGCGCGTCGGCCTCTTCCAGGAACGTGTCGCGGATACCCTTGGAGTAAACGTCGTCGCTCTTCCAAATCACGGCGATTTTACTGCCCAGGTTCTGCGTGCCGATATACTCGGCGGAGGCGGTGCCCTGATTGGGGTCGGTGAAGCACATCTGGAATACGTTATCCTTCCCGGCAATCGTGGCGGGGGAGGACGCCGACGGGGTCAGGGAGAAAATGCTGTCGGCGAACGATTCGGCGGACGTGGCCTCGGCGGGCTTGGAGGTCACGGAGCCCAGGGAGATTTGCATGCCCCAGTCCTTGAGGGCGTTGTAGGCGTTGACGGCCTTTTCGGCGTCGTGGGCGTCGTCCTCGTAGCGGAGCTCGAACTTGACCGCGCCGCCGGAGGCGTTGATTTCGTCAACGGCAATCTGCGCGCCGTTCTTGGCGGCGTTGCCGTAGATGGCCGCGCCGCCGGTCAGGGGGCCGGTGCCGCCCAGCTTGAACGCGCCCTCGACGGGGGCCGGGGTCGTGTTATTCGTCGGGGT
>CAMHBH010000139.1 GCA_946183175.1 uncultured Oscillibacter sp.
CTCCTGTTCCGGAGACCCGGCGGCCAGCATGATGAGTTTGAGCGCGGCCCCCCACGTCACGGAAATCGTGGGGCGGTAGGTATCGTCGCCGTAGCCGCCGACGACGCCGGCGGCGGCGAGTTCGGTTACGTACTTGTAGCACCAGACGGTCGAAGTCACGTCGGAAAAGCGCTTGAGGGTCTGGATGATGCCGAGGGTGAAGTGTCCGATTCCGGTCGCGACGCCGTCGCCGTCGACGACGAGGTAGGGGATATCGACGGAGCCGATGAAGTCGGCGGTCGGGACGAAGCGCAGTTCGCTGATTTTCGGCGTGATGTCCGTCCAGTGGTAGATTTGCGCGGGGTCGGCGGGGGACTGGGCGTCGCCGACGACGACCGCCCCGACGGACGCCTCCGGGAGCTCAAGCAGGCGGAAGCCGTTCATATCGGCCCCGGTGCCCGCCTTGACGTTCGCGGCGAGATTCGACGCCGGGAACGTGACGGTTCTGCCCTTGGGGATTGCCCCGTACACGTCGGCAATCAGGTCTTTGGTGACGCTCAGAAGGATGTTGCCCGTACACTGTACGGTATTCCGCTGGGCGTCGAGGCCCGTCACGGAGAACGGGATAGTTTCGCAGTAGTTGCGCTCCACGCCGGGGACGTAGGTCAGTTCGGCGAGGGAAAAGCGGTCGGGGAAGGCGGGGCTGAAGTAGAAGCGCATATGGGGGAGGTTTCCGTAGAGAAGCTCCATACGGGGGCTGTCGCCGTAGGCGCTGGAGGCGTAGTAGTCGTAGACGAGCTTCCCGGACTGCGGCAGGCCGCTAAAGCTGACATGACTGATAATGCCATTGGGGAAGGTCTTCCGGAAAAAGCGCTCGAAGTCGTCGGAGACCAGCCGGAACGGCGTATTCCAGGTAGAGACGTAGAGCAGATTCCCGGCGGCGGCGGGCGTACCCGTGAAGGGTTCCGTAATGTTGACGATTTCCGCCGTTGGCGTAGGTTCCTCGGGTTGCTCCGGTTCTGTCGGTGTCGGTTGTTGCGGTTCGGCGGGCGTGGGCTGTTGCGGTTCGGTAGGCGTGGGTTCTTGCGGTTCGGTGGGCGCGGGTTCTTGCGGTCCTGTCGGAGTGGGTTCTTCCGGCTCGACGGGTTCTGTAGACGCCGGCGGCGGGTCGCGGTCTGTCTGTACCTGTATGGACATGAGAATCTCCGCGGAGGCGTTGCGGGAATCGTGGAGCGTGCAACGGATACGTACCGTCCGGGCGGGGGCGCTCAGCGGTGCCACGAACGACAGGCTTTCCAGGGCGTAGTCGCCGTAGCGGTCGGAGTCGGCGTAGAATCGGGCGTTGCCAATCGTCTCACTGGTGAAAATCGTCTCCCCCAGGCCGCCGACATCCGCGCTGATGAAGCCGCTTTCGGGGGAAAGTTCATCTTCCGTGGCGAATGTCACGTAGCGGAACGTGCCGCGCAATTTCTCTTTCGCGGGGGTCGAGAAGTCCAGCAGACTGAACTCGGCGCTCTCTCCCGGGTGAACCAGATAGGCGATGTCGGCGTCGGGCAGGGCGGCGATGAGCGGCGTATCGGGCTCGGTGGCAGCCGTCGGGGAGTTCTCCGGCCCGGGGTCGGGCAGGGGGGCGATGAGCGGCGCATCGTCGGGCGTCCCGGGTACAGCAGTCTCCGCGTCGGGCGTCTCCGCCGTAGTGCCGCCGGGCATGGTCGTCTCCGCCGTGAAGGAAGGCCCGTAGAGGGGCCGGGCGGCCGTGTTACTGGCTTTCGCCCAGTTGATTTGTATGACCAGCGTGCCGGAATAGCGCTCCGTGCGTCCGAAGACCGTGAACGGCAGGCGGACTAAATTCCCGCCGGCCTCGTTGGCGGCAAGGAAGGCCATTCCGCTGAGCGGGTAGGAGCCGTAGCGGCTTGACGAGTAGAAGAAATCGGCATCCTGGAGCATATCGGCGCTGAAGAGCTTCTCGCCCTTGCCCTCGAAGTCGTAGTAGAGGTAGCCGTTAGAGGGGTTGTAGGAGCTGTCGGGCTGGAAGGTGAGGTAGCGGAAGGCGTCGTCGTCGGAGGCGCGGTCGCGGAAGAAGTCGCGGAAGTCGTTCCGGTCGAAGCGCAGGACTTCCCCCGCCGTGACGTGCCACGTCAGGTCGACGACTGACGTTTGCTGTAGCGCCGTTCCCTGTACGGCGATATCGAGCTGTCCGACGCAGTTTTCCGTGTCGCCGAACGCGTTGAAAACAAGGGTGACGGTGTTGCCGTCGGCCTGACGGTTCGACACAAACGTGAGGGTTTCCAGCGGATAGGTGCCGTAGCGGTCGGAGCGGTCGTAGAACGTGGCCTCCTGCAACATATTGCGCGTGAAGGCGGTCTCGGTCTCGGAGGCGTAGTCGCAGTAGAGGATTCCGTTGGAGGCCCTGAGGGAGCTGTCGGACTGGAAGGTGACATAGCGGAAGGTGTCGGCCTGACAGCGCCCGTAGAAGAACGTGCGGAAGTCCTCGGGGTTGAGGGCGACGGATTCGCCGGGGGCGACGGTGTAGGTGATGTCGGGACTTCCCGCGCTGAGCGCGTAGGTCTCGACGGGCGCGGCGTAGGCCCCCGGGGCGAGGGTCAGCAACAGGCAGAGCGTGCAGAGTGCCGCGGTGATACGCTGTATTCGGATTTTCATAAGCATTCCTCCATAAAAGCGGGCGACATCCAAAATCAGGGAATTTCGGACAGAGGGTCACGGAAAACACGACAATATATTACCCTTTTTCGGCCCGTAATGCAAGAACAAACTGTAAACAGTATGAAAAAGACTGCACAGCGGAATTGCCGGGGCGACGGTATGTGTAAAGATTTTCCCGGCAAACAGGCGTTCGCCCCCTCCGGGGAGGCTGAAATTCAGTAAAGCAGTGGCGGATTCTCACGCCGGAAGTCCCGTGAAAGCCTCTCCTGCGGACAGAGGGCGGGAGGCGGCCCGGAGAACCGGAGGGGCTTTGCCGCAAAAAAACTGTTGCCATTTCCGCCGGAATGGTGTATGATAGGCCCTGCAAGTCGAAACCCGTCCGGACTGAGGAGGAGAGCAACTATGAGTAAAACCGCCCGACTGGTACTGAAAATCGTGGGAGCAAGTCTGGCCTTCGCCGCGTGCGTGTGCCTGATTATCGGCGGATGGCACGACCTGAGCGTCGGCTACAGCGGACTGCGTAACCGCTGGAGCCGGAAGTTCAGTTCCGAGTACGACGACTACGACGACGAGGAGGAACTTTTCCAGTGAGGGAAAACGCCGCGCCGCCCTTCCTGTACGGGAAGCGGCGGCGTTCGTGCGTTCCAGCGATATTGCCCCTCCGTCGCTTCGCGATACCTCCCCCGCACGGCGGGGGAGGCATTTTCAGTTCAGGAAGTCTTTCAGTTTCTTGCTCCGGCTGGGGTGGCGGAGTTTCCGGAGGGCCTTGGCCTCAATCTGCCGGATACGCTCCCGGGTTACGTTGAACTCCTTGCCCACTTCCTCTAACGTGCGCGTGCGCCCGTCCTCAATGCCGAAACGGAGTTTGAGCACCTTTTCCTCGCGGGGCGTGAGCGTCGAGAGCACTTCCATGAGCTGTTCCTTCAAGAGCGTGAACGACGCCGCCTCCGACGGCTCCGACGCCCCCTCGTCCGGGATAAAGTCGCCTAAATGCGAATCCTCCTCTTCGCCGATGGGCGTCTCCAGCGAAACCGGCTCCTGCGCGATTTTCAGAATCTCCCGCACTTTCTCCACGGGCATATTCATCTCCTCGGCGATTTCGGTCGGCGTGGGGTCGTGGCCCAGCTCCTGCAATAACTGCCGGCTCACGCGGATGACTTTGTTGATAGTCTCCACCATGTGGACGGGTATCCGGATGGTACGCGCCTGGTCGGCGATGGCCCGCGTAATCGCCTGACGAATCCACCAGGTGGCGTAGGTCGAGAACTTGTAGCCTTTCGTGTAGTCGAACTTCTCCACGGCCTTAATCAGGCCCAGATTCCCCTCCTGAATCAGGTCGAGGAACAGCATACCGCGCCCGACGTACCGCTTGGCTATCGACACCACAAGGCGTAAGTTCGCCTCGGCGAGCTTCTGCTTGGCGGCGTCGCCCCGGCTTTTACGCTTTTTGAGTAGCGCTTCCTCCTCCCGGGAGTACGGAAGCGGCTCCTTGTTCTTCCGCCTCCGGTTCTGTTCGCGGAGTTTCTCTTCGGCGTCCGTCCCGGCGGTCATGGCCTTGGCCAGCGTGATTTCCTCGTCGGGCGTCAACAGCGCTACCTTGCCGATTTCCTTCAGGTACATTCTTACCGGGTCGTCCACCGAAAAGCTGTTGACGAGCGTGTTGGGGTCTACGAGTTCCTCTTCCTCTACTTCCGCGATTTCCTCGGCAGGGGGGTCTTCGTCGGCGTCAGTGGGGAGTAAATCCGCGCCCGCGCTGATGTCGATGCTTAACTGTTCGAGCGAATCATAGAGCTGGTCGAGCTGGGCACCCTCTAAATTCAGTTCGTCCACGGCGTCCATGAGTTCAGCGGATTCCAGCTTGCCCTTTTTCTTGCCGTGGGCCAGAAGCTGACGCAGTTTCTCATTCTGCATAAGCCACGACGAGGCGGGGAGCGCGGCTACCTGACTGTCCGTCAGGCGGAGAATCCCGGCCTTCTGGGCCTCCTCGTCGGTCATGAGGGGGAGTTCGCCCTTGGGCAGAAAGAACCCTTCGGATTCGGGCTTTGCGGCCTCCGCGTCGACAGGATTTTCAGCGTTTTCCGGTTGCCCGGAAGCGGCTTCTTCGGACTTTTCGTCGACAGCCTTCGCGGGTTCCTTTGCGGCCTCTTTGGCGACAGGCTTCGCGGGTTCCTTTACGGCCTTCTCCGCGACGGGCTTCGCGGGTTCCTTTACGGTCTCTTCCGCGACGGGCTTCACAGGTTCCTTTACGGCCTTCTCCGCGACGGGCTTCACGGCTTCCTTTACGGTCTTTTCCGCGACAGGCTTCGCGGGTTCCTTTACGGCCTTCTCCGCGACAGGCTTCGCGGCGTCCTTCGTGGCCTCTTTCGCGACGGGTTTCGCGGCTTCCTTTACGG
>CAMHBH010000140.1 GCA_946183175.1 uncultured Oscillibacter sp.
CTACCCCCTTTGCAAACAGAATGCGTATGTTTCAACACATTTTTACCTGTTTGTCAATATTTTTAATCACTTAACGCCTACTCCTTCAGGGTGCCCACGGCGTCGGAAATGCGGTCGGCGAGCGCCCCGATTTGCGGGTCGAAATACTGCAAGGCGTTAATCTCCTTGATTTTGACGGCGGCGGCGGCAATCTCGTCGAACAGGGGGCGCTGGGCCTGGAAACGCTTCATGATTCCGGTCTTGTCCTCGACTTCCTGCATGGCGTTCTCGGCGCGGACAATGACATCGCGCACGCCCTGACGCGTAATGCCGTTATTCTCGGCAATCTCGGCGAGGGACAGGTCTTCATTGTAGTAAAGGTCGAAAAACTCCCTCTGCCGGGGGGTGAGCAGTTCCCCGTAAAAATCGTAGAGCATGGACATTCTGTAGGTCTGGTTTTTCACTGGTAAATCGCCTCATTTCTGTGAAGTTTCACACCTTTACAAGACGCCTTACAGTTTACATGAAAAACAAAAACTTGTCAAGAGGATTTCGCGTTACAATTCGTAAACAAATTGTGAATGAACGGCTACAGAATGGCAAAAATGGGGAAACAAGGTCGAAATTCGGGGAAAAAGCGCGTCAAAGTCTGGTGAAAACGGGGCTGTAATGGTGAAACGCTTTGCAGAAAAACGGGAAAGGCGTCGTTTCCCGGCGAAATTTGCCGCCCGGGAGGCCGGAAAGCGTCGTTTTCCGGCGGATTTCGTCGCCCGGGAGGCCGGAAACGCATGGATTCCGGGGAATCGGCGCATACTGACGGGGAAAGGACGTGGTTTGCATGGAAATCAGCCCGGAAGAATACCGGGAGTATGTGGCGGGGCGGGCGCGGAAGTCGCCGCTTGTGCGCGATACCGTACTTGCGTTTGTCATCGGGGGCCTGATTTGCGTCGCCGGACAGGCGGCGCATAATCTCTGGGTACGCGCGGGGCTGTCGGAGCAGGACGCCGGAACGGCCACTTCCTGTACGCTGGTCGCGGCGTCGGCGCTCCTGACGGGGTTGAACCTGTACAGTAAACTGGCGCGCTACGGCGGCGCGGGGACGCTCGTCCCGATTACGGGCTTTGCCAACGCGGTGGTGTCCCCGGCGATGGACTTCAAGAGCGAAGGCATGATAACGGGCATGGCGGCGAAAATGTTCACGGTCGCGGGGCCGGTGATAGTCTACGGCACGCTTGCGAGCGTGGTTTACGGCGTCATACTCATGCTGTTGCGGTGAATCGCGGGGCGTGGCAGTCTACGGCGTACTCTTGCGGTGAATCGCGGAGGCGTGATACTCTGCGGTGAAGGAAACCCCGCCGCGTCCGGAGACGGGCGGGGCGGGAATCATGTGCTTTCGCGGTCGAAGGCAATCACGACGCGGCGGTTGGGGTCGACGCCCGTCGAGTACGTATTGACGCCGGGGAAATCCTGTAAGGCGGTGTGGATAACGTGCCGCTCGTAGGCGTTCATGGGCTCCAGGGTACGGCTACGGCGGTACTTGACCACTTTCGCGGCCTCCTTCCGGGCGAGGTTCTGCAAACTCTGTTCGCGCTTCTCGCGGTAGCCCTCGGCGTCGAGCTGTATACGGGCGCGCGCGCCGTTGCGGTTGACGGAGTAGTTGGTAAGTTGCTGGATGGCGTCGAGGGTTTCGCCGCGACGCCCAATCAGCGCGCCCATTCCGGCCCCTTCCAGGATGACCTTGTAGCGCCCCTCCTCGGGCTGATAGACCCGGATTTCGGCTGTAATTTCCATATGTTCCAGCAGTCCGGACAGGAACGCCCGGATTGCCGCCGCCTTTTCGTCGTTGACCTCCTCGGTCGAGACGGGCGCGGCGTCCTGTTTCGGGGGCTTGGCCTCCTGTACGGGCTTCTGCTTCGCGGGTTTCGCGTCCTGTACGGGCTTCTGTTTCGCGGGTTTGGCTTCCTGTACGGGTTTCTGCTTCGGGGGGTTCGATTCCTGCGCGGGCTTCTGCTTCGGGGGTTTCGATTCCTGCGCGGGCTTCTGCTTCGGCTCCTGTACGGCCTTCTGCGGCTTCGGCTTGCGGCGCGGACGCTCCGCCACGACTTCCGGCGTCTCCGCGTCGGCGACTGCTGGAACGGCGGGCTTCTTGCGGCGGTGCTCCCGGCGTTCCTGCACGGGCTTGTCCTCTTCGCCGGACTTCGGCGGCTCCTGCGGAATCGGCTCCGGTTCCGGTACTGGCTCGGGCCTGTCGGGGCCGTAGCTCATGCGGATTTTCGCCGGGGCGCTCCCGAATCCCAGAAAGCCCGCCTTCGCCCGCTCCAGAATCTCAATCGAAACGTCGTCGCGGTCGAGGCGCAACTGCTCCAGTCCCTTCCGGATGGCCTCCTCTTCGGTTTTGCCCGTGATGTCGATATAGTCTCTCATGGTCGGTCTCCTCAAGTCTCGTAGCGGTCGGCCCTGTACGACCTGCCCCGCGCGTAGGGACGGTCTCCGATTCGTCCGGCCTCATTCGTGCTGTTACGCCCCGCTTTCGCCGCGCGCGCTTCCTGTGCGGCGCGCTGTTTCTCCTTCAGCGACTTCTTTTTCGGCTGTTCGTTCCTGCGCCGCTCCTGCTCTACGCGCCCCTCTTCGATACGCCGCTTGCGGTCGGCCTCGACGGCGGCGGCGTGCGCGGCCTCCTCCTCTTCCATACGTTTCAGGAAGAATTTCCCCATAAAGTATTCCTGCGCGCCCGAAAAGACGCTCTGTGCAATCCAGTACACGCCCAGCGCGGCGGGCATGGAGAACGCGATAAACACGGAGAACAGCGGCATGGTGTACATCATGGATTTCGCGGAACTCGCGGCGGCACCGTCCTGTACGGGCTGTTGTTTCAGCGTGATACGGCTGATAAGGAACTGGGAAAGCCCGGCGAGAATCGGAATCAGGAGCAGTCCGACGGTCTGCCACGAGAACGTAAACCCGGCAAGTCGACTTGACGGGGCCGCCGCGAGGTCAAGCCCCAGAAACTGGTAATTGATGTCAATCCAGCCGTCGACGTTCTCCACGAGATTCGGATACTGGTCGGTGACGAGTTTGGCGAGGTTAATCTGTCCGAACCCGGTCAACTGCGTAACGCCGTTGTTGACGACGGCCTCCCCGTTGCGCATGAAGACAATGGTCGACATGTCCGCGCCCGCCGCCGTCAACTGGTCGACGAGAGACTGTACCAGGTCGCCGGAGAGCATCATAAAGCGTGTAATCGGCTGGCGGATGATGGAGTAGAGCGCAATCAGGATGGGGAGCGGGAGGAAACTCCAGAAGCACCCGCCCATAGGGTTTACGCCTTCCTCCTCGTACAGCCGCGCCATTTCCTCGTTGAGCTTGGTCTGGTTGTTGGCGTACTTCTTTTGAAGCTCCTGCATTTTCCCGGATACGCGGTTCATGCGCAACATGCTTTTCTTGCTCCGGATTTGCAACGGGAGTAAAACCAGCTTGACCGCCAGCGTGAAGAAAATGATAGCCAGCCCGTAGGAGTGGGTTAAGGTGTAGAAAATCCGAACCAGCCACGCGAACGGGATACAGATATAGTAGCCGAGCGTTGAGAACATACGGCGCAATCCTCCAAAAGTAATTTACGGCACGGGGTCATAGCCGCCCTTGTGGAACGGGTGACAGCGCAGGAAACGCCGTGCGGCGAGCGCGCTGCCCTTCGCGGCCCCGTACTTTTCCAGCGCCTCCAGGGCGTACTGCGAACAGGTGGGAATGTAGTTACAGCGCGGCGGGAACAGCGGCGAGACGCTCCGCTGGTAGAACCGCACGCAGGCAATCAAAGTCCGTTTCACGGCGGCGTCACTCCTTCGCGTCCGGCTCCCGGAGAAGTCCGAGTTTTTTGCAAAGCCGGAAAAACGTGGCGTTGAGTTCCGCCCACGGCGCGAACAGCGTACGCGTACGCGCCACGAGAATCAAATCCCAGCCGGGGCGGAGTTTGTCGGCGTTGAGGCGGTAGACCTCGCGCATTCTGCGCCGGGCGCGGTTGCGCTTGACCGCGTTGCCCAACTTCGTTGAGGCCGTCAGCCCGACGCGGTTCCGCCGCAGGCGGTTTTTCCGGCAGTAGATGACCAGACTGCCCCCCACGGCGGAAGTCCCGCGCCGGTAGAGGCGCTGGAACTCGTGATTTTTCTTCAACGTCAGTGCTTTCATGGCCTACCCTTCATTCCGCCATTCCGCCGCGTTGCGGAGACCGGAGCGCAAAGATGATTCTTAGCGCACGTAGGGACGGAGGAAGATTCCGCCGCCCCTGAGACAATGCAATATGGCCCACGCGAATCAGTAGGAGAGGCGGGCGCGGCCCTTCTCACGGCGGCGCGACAGGACTTTCCGCCCGTTCGCCGTGGACATCCGTTTCCGGAAGCCGTGGACTTTCTGGCCGTGTAACTTCTTCGGCTGATAGGTACGCTTCGTTGCCATGCTGACACCCCCCTGCTGTGACTTCTTGCGCTTGTGGCAATACGGCAGTATACCATACTTTCCTGAAAGGTGTCAACAAAAAATTCGCGCCGCCCGCGAATTTTGGCGTACCCTCTCCGGCCCCGCGCCGCGAATTTCGCCGCCGGCGTCATAAAGCGCCGCGCCGGCGCATACATAAAGAGCGGAGATTCTACCGGGAGAGGCAGAGATTGCCATGAGTGCGGAAGGAGTGCGGGCGGCATGGGACAAGTACAGATTCGCGGTACTGGTGATAGCGCTCGGCGCGGGGCTTATGCTCTGGCCGGCGGGGCGTCGGGACGCCGCCGCGCCGGAGGACGCGCCGCAGACCCGGGATTTGCAGAGCGACCTGCAGCAGACGCTGGGCAAAATTCGGGGCGTGGGGGCGGTGTGGGTACTGCTGACCGAGGAGAGCGGCCCGGCGCGGACGCTGGCCCGCGACACGGACACCTCTTTTCGCGGGGAGGAGTTTTCGGAGCGCTCCGAGACGGTTCTGCTCGACGGGACAGTCGTCGTGACGCGGACGGAGAGCGCGACGTACCGGGGGGCGCT
>CAMHBH010000141.1 GCA_946183175.1 uncultured Oscillibacter sp.
TATGTAATCAGCTTGCGGAGAGCTGTTATTGTGTACAAAAAACGGGCAAGACCTGTCAGGCCCTGTCCGTTTCTCGTCTTACTGGAGCTAGTGGGGTGACTCGAACACCTGACCTGCTGATTACGAATCAGCTGCTCTACCGACTGAGCTACACTAGCGCGTCTTTCGACTGACAGGCCGGATTATAGCACACTTTTTCCGGCGCGTCAACACCTTTTTTTCATTTTTCTCGGAAAAGGTATTTTGGCAAAGGCGCGTTTGTCGCACTCTGTCGCGGAGCGGCTTACACATACGCGAAAACGCCTCCCCCGTGCGTGACGGGGGAGGGGAATCACGGAATCAGGCCAAATCGTCACCGTTGGTGGCGATAACCTTCTTGTACCAGTCGAAAGACTTCTTGCGCTTGCGGGACAGGTCGCCGGTGCCGTCGTCGTACTTCTCGACGTAGATGAAGCCGTAGCGTTTGGCCATCTCGCCCGTAGACGCCGACACGAGGTCGATACAGCCCCACGGCGTGTAGCCCATCAGGTCTACGCCGTCCTCGACCGCGCCAATCATCTGCTCGATGTGCTGGCGCAGGTAGTCGATACGGTAATCGTCATTAATAGAGCCGTCGGCCTCTTTCTTGTCGTACGCGCCGAGGCCGTTTTCGACGACCATCAGCGGAATACGGTAGCGGTCGTAAATCTCGTTGAGGGCGTAGCGGAGGCCCTTCGGGTCAATCTGCCAGCCCCAGTCGGAGGCGGGCAGATACGGATTCTTCAGCCCCGCGACGACGTTGCCGCCCGTCACCTGTCCGGTCTCTTTCGCGCTGACGCAGTTGGACATATAGTAACTGAACGTGTAGAAGTCGATGGTGCCCTCTTTGAGAATCTCCGCGTCCCCGGGTTCCATTTTGACGGTCACGCCGAGTTTGTCCCAGATACTTTGCGCGTAGGCGGGGTATTCGCCGCGAACCTGTACGTCAGAGCAGTACCAGTTCATTTTGCGCATTTTCTCCTGGTTCATCAGGATGTCCGCCGGGTCGCAGGTGAGCGGGTAGGACAGGATGAAGCAAATCATGTTGCCCATTTTGAACTGCGGGTAGTGCTCGTGGGCGTACTTGACGACCAGCGCGCTTGCGACAAACTGGTGGTGCAACGCCTGATAGCGTTCCTGCGGCCTGTCGGGGACTTCCGTCAGGTAGCCGGAATAGCCCTTAATCGTTCCGGTGGAGAGAACCGCGCCGAAGGTCTCGGTTCCGGCGTTGATTTCGTTGAACGTCAGCCAGTATTTGACCTTGTCCTTGTAGCGCTCGAAGATGACCTTGCAGTATTTCACGAACAGGTCAATCAGTTCGCGGCCCTCCCAGCCGTTGTACTTCTCCACGAGGGCGTAGGGGAGCTCATAGTGCGAAATCGTGACAAGGGGCTCGATATTGTGCTTGGCACAGCAGTCGAAAACCCGGTCGTAGAATTCCAGGCCCTTTTCGTTGGGGGCGTCCTCCATGCCGGTCGGGAAAATGCGCGTCCAGTTGATGGAGGTACGGAAGACCTTGAAGCCCATTTCGGCGAAAAGGGCGATATCCTCCTCGTAGTGGTGGTAGAAGTCGATGGCCTCATGGGACGGGTACAGCGTGCCGGGCTCGATGTCGACGGTCACGCGCTTGGGGGTTTTGGCGCTCCCGGTGGTGCAGTGGTCGGAGACGGAATCGCCCTTGCCGTCGGCGTTCCATCCGCCCTCGAACTGGTTCGCGGCCACCGCGCCGCCCCACAGGAAATCTTTACGCAGTACGGACATAGTATTTCTCCCTTCCTATTGTATCCCCCGCCGCGCGGACAGCGGGGGACGGTTTGCGGATATTACTTCACGGTCATGAGCTTGTCGCCGGCCTTGATTTCCGCGCCGTCGACGGGCGTAATCTCCGTGTAGTCGTCGGAGTTCGTGACGATGACGGGCGTATAGAGCTTCTTCCCGGCTTTCGTCACGGCGTCGAGGTCGGCGGTCAGGAGCAAGTCGCCCTTCTTCACTTCCTGGTCGGGCTTGACGTGGTACGTAAACGGCTTGCCATGGAGTTCCACGGTGTCCAGGCCGACGTGAATCAGGATTTCGACGCCGTTGTCGGCGACGAGGCCGATTGCGTGGCGGGTGTCCATGGTCTGCGCGACGACGCCGTCGCACGGCGCGACAACCTTGCCGTCCGTGGGCAGAATGGCGATACCCTCTCCGAGCGCCCCGGAGGCGAATACCTCGTCGGGCACGTCCTTCATGGGGACGAGCGTCCCGGTCATGGGGGAGTCGATTTCCAGCGGGGCCGCGCTGACTTTCTTGACGTGTTCCTGTCCGGCCATAGCGGCGTGTGCGGCGTCGATGGCGTCCGTATTGGCCGCGCCCGCAAGGCCCGCGTCCCTGTCGTTGAACAGGATGTACGTCAGGACAAAGGAAATGGCGAGGCTGAGGACGCCGCAGACCGCGCCCCAAATCACGCCGTGATAGGGATTCGTAATCGTGCTGTTGGGGTCGACGCCGATGAAGGTAATCAGGGACATGAACGACGGGGAGCCGCCCATAGAGAAGCCCTTGACGCCCGTAATGCCCGCGAGCAGTCCGGACACGCCCGCGCCGCAGACAGCCGCAATCATGGGTTTCATGAAGCGGAGGTTGATACCGTACATGGCGGGTTCCGTGACGCCCGCGACAGTAGCCGAAATGCCGCAGGCGATACCCTCGGAGCGGGTTTCCTCGTCCCTGGTTTTCGCCGCGACGCCGAACGCCGCGCCGCCCTGGGCGATATTCGAGCAGAACATCGTGACGAGAATCACCACGTCATAGCCGAACGTGGCGAGGTTCGAGAAGAACAGCGGCATAAGGGCGTAGTGCATGCCGGTCATGACGATGAACGGCATAGCGGCGGAGAGCAGTCCGACCGTCAGCCAGGGGACGTTTCCGTACAGGAAGGTGGTAATCGCCGCCAGAACCTGTCCGACGATGGTGCCCAAGGGGCCCAGAACGACCAGTACGACGGGGGTGCAGATGAGGAAGAAGAGCATAGGCTTGAGGAAGGCCTTCAGGACGTTCGGCGACACGCGGTCGGCGAAGTCCTCCGCCCAGCCCATGACGGGCGTCATGAGGAGCATGGGGAGTACGGAGGAGCTGTAGGACGCGCAGACCACGGGCAGGAAGCCGAAAATATATGTGCATTGCTGTCCGAGGAACGTTCCGTACGTGACGCCCTCGACGCCGCCGCCCAGAATCGTAATCAAATCCGGGTAGACCAGCATAGCGCCAATGACCATGTACATGGGAATGCTGTGATTCGTTTTCTTTGCGATAGACCAGGCCAGCATGACGGGCAGGAAGTAGAAGAAGCTGTCGGCCATGGAGTACAGGAAGGTGTAGGTGGGGCCGGTACTCGACATCACTTTTAATGTGGTGAGCAGTACCAGTAAGACCTTGACCATACCGGTGCCGAGCATGCCCGGCAGAAGCGGCGTCAGACAGCCCGCCACGAAGCCGAACAGGCGCTGTACGGGATTGCCCTCCGGCTTTTTCTCCGCGGCGGACGCGGCGTCCTCCGAGAAGTTGCCCAGCTTGTTGAACTCCTTCATCAGGCTCGAGACCTCGTTGCCGATGACGACCTGGTACTGTCCGCCCTGCTTGATGACGCTCTTTACACCCTTGATGGCCTTCACAGCGTCGTCATTGGCCTTGCCCTCGTCGTTGAGGACGAGGCGAAGGCGCGTCATGCAGTTGGTGGCGCTGGCGATGTTGCCCACGCCGCCGACCGCGTCCACAATCTTTTTCGATGTGGACACGTAATCCAATGCCATACGGAACCCTCCTTGCCGTATATTCGGCGGAAACCCGCCGTCTTCCGTATTATAGCATATCTTCCGGGGCTGTACATTCCAAAATTCAAGCGTGCAATTTGGATAATATGACAAATGTCAGGTGCCGAACCGCGCGTCCCGCGCCGGAATCCGGAATGATATTCCCTCCCGGAAGCGGGCGCTTTGTGCTCTATGATGGAATGTCCGCCAAAAATTTTCTCAAACCTGTACGAAAAAACACTTGCATTCCGGTTTTGATTGTGCTAGAATAAGCAAAGTCTGGTGAGAGGCTGATATGCGCCATTAGCTCAGCTGGATAGAGCGTCTGGCTACGGACCAGAAGGCCGGGGGTTCGAATCCCTCATGGCGTGCCAAGGTTCCGCCCCTCTTACGGGGGCGGGTGGGTTGAAATATGGCTTGCCATATTGTGTTGACAAAAAAGATGCGCACAACTTTTCCTCGGTAAAAACCGGGGAAAAGTTGTTTTTTTGGGCGCAAAAATTGCCGTTTTTGCCTCGAAAAAGTTGCGAAAATGAAAACCGGTTTTCGTGAAAAAATTCGCGTGACAAAAAAGATGCCACTGGTGAAAAAATTCCACGAAACCCTATACATTGCCCCAAAAAGCCCCGGAGAGACGATGTGAGGGATTCAAACCCCAGACCTTTTCAGAAAAAATCCGTCTTTTTAATGGATAATGGCCAGAAAACGCGAGCAAATTTCGTTCAAAATGACAACACCCAAATTTGGGCAAAACAGAGAGGTCAGACCCTGAAAATCGGATTTCCACAAGGAATCCGGTTTTCGGCGCTTTCGCCGGATTTCCGGCGCGTTCTTTGTCACTTTTCGTGAATAGCTTTTGCGGAGCCTTGCTGGTATCCTTTGCATTGCCGCCGGGGAACGCCCCTGCGGAACATCAAAACGGCAAAGGAGGCCGGAAAATGACGGGACGAAAAAATCTCTGTGCGCACATTCCGATTGCGCTCCACGAAAAGGTCTCGGCGGCCCGCGCCGAAGCGGGGCTGAATACGAACGACTATGTCACGCAAGTCCTGAACGAATACTACGACTGGTAGTGCAATCATTATTAAAAATCCGCATTTTCTTTGGCGTGTCCCAAAAGAAGCGAACAAAAAATAAGGCATGACGGCTCCAAATGT
>CAMHBH010000142.1 GCA_946183175.1 uncultured Oscillibacter sp.
GACAGCGACGCGATTCGCAGAGAGTTGAGCAGGGGAAACCAGTCCATGCTACGCCGTTACTGAAAACTTATAAAAAGTTATAAACTCTTCCGTTCCATTCCTGTTTCAACGAGTATGCTTTCGCCGGACGGCTACTCACAGGTTCTTGTACTCTCCACAGGCGTAAATTCCCGGCTAACGAACCGGTACACATCAAAGCAAAGCGTTTTACTGCTTGATACCTTTGATATTTTACGCGGGAAAGGTCAGACTTGGTTCTCGTCATTCAGTTCTTCCCGCAACCGCCTATATCAAGTTTTCAAGGTGCTTTTGCTTCCTTTACATTATATCGCACCTTGTACCCGTTTGTCAAGATGAAAAGTTTATAGCAAGTAAATTTTCCTAACGGCTCGCCTCCTTCCTTAAATTTAATAACTTTTAGAAACCTTTTACAAGTTTCTTTTAACTGTTAAAAGCCTCCTTCTAGCTTGCGGCGGGGATTTTCCTTCATCCCGTTGCGGTTTCTATCTCCCGTCTCTTTATACCACATTTCCCGCCGTTTGCCAACAGGAAAATTCGATTCTTTCCGCGAAATCCGCCGTTTCCCCGGGAAAAGTGGACTTCCAGATATTTCCAGTTTCCCCGGAAATTGTTACCGAATTGTAATTTTCCTCCGGCGCTTTTTGTGGTATAATGGGAATGGTCGAAAAAGGGCATTGTGGGCTGTCCGCGAGGGCAGTACATTTGTATTTCTGTTTTTACATGACATCCTTGGAAGGAGTTTTTCTATGGCCAATCAACTTTCTATGGGTTCCAACGCGGATAACGGCGCGAATCCCCCGGCCCCGACCGAGTCTGTGGCCCAGACTGTGTCGGGCGGCGTCGGCAGGACTGTCTTTTCCATCGTGCGGACGGTGCTCGCGGCCTTCGTCATCGCGGGCGTGATTGTCTCCGCGGGCTACGCCGGACTGTGCGCCTACGCCGCAAACGGGAAATCCATCTGGCCCGGTATCAGCGTCATGGGCGTGGAACTGAGCGGGCTTACCGTCGAGGAGGCCGCCAAAAAGCTCGATAACTTCATCGACAAGGCGCAAGTAGACCTCTACCTCTACTATATCCTCGACGAGGGCACCCACGTCGAAAACTACCGCCCGAATACCCCCGACTACTCGTTCCCCCTCCGCGACTTGGGCTTCTACCCCGATACCACGGCTATCGCGCAGGAAGCCTACGACATGAACGTGACCGACCCGGAATTTTTCTCTCTGGGCTGGCGCTACCTCACCGGCGACGGCGAGACGGAGTACGCGCCCACGCTGACCGTAGACCCCGAACAGGTAGCCTTGCGCGCGAAGGAAGTCGCCGAGGCGCTGAGCTATGAGCCGACACAAATCGAGTACAGCCGCGACGAAGAGACGCTCCGCGTCACACTCCCGAGAAACGGGCGTTCCGTCCCCGAAGAGCCGATTGTGGAAAAGCTCGGGCAGGTCATCCAAAATTCCCCGGACTTCTCCGTAGACATCCCCTATTCCGCCGTACTCCACGAAGTCAAGACGGCGGAGGAAATCCACGAGGATATTTACATTCCTGTTAAAAACGCGTGGTTCGACCCGAAAACGTGGTCCGTCGCGCCGGGAGAGTACGGCGTCGACTTCAACGTGGAGACCTTGCAGGCCCTCATGGACGAGGGCAACCCCGGACAGACTATCGAAATGGGCCTCACCCGGGGCAAGCCGACCTTGACTTACAGCGAGCTGAAAGACGTGGTATTCCGTGACCTGCTGGGCGAAGCGAGTACGAAAGTCTCCGGCACGTCGGCGCGTATCAACAACGTCAAACTCGCCGCCAAGGCCATCAACAACGCGGTCGTCAACAGCGGCGAAGTGTTCTCCTACAACGGGCGCGTGGGACGCCGCACAGCCGCCAAGGGCTACCAGGCCGCCCCGGCGTATATCCAGGGCCTGACGGTCGACGAAATCGGCGGCGGCGTGTGCCAGCCGTCCTCGACGCTGTACCTTGCCTGTCTGCGCTCCAATATGCAGATTACGGAACGCTCCCCGCACCGCTATGTACCGGCCTATATCCCCGCCGGAATGGACGCTACCGTTTCGTGGGGCGGCCCCGACTACAAGTTTACGAACAACACGCCCTACCCGATTCTCATCAAGACGCAGTATTCCAACGGCTACCTGACCGTACAGCTTATCGGCACCAAAACCAACAAAAACACCGTCAAAATTACGAACGAGTTCATTTCCTCCACGCAGTGGAAGACCGAGTACCAGATTGACCGCTCCCTCGCGAAGGGTACGCAAAGGGTCTCCGTCACGCCCTACACCGGGAAGACGTACAAGACCTATCGCAACATCTACGACGGCAACGGCAATCTGATTTCCAGCAAACTCGAAGCCACCAGCGTTTACAAAGTACGCAATCAGGTGATTTTGCACAATCCGTAACAACGCCCCCGGGGAACCGTCCAACGGTTCCCCGGTTTTTTTGTTTGCAAAATTGCGCAAAAGAACAAGCCTTCCTCCGATAGCGGAGGAGGGCTTGTTTTCGTCCCTCATAGGGAAGGTATAACAGGCCGCGCTGATGCTGATCTCGCTTATCCTCGCCGACGCTTTAATCCCTCATAGGGAAGGTAGCCGCCGCGAGACGATAGCCGTATTGTAACGGATTCGCGGCGGCCTGTCAAGCCCTTTTTCGGCGAAATGCAAGAACAGCCGTGCGGGGGTGCCGTAGGGAGACGCGTACCTGTTGGAAGTTTTGCACGATTGCCCCTGTACAAACCGGAAAATTTATGGTAGAATCTGTGAAAGAGAGGGATTCCCCTCAAAGATACGAAAGGAGTGCTTGCCATGAAGTACACCTACACCTGCAAGAAGGTTCCGCTGAACGATTCCATCAAGGCCTACGCGGAAAAGAGAATCTCCAAGCTGGAAAAGTACCTGCGCAACGAGGACGCGCCCGTGTCGGTGACGTTCTCCGTGCAGAAGAACCACCTCTGCACCGTGGAAATTACGATACAGGACGGCGCGACCATCCTCCGCGCCCAGACCGAGGCCCCCGACGGCGATATGCGCGGCGCGGTCGACGCGGCGGTGCGCTATATCGAGCGGCAGATTCTCAAGAACAAGACGCGCCTGTCCAAGCGCATGCGCACGGAGAATATCCCGGCCCCGGCCCCGGCGGACGATTTCACCGTCAAGGAGGAAAAGGAGTTCGAGATTATCCGCACGAAGCGCTTCTCCGTCAAGCCCATGAGCCCCGAGGAGGCCATTTTGCAGATGAACCTCCTCAACCACGACTTTTTCGTCTTCCGCGACAGCGAGAACGAAAGCCTGTCCATCGTCTACCAGCGCAAGAACGGCGGCTACGGCCTGATTGTCGCCGACGACGCCACCTGACGACACGTTCCCGTGACGGGACGCTGCCAGCGCGGGGACAGCTTCCTATAAACGGGACGCCGCCAGCGCGGGGACAGCTTCCTATAACGGGACGCCGCCAGCGCAGGGGACACAATTCCCATAAACGAAACGCCGCCTGCAATCCGTTCGGGGTTGCGGGCGGCGTGTCTCACTCGCCGATGTTGTGCCGCAGAATCTTTCCGATATTCCACAGGCGCGCGGCCTTCTGCGCGGCCTCCAGCCGCTCCCCGGGCGTCCGGAAGTCGATGGAGGCCGTCTGCGACCCGCAGTCGACGCACACCACGTACCAGCACCAGCCGTTTTCCTCTTCCAGCAGCCCCGCCCCGCCGCAGTAGGGACAGCTTTGCAGTTCGATTTCCTCGTGAATGTTCAAAGCAGTTTCCTCCGTCCGTTTTTCCCTATCCTACCACAAGCCGCGCCCGTTTGCAATACGCCCCTTGCAATTTCGCCCTCCGTGCGGTACAATGGGAATATCTTAATGATTGAGTTATCCGGATAGGAAGGAGTAAAGCTCTATGAAAGTATCCGTGAAAAGGGCCATGTCCGCGTTGATGGCCCTGCTTATGCTGTTGTCGCTGCCGGTGTTTCCCGCGGCGGCGGCGGAAAGCAGAACTGTCACGTTTTCCCTGTCCTCCTCGTGGTCGGATTCCGGCGAAGAGTGCTATGTGGATGTGAATGTGTCCATCGACAGCGGCGATACGACGTTCCCGGTACAGTCCGCCAATTTCAATATCAGTTTTAATCCTGATGTCTTGCACTATGCACGGCACCTTGTCGTTGACGAGGACAATCATCCCTATATTGCGCCCGTGATGAACGAAGGCGACGATTCCGCCTCACTGACGCCAAATGTTTCCGATGAGGCGCAAAGCAACAGCCAAGGCTCTGTAAGCGTGGCTTACACGGACCAAGCGAATACCTATACGCTTCAAAATAGCCAGACTATATTACGTCTGGTATTCTCAGTCGCGGAGAATGCCAGCGCCGGACAGTCCTCAGACCTGTATTTTACCACTGCGGCGATTGGCTACGTCACCACGGAGGAGCAGCACTACGGAGTAACGCTTGCCACATCGGAAACCGCTCCCTTGAACGTGGCAATTCCGTCGGATACGGAGACCGTGACGGTGACGCTGAATCCCGGGGCGGGCAGTGCCGACACCGCGCGGACGGAATCCCGGGCGACGGGTTCCGAGTACACGCTTCCGGACGCGAACACCTTCCAGCCCCGCGAAGGCTACACGTTCCAGAATTGGCGCGTTGGCGAGGAGACGAAGAACCCCGGCGACACCATTACCCTGAATGCGGATACCGAAATTACGGCGGTATGGAGTACGTCGACTTCACAGGTGACGGTGACGCTGAATCCGGGGACGGGCAGTGCCGACACCGCGCGGACGGAATCCCGGGCGACGGGCTCCGAGTACACGCTTCCGGACGCGAACACCTTCCAGGCCCGCGAAGGCTACACGTTCCAGAATTGGCGCGTTGGCGAGGAGA
>CAMHBH010000143.1 GCA_946183175.1 uncultured Oscillibacter sp.
CGGGCCAGAGGTTGAAATCGACCGTCGAAAAGCCGGACGTGGAGATAATCGACGCGACTTGAAAGTAGGCGTGGCGCAGGGCCGTAAAGAACGACCCGTACATGGACGTAATATTCCCGGCGATGGCCAGTACCGACAGCGCCACAATGCCGAGAAACGTCCAGAGGGTTTCCGACTTCCACACTTCCGCGAAACGGCGCATGAGGAGGTAGTAGTACAGGTTAAAGTTGATACTGAACAGGAGCATAAAAGTCCCGATAACGACATCGAAGAACGGGTTGTTGTAGGCCCCTACGCTCATATTGCGGTTACTGAAACCGCCCGTCCCGGCACTCCCGAAGGCGTGGACGCAGGAATCAAAGAAGGGCATGCCGCCGAGGAGCAGGATTACGATTTCGAGCACGGTCAGGGCGGTGTAGATTTCGTAGAGGATTTTGGCGCTCTCGCTCATGCGGCTGACGAGTTTGCCCACGGACGGCCCCGGGACTTCCGCGCGCATAAGGTGCATGCCGTGCCCGTCGGACATGGGCAGTACGGCCATGACGAAGACGAGCACGCCCATACCGCCGACCCAGTGCGTGAAGCTCCGCCAGAATAACACGCCCCTGTGAAGTGGTTCGACTTCCGTCAGAATCGTGGCCCCGGTGGTCGTGAAGCCGGAGACGGTTTCAAAGAACGCGTCGACAAAGTTCGGAATGTCGCCGGAGAAGACGAACGGCAGCGCGCCGAACGCCGAAAGGAGTACCCACGCGGAGGCGACGACCGCGAAGCCGTCGCGGGCGTAGAGGGCGGTATCCTTGGGGGCGCGGAGGCCCAGCGGCAGTCCGGCAAGCGACAAGAGCAACATGGTCAGGACGAACGGCCACGGGCTTTCGCCGTAGACCAGCGCGGCCAACAGCGACAGCGACATCAGCGACGCCTCCGCCAGCAGGATTCGCGACGTGACACAGGCTATCATGCGGTAATTCATACTCCGCCTCGCTTACTTCAAAAGGTCCTGGATTTCCTGTAGGTGCAAGCCGCTCGTGACGGCGATTACGTCGTCGCCGGGCTGAATCGCGTCGCCGCCCGACGGAATGACAATCTGTCCGTTCGCCCGGACGATTCCCGCCAGCAGTACGCCGCTTTTCATCTTGAGGTCTTTCAGCGGCACGCCCACGAGCGGCGCTTCCGGCGGGATACTGAATTCCAGTGCTTCAACCGCGCCGTCCACAAGGTGGTGTAGCGTCTTGATAGTCATGCCCGACGCGCTCTCCATCGCCCGAATATACTGTACAATCAGTTCCGCCGTCACGCCCCGCGCCGATATGATACTGTCGATATTGTGCTCCTCGGACACCAATTCGACCAGCGAACGGCGGTTGATTTTCGCGATAACCTTACAGGCCCCCCGGCTTTGCCGCGCCGCGCTCATGGACATTAAGATATTCGCCTCGTCCACGCCCGTTATCGCTACAAAGGCGTCGGTCTCTAACAGGCCCTCTTCGCGCAGGAGTTCGTTGTCGGTGCCGTCGCCGACAATGACGAGCGCTTTCGGGAGAAGTTCGCTGATTTGCATACAGCGCGCCTCGCTCTGGTCGATTATCTTGACGCTCATGCCCATGCGGAGAAGCTCTTCCGCCAGATAGTAGCACATCTTACTCGCGCCGACAATCATCACGGAGGAGGCCTTCTTGCGGAATACGCCCAAGTGCTGGAAGAATTTGGCCAGTTGGTCGGGCTGGGAAGTCAGGTAGATTTTGTCGCCGGTTTTCAGGACGAAGTCGCCGGACGGAATGATGGTCTGGTCTTTGCGGGCCACGGCGCAGACTAACACGCGAATACGCGTACTGCGGTAGAGTTCCAGCAGGCTGATTCCGTCGAGGGCGGAGTGTTCCGGCAGGCGGTACTCCACGAGTTCCAGACGCCCTTTCGAGAACGATTCGATTTTCATGGCGGCGGGGAAGCGCAGAATCCGGGCGATTTCGCGCGCCGCGACTTTCTCGGGGTTGATTGCCATTGACAGGCCCAATTCCCCGCGCATGAAGCGGAGCTGTTTTTCGTACTCCGGGTTCCGGATACGCGCGATAGTATGCCGGACGCCCAGCTTTTTCGCCACCAGACAGGCAAGGATGTTGATTTCGTCGCTCGTGGCCGTGGCGATAAGCAAATCGGCCTTGGCGGCCTCGGCCTCGGTCTGTACTTCGTAGCTCGCGCCGTTGCCGCACACGGCCATTACGTCGTAAATGTTTACGATGTTGTCGATGAGTTGCGCGTTCTGGTCAATAATGGTAATCCGGTGTTCGCTGATGAGCTGTCGCGTGAGGGTGAGGCCGATTTTGCCCGCGCCCACGATGATAATATTCAAAGTTCATTCCTCCCTGTCATATCCGGAACAGGTTCTCCGGTACTATAATGTCTTGCACGGGCACGGCGGCCCAGTCGAACACGGGGAGCAAGTCGGCGGCGCGTACAGGTTCCGCCGTGGGGTGGAAGCCCGCCAGAAAGGCCAATTTGCCGACAACGGTTTCCGCCGTACAGCGCCCCCGCAACGCGGACAAATTCAAGTCACGGTCGCGCTTGCTCAGGCGCCGCCCGTCGCCGGAGAGCAGTAACGGGACGTGGCAGAACGTCGGCGGCGTGAGGCCTAACAGGCGGTAAAGCAGTAGTTGCCGGGGCGTGGACGACAGCAGGTCAGACCCGCGCACGACTTCTGTTATACCCATAGCGGCGTCGTCGACGACGACCGCCAACTGGTACGCGTACAGCCCATCGGAACGGCACAGCAGGAAGTCGCCGCAGTCGCGTTGCAGATGTTCCGCGTACAGGCCCATATGCCCGTCGTGTACGGCGATTTCCTCGTCGGGGACGCGCAACCGGTACGCCGGGGGACGTACCCGCGCGCGCGCCTCGACTTCCGCCGCCGTCAGGTTCCGACAGGTGCCCGCGTAGACGGTCTGTCCGTCGGAGCGGTGCGGCGCGCTCGCGGCGTGGAGTTCGGCGCGCGTACAGAAGCACGGGTACACCAGCCCCCGCGCGCGCAGGCGTTCCATAGCCTCCGCGTAAAGCGCGGTACGCTTACTCTGTTCGTAAGGTGCGTGGGAGCCTCCGGTAAGCGGCCCCTCGTCCCACGTCAGGCCCAGCCACTGTAAATCGTCCTGTAGCTGTCGGGCGTACTCGTCGGTACAGCGGCGCGTGTCCAAGTCCTCGATACGCAGTACGACGCGCCCGCCTTGTTTCCTCGCGCTCAGCCACGCAAGCAGACTGGTGAACAAATTCCCGATGTGCATACGTCCGCTTGGAGACGGCGCGAATCTCCCGGTAGTCATAGAAAGCCCCCTGTACAAACGCGCGGTTTTGTGGTATCCTCCCGTGCGGAAGGTGATATTATGAACGAAGAAGCGCGCGCGTTCGGGTACCTGTGCCCCGAATGCGGCAAGGCGGTTATCGCAAGCCGCGACGCCTTCACGCTCGCCGCGTCGGACGCCGCGATTGCCTGTGAGTGCGGCGGGGCCGTACTCCGCACGTACTACGACGGGCAGAGGTATCAAATCTCGGTGCCGTGCGGGCTGTGCGGCGGGAGCCACACGGCGGTGTGTACGCCGGAGCAGATGTTACACGGTGCCGTTGCGCTGACTTGCGCGAAAACGGGGCAGTTCAGTTGTTTTATCGGGCCTCCCGGGACGGTCGAACAGAAGACGAAAGAGCTTTCGATTCTCGCGGAGAAGGAGCGGCAGGACGGCGGGGAGACCGCGTTTCTGGACAACGTCATCATGTACGAGGTACTGTCGGAGTTGAAGGACATCGCGGCGCGTCCGGACGGGATAACATGCCGTTGCGGGGGCCGGGAGTGGAAAATGCAAATCCGTCGGGCGTCGGTAGACCTGATTTGTGCCGAATGCGGCGGACGCCTCCGGATTCCCGCCGCCACCGACAGAGACCTCGACGACCTGTGCTGTCACATGAAACTCGTGATTCCGGGGGCGACGGCGTAAAATTCCCGTGCGGCGGATTCCGGGCGCGACGGCGTAAATTTTCGCGTTGCGCTAGCGGCGTATGACGGCGGTATGGAAGTCGAAGGCGTCGGCGTCGATTTGGGCGGCGGCGGGGACGCAGGCGCGGGACAGGCTGGCGCAGTCGCGGAAGGCGCGGTAGCCGATACTCCGCACGCTGTCGGGAATCGTGACGCTTGTCAGGTTCTTACACTCCGCGAAAGCGTGGGCCCGAATCGCCGCGCAACGCAAAGGGCCCCCGGAGGCGGGCATACGCAAACGCCCCTCCCGCCTTTTCGGGGCACCTTCCCGTAAATGGGGAGGGCTTCGGGCAGGCCCAAACAGACGCGTCTATTTCAACCCACATAATAATTAGGAATCTGAACCACTTTGGAAAACAATTATTATGACAAAAACAAGAAGCGAGACGCTTCTTTCAACCAAGTTTTCACCTCGTTTCTCCAAAAAATATTATGATACTTTATTTCAGAATAATCAAGTTACATTCGCAATAATTTCTTGGATTGCTATAAAATTTATGAACAATGCTGACCGGCAGTATAATCCGCTTGTTGGGAATGGGCTTTCCCTCAATCCGGCGGAGCAGGAGTTCCACGAAAGAGGCCCTGATTTCCTTTTTGCGCCGTTCTTGTCAACGTGATTTTTCCGTTGGAAGGCTTCTAACAGTTAAAAGAAACTTGTACAAAGTTGCTAAAAATTATTAAATTTTAGAAGGGAGGCGAACCGTTAGGGAAATTTACTTGTTATAAACTTCTGAATCTTGACAACGGGTATGGGGTGCGATATA
>CAMHBH010000144.1 GCA_946183175.1 uncultured Oscillibacter sp.
ATGCTCAACGTCGAGAAGGCCCGCGCCGATAAGATTTACGGCAACGACAAGCTCTATCCGATGATAGTGGCGCTGGGCGCGGGTATCGGCAACGAGTTCAACATCGACAAGCTCCGCTACCACAAAATTATTATCATGGCTGACGCCGACGTGGACGGCGCGCATATCCGGACTTTGCTCCTGACGTTCTTCTTCCGCTACATGCGGCCCCTTATCGAGCGCGGCTACGTCTATTCCGCCGTGCCCCCGCTCTACAAGCTCACGCGCGGGAAGACTGTCCGGGTGGCCTACTCCGACGCCGAGCGCGACCGCGTCAGCGCCGAACTCCGCGGCGGGAATCCCAATACGAAAGTCGAAATCAACCGGTTCAAGGGCCTGGGCGAGATGGATCCGCACGAGCTCTGGGAAACCACGATGGACCCGGCGCGGCGTTCCCTACGGCGTATCACGCTGGACGACGCCGTCCGCGCCGACGAGGTGTTTACGATTCTGATGGGCGAACAGGTCGAGCCCCGCAAGGAGTGGATTGAGCGCAACGCCATGTACGCCGTCAACATCGACATCTGAACAAGGTACGCTCCGCGCCCCGGCGCGGTTCGCATAATTCTTTATGGGAGGTTCCTAACCATGACCATTTCTATGAACAGTATCCTTTGCGGCGTAGTCGGTTTCCTGCTGGGGAGTGCCGGCGTGGCCCACGGTTCCCGCAAGCGCAACCCGCTTTCGTTCTGCTTCGGCCTGCTGTGCCTGCTGGCGGGCGCGGCGGCGGTCTACCTGGCGCTGATTGACCGCGCCATCGACGAGGCCGAGGACGAGGAAGAAGACGAAGAAGAATCCGAGACCCCCAAGGCCGAAGAAGTCGCCCCCGAAGCCCCGAAGGCCGAAGAAACTCCCGCCCCCAAGGCTGAGGAATCCGTCCCGGAGGCCCCCGCCGCCGCCGAAGAACCCGCGCCCGTACAGGAGGACGCGGAATGAACGTCCTGAAAGCCCCGAAGGAACTCGCGGAGCGTCTGGTACGCTTTGCGGTCAACGCCGAGAAACAGCGCGCGCAAATCGAGTTTTCCAGGCGCGTGCGCCCGCTGGCGGTGTACAGCGCGGCAGAGGGCGTGCTGGGACTTCTCACGCTCCGTTCCGCCGCCGCCCGCAAGAGCTGGCTTTCCTATGCCATGGGGGCTATGCTCCTGTTCGTCTGCGCCGGGCACGCGTTCCTCGATATCCGGGACAGGAAGATTCTGGACTTGCTTTCTGAAAAACTGTCCTGACCACACAAGGAGACTTGCACAATGGCGCATAACAGAGACTATCAACCACAGGACATTGCGTTCCCCGACCAGGTGATTACGGAGTCCCGGCTGGTGGACGAAATGGAAAAATCCTACATTGAGTATGCCATGAGCGTCATTGTAGGCCGCGCCCTGCCCGATGTCCGCGACGGGCTCAAGCCCGTCCACCGCCGCATACTCTACGCGATGTACGAGGACGGGCTGACTTCCGACAAGCCTTTCCGCAAGTCGGCGACGACGGTCGGCGAGGTGCTCGGCAAGTACCACCCGCACGGGGACGCGTCCGTGTACGACGCTATGGTAAGGCTCGCGCAGGATTTCTCCATGAGGTATATGCTCGTGGACGGCCACGGGAATTTCGGCTCCGTCGACGGCGACCCGCCCGCCGCCTACCGCTACACCGAGGCCCGGCTTTCCAAAATCTCCAACGAAATGCTCCGCGACATCGACCGCGACACCGTCGATTGGGACCCCAATTTCGACGAGAACCGGAAAGAACCGCGCGTACTCCCGGCGCGCTTCCCGAATCTGCTCGTAAACGGCTCGTCGGGTATCGCCGTGGGCATGGCAACGAATATCCCGCCGCATAATTTACGGGAGGTTATCGGGGCTTGTATCTGCGTCCTCGACAACCCCGACGCGACGCTGTCAGACCTCATGCAGCACATCAAGGGCCCCGACTTCCCCACGCGCGGAATCATCATGGGCCGGAGCGGAATCCGGGCCGCCTACGCCACCGGGCGCGGCAGAATCCTCATCCGCGCGCGGCACGAGTTCGAGGAGTTCGGGCGCGACCGGACAAGGATTGTCATTACGGAGTTGCCGTACCAGGTCAACAAGCGCCAGCTCATACGCAATATCGCCGAACAGGTCAAGGACAAGCGCCTGGAAGGCATTTCGGACTTGCGCGACGAGACCGACCGCAACGGCATGAGAATTGTTATCGAACTCAAAAAGGACGCCAACCCGCAGGTCGTGCTCAACCGCCTTTTCGCGCAGACGGCGCTACAGTCGAGTTTCGCCGTGATTCTGCTGGCCCTCGTCGACAACCAGAAACAGCCCAAGATTCTATCCTTGCGGCACATCATCGACGAATACCTGACGTTTCAGGAGGAAGTCATCACGCGCCGCACCCGGCACGATTTAGCGAAAGCACAGGAGCGGGCCCACCTTCTGGAAGGCCTACTCGTCGCGCAAAGCAACATTGACGAAGTCATACGGATTATCCGGGGCAGTTACGACAACGCCCGCGAAAATCTGATGGAGCGTTTCGGCCTCGACGAGATACAGGCGCAGGCCATTTGCGATATGCGCCTGATTGCACTGCAAGGCCTCAACCGCGAGAAACTCGAAACGGAGTACGCGGAACTCGAAGAGCAGATAGCGTATTTCCAGCGGGTATTAGCCGACCCGGCCCTCGTGCGGCAGATTCTCAAAGAGGAGCTTATCGCGATTTCGGGGCGGTTCGGCGATGACCGCCAGACGGAAATACAGGACGTGGAAGACGACCTCGACATTGAGGACTTAATCGAAGAAGAGGAGTGCGTCTTTACGCTCACGGAGGCGGGCTACATCAAGCGGACGCCCGTCAGCGAGTACGCCGGGCAGTCGCGCGGCGGGATGGGGCGGCGCGGAATCACGACCCGCGAGGAGGACGTAGTAACCGACGTGTTCACGGCGTCCACGCACGACTTTATTTTCTTCTTCACCGATACCGGGAAGGTCTACCGCAAGAAGGGCTACCAGATTCCGGAATCCGGCAAGGCCGCCAAGGGTGCCGCCGTGGTGAATATTCTGCCCGTGGAGGCCGGGGAGCGCGTGCAGACGATTATCCATACGAAGAGCGTCGACGACGACCACTGCCGTTTCCTGACGATGGTCACGCGCAACGGTACCGTAAAGCGTCTGCCCGTGGAGGCGCTCCGCAACGTGCGGAATCACGGTATCCGGGCGCTGACGCTCGACGAGGGCGACCGCCTCATCGCCGTGCGCGAGACCGACGGCGAGCAGAATATTTTGATTGCCTCCCGCGACGGTCAGGCCGTACTCTTCCCGGAAACGGAAGTCCGGCCCATGGGCCGCACGGCGTCGGGCGTGCGGGGAATCAAGCTCCGCGCGGGCGATTACGTCGTCGGCGCCGACTGCGCCCCCGCCGGACGGACGGTGCTTTCCGTCACGGAGAACGGTTTCGGGAAGCGTTCCGCCGTAGAGGACTACCGTTTGACGGCGCGCGGCGGCTCCGGCGTGCGCAACTACGCCGTCACGGAGAAGACCGGGAAAATTGTCGGCGTGCGTGTCGTGGACGGCTCCGAGGACGTTCTGCTGATGTCGCGCAACGGGAACTTGCTCCGGACAGCCGTACAGCGTATCAAGACCGCCGGGCGCGCCACGCAGGGCGTCATCGTCATGCGCTTCCGGGAGGACGGCGACCAGTTGATTTCGATGGCGCTGGCCTCGTCGGAACTCGACCCGCCCGAAGAACTCCCGCCCGTCACCCCCTGATTACCCGGGAAAGCCTTCCCGTTCCTGACTGCGGTATCCGCGACAGGCGCAAAGGCGCAACCGGGACACTTTCCCGGAAAGCCTCCCCCGTAACCCCGGGGGAGGCCATATCCCGCTATGGAGGATTTTTATATGAACTTCAAACAACTCGCCGCAGTGGCGGCGGCGGTCGTTCTATTCGCCGCCACGGGCTATCTCGGCGTCCGCTCCGCCTCCACGGTCAACAACAACATCGTAACGGGCGTGGAATCGGTCGGCGCGCTTTCCTCGCTCCTGAACTCCGGTTCAGATATCGACTTTAGCGACTTGCCGTCAAGGCCGTATCTGGCCCGCCTCGACATCTCCGGGACGATTCAGCCCTCGTCCGGCGACCCGTTCTCCCTCCCCGACGGCTACTACGACCATACGCTCTACATGGAACTCGTCGACACCCTCATCGACGACCCCGACAATAAAGGCATTCTGCTTTACGTCGACAGCCCCGGCGGCACCGTCTACGAGAGCGACGAACTTTACCTGAAACTCATGGAGTACAAAGAAGCGACTTCCCGCCCCGTTTACGCCTTTTTCGCCTCGCAGGCCTGCTCCGGCGGCTACTATATCTCGATGGCCTCCGACGAAATCTACGCCAACCGCAACGCGTGGACAGGCTCTATCGGCGTCATCATCTCCCTGATGAACTACGAGGGGCTGTCGGAGAAAATCGGCGTGTCGGCGGTCGACATCACCTCCGGGCGCAACAAGGCGATGGGTTCGGCGTGGGAGACCATGACCGACGAACAGCGCGGTATCTTCCAGTCGATGGTTGACGAATCCTACGCGCAATTCGTCGACATCGTGACGGCGGGGCGCAAACTCGACCGGGCGCGCGTCCTCGAACTCGCCGACGGGCGAATCTACACCGCCAAGCAGGCCCTCGACAACGGCCTCATCGACCATATCGCCGGGGAGGAGGAAGCGTTCGCCGCGATTCTGGAGAAGGCCGG
>CAMHBH010000145.1 GCA_946183175.1 uncultured Oscillibacter sp.
CGATATTCGCCTTGGCGCGGGACTTCTCGCCCTTCGGGAGTTGCAACCCGCCTTCAGGGAAAGTGAAATCAATGCCTTTGGGATGGGCGGCGCGTTCGGTTTTGCGTTGGATTTTGTCGAAAACGCGCTGTTCCGGGGCTTGGGTTTCCGTCTCCAGAATTGCAGTTTTTTGTGGAGTTGCGGCTTTTTTAACGCTTTTGGATTCCAGTTTTGTCGCCTTCGGAGTTTCTGCCGGAGGCGTACTCTCCGGGAGGCTGTCCGGGACGCTTTCCGCTTTTTCCGGCACTTTCGCCTTGCCGGATTTCGCCGGACGCGTTTCCGGTTTTTTAGGCGCGGACGGCGTTCCGGATTTCGTATACGCGGCGTTCACGTCAAGAATCGCGTCCGGCGGGAATCCCATGTCCGTTAGCTCCTGGATTGTCCGTTGGATGTCGTCGGGAAGCGGCGGCTTTTCGGTCAGTCCTCCCCGTCCTCTTCCTCCAGACCCCAGTACCGGTCCGCGTCCGGTTCCGGATTCTTCAGGTAACGGTCCGCTATCAGCTCCCGCGCCCCGCCGAGATTGTTCGTCCGGTAGCCGTTCTCCTCCATTCTGATAATCCAGTCCTCCTGCTCCTCCAGCCACGGAAGCAGCGTCCCGTTGGCCTTGAGGCGCTCGCACTCCAGCGGACGCCACCGCGCCATCCAGTTCATCAGCCATTCCTCTTGGGGACGGAGACTGCTGTACTCCTCCTCCGTCAGGAATTTCAGGGCCCGGGCGCGCTCCCTGCGCCACTGCTCCGCTCTCTGTTCCTCCAGCCACTGGTCGTCGTCCATAGTCAGCTCCTCCTTCCGGATTTTCGGGCGCGGACGGTGCCGTGCTCCTTCCGCCAGGATACCCCGGGGCGGACGGGTTGTCAACAGGGTGGAACGCCGGGAGCGTCGCGGCGATTTGAATCAGCGCTTCCCGCGCTTCGGAATCGCTCGGGTAGTATTCATAGTAGAGGTCGTTCGCGGCGTTCTGTACCGGATAGAGGAGATTTTCCTCTTCGGGGTCGACGCGACGGATGGAGGCGTAAGCGGCGGTATCGCTAATCCGCCCGTACTCAAATTTCAAACCGTTCATATAGACGCGATTTGACTGGTCTAGCCGTTCGGACAGCTCCCGCAATTCGGCATTGGCGACTTGCGGTCGCGGCGTTTCCGCGCGGTTGACTGGCTCCGGGGAGAACTTATTTTTACCGGAAAGCGGATTTTTGTCAACCGCTTCCGGAACAGCTCCCGGTTCCGGCACCGTCTCCGGGAGAGGCCCGACGGGCTTTGTCTCCGGCGTGGCCACGACGGGCGCGGCAGGTACTATCTCCGGCGTGGCCGCGATGGGCCCGACGGGCTTTGTCTCCGACGTGGCCACGACGGGCGCGGCGGGTAGCGTCTCCGGACGTGGCGCGGCGTCCGGGGCGTCGCCCAAGAGTGCGGAGAGTTCGTCGCCGGACGCGGCAATCTCCGGATGTAGCTTCCGCCACGCGTCAAACGTGACGAACGGCGCGCGGGGCGGGATTGCGGTGACGCCCTGCGGTATCGTCGCGGGGACACTCTGTGCGACTGCCGTCGGCGCGGCGCTGATTTCCGCCGCCATCGGTGCGAGTATCTGTTCGAGTGCCGCGACGCTCTCCACGTCCCCGGCCTCCCGCACGGAGGCCAGTAAACCGGCGATTTCACGCCGCGCGGTGTCGGCCTCCTGCGGCGTCACGCCCTGTCCGGACTTCGCTTTCGCCCAGGTGTCCGTGACGGTCTTCGCGCGCTGTCCCGTCCGTGCCTTCATCCACGGGCCTAAACGCTCGTACTCGTTGTTAATGCGTTGCATGATTTCCGTAGCGTTGGCTTCCGCGCTGATGTCCGGATGGTACGTTCGGGCCAGTTCCTTGAGGCGTCTATGTGCCTCCTCCGGCGTGGTGACGCCCTTAAAATACTCGCTCTTTTCCGGCGTGAGGGGCTTTTCGCCGGACGCGGTGAAATTCGGCCCGCGTTTGGCGCGGTAGCTTCCGTAGGAAAACACAGCCCCGCCGATACTGAACAGGATTTCGACGCCGATACCCGCCAGTGCGGCGGTGAAGTCGACTCCGTGACTGTCAACCACGGCCTGATTGGCGGCGACGGCGCTTTCGTGTACGGCGCGCTCCTGCGGTGTCAGCGACGCCGCATCCACGTTGGACAGTTGCGCCAGATTCGCCCGCGCGGCTTCGACCTGTTCGGCGTAAACGCCCGTCGCGGCCTTCACGGCCCCGGTAGTGGCCTGCCGCGTGACGCCCGTCGCGAACCCGCTCGCGGCGGCCTGTTCGAGTACGCGCGCCAGTTCCGGGCCCTTGCCGTTTTTGAGAAACCACCCCACGACTTTTTCACTGCCCAGCGCCTTTCCGACCTGTCCGGCGGCACCCATCGACAGCACGGCGGCGAACCCCAGCGCGGCCTGTGACGCCTCGCTCAATCCGGCGCGGCGGGCCTCCCCGGTCGATTCCCCCACGAGATACACCCCGGAAAGAGCCTTCCCGACAACAGGAAGCGCTTTCGCGACCGCTCCCTTTGCCCCGGCGGCCTGTCCGACAACAGGCACCGCGTTCATAGCGAAGAACGGGACGAGGTCGGTCACGACATCCAGCGCGGGCCGCAATACGGGCGCGGTATCCGCCTCCGCCGCCTTTTGGAACTCTCCGGATTTCTCCGCGAGGCGGTCGGAAAGACTGTAAAGCGATTCCTGCGCTTTTTTTGCGGTTTCGGGCTGGCTCCTGACGCTGTCAAAGAGCTTGTTGGCGGACCGGTAGCGCTTTAACGCTTTTTCTTTTTGGGTTTCGTCCGCGTCCACGTAATCGCTCATGCGCTCTTTCAGAACGTCAGACGCCGCGCGAAGCGATTGCTCCCGCTGTTTGTCCATCAACCCGGCGATTTGTCCGCCGGCGTTCGTGAACGCGGCCCCCACGCCGTAGGCCATTTTGCCCAGATAGTTCCCGGCGGCGCGTCCCAGTTTCCCGGGCGCGCTATAAGACAGTTTGTCTGCGGGCGTGACTTTTGGCGCGGCCTGCGTCACGGCGTCCGGCGGCGAGACTTTCGGCACGGTCACGGGCTCCGGAATCGGCGTCGCCAGCGTGGAAACTAACTCGTTGGCGTCGGCGTATGTCTTCCCCTGGTAGCGAAGCGTCCCGTTATCGCCCTGTTCCACGCTGACCCATTTCTTTTGTCCGTCCGTGTCCTGATAGGAAATAACCGGCTGATTCAGACCGGGGATTTTCTTTTCCGGCTCCTTGTCCGTCCGGTAAACCAGCGTCCCGTACTTCCCGCGCCCGAGAATGCGCCGATTGGTTGAAATCAAAACGCCCATATTCTCACCCCCCGCTTCCCGTGCTTTGTTGTAATTGAAGTTCCAGAAGCTCCTCGTCGGAGAGGTAGCTCAGGCCATATTCGGACAGAATCCGACGGAGTTCGTTTTTCTGATTCCGGCTCAATTTAGGCCATAGAAAGTTAATCCGGGCGTTTACGGCGGCGGCCTTCTGTTCGGCGGTCAGCGATTCGGTTTCTATCATGCCCCTTATCCACTGTTCATGCAGGGGGTTGAAATGTTGCGCTTCCCCGGAATCCCCGGTTGATTCCGCTTCCGTACTCTCCCGCGCAACGTCGACGGCGTCCTCGAACTCGTCGAAATCGGGCTTGGTGCCGAACCCGAACGACTTGTAATTTTCCGCAAGCCACGTTTTGGGCGTCTCCGAACCACTCGCGACATACGCCTCCGCCAGCGCGGCCAGATTCCCGGACTGTCCCCCGGCGATACTCCGCGCGGCCTCGACGGCGGAGATATAGAGCTGTGCGTACTCTTTGGAGATTCCCGCCGCCTGTAGTGTGTTGTCGTCGGGCATCATGCCGACATTCATCATGGATTCCGCGTAGGAAAGCGCGGTTTGACGGGCGGTGTCGGCGCGGGTGTCGGTGTACTGCCGCCGCTGGAAGGCCGCCTGCCCCTGCTGGAAAAGCTGATTCCACCTCGTGTCGGTACGGTCGGCCTCGAAACCGAGTTGCCACTGTTGGCGGGCGGTGTCGGCCTGCTGTTGCTGGAACTGCTGATTCCATGCCGTGTCGGCGCGGTCGGCCTCAAACGAACGTTCCCACTGCTGACGGGCAACGTCGGCCTGCCCCTGCTGGAACTGCTGATTCCACGCGGTGTCGGCGCGGTCAGCGGCGAACGAACGTTCCCACTGCTGACGGGCGATATCGGCCTGCCCCTGCTGGAAGCGCTGATTCCATGCCGTGTCTTCGCGGTCGGCGGCGAATGAGCGTTCCCACTGTTGACGGGCCGTTTCGGCCTGCCCCTGCTGGAACCGCTGATTCCACGCGGTGTCGGCGCGGTTGGCGGCAAATTCGCGCTCCCACTGGTCGGTTGAAATCTCCATCTGCCGGAGTTGCAACAGGTAGCCCAGATAGTTTTGCTCCAACTGCGCGTTGAACTGGTCGACGCCGACGTTGTACTCCTGCGCCCACTGTTCCAGTTGGACGAGCTGTGACAGATAGGCCTGCGTGGCCTGTAAGAGACTTCGCGCCTTCTCCCACTCGCCGTTGGCGCGGAGTTCGGCCATTTCGCGCCGGAGGTCGGTGCCTAACTTGGTACGGGCGTTGTTGAGGGTGGCGCGGTTCTGCGCGGCGGTGTTGGCGATGGAGCTGTACTGTTCCCCGGCGATACCGCCCCGGACGCCCCGCGCGGCGTCGTAGG
>CAMHBH010000146.1 GCA_946183175.1 uncultured Oscillibacter sp.
CGTGTTGCGGCGGCGTCTCCAGTACAAGGATGTCGTAGGCGTTGCCGGTGTCGGCCTCCAGGAACGCTTGCGCCTCCCGCGCCAGAAAGTCCGAAAACCGCGTGGGAATCCACAACGGGCCGCCCGTCAGGCGTAACCACGCCGCGTAATTGCGCCGCGCAAGCTCGCGCCGTACCAGCTCGGCGCGGATAACGCCGCCGCCCGTCATAATTCCCAGCCGTCCGCCGCGGACGCTTCCAGACTTGCCAACATTGCGGTCAGTTCGATATCCGTATAGCGTGACAAGTCCCACTCCTTGGCGGACGGGTCGGGGGTCGGTTCCAGCGCGATTTCCCGGATAAGCTCAAAGGCGCGTATGACGGTCGCGCCGCCTTTGGGGATACCCGTTTTGGGGTCCGGGGGGCCTCCGGTGGCCTCCGTGATGAGGGCGTCGGCTATCCGCTGACGCGTGTCGGGGTCGCGCAGGCGCTCCATCAGTTCCGGGCGTAAATCCGGACGCTCCCCGGACATATGCCACACCTCCTCGTTAGTTTATAGAACGAACGTTCGATTCTTGTAGATAATAGCACATTTGTTCTATGATAGTCAATCGGCGAATCGCACAAAAAAAGAACGCGTTTTTTCGCGTTCTGACGGTTTCTTGTGTAAAAAGCCCCTCGTACAAGTCCGATATGTAAAAATCCCCTCCCGGGGCGCAAGTCCGGGAGGGGATTTCGTTCAATGTTCGGCTGATTCCAACAGCGCGACGGCGTGCGCCGCGATTCCGGAGCCGTCCCCGGTGAAACCGAGGCGTTCTTCCGTCGTGGCCTTGACGTTTACGAGTTCCGGCGGGATTTCCAGCGCGGCGGCGATTGTCCTTTCCATGTCCTCCCGGTAAGGGGACAGTTTCGGCGCTTGCGCGATAACCGTCGCGTCGACGTTGACGACCGCGAAGCCGCGTTCGCGTAGCCTGTCGCGCACGTCGCGCAACAGTACCAGACTGCTGATTCCGGCGTAACGGGGGTCAGTGTCGGGGAACAGCCGCCCGATGTCGCCCAGGTGGGCCGCGCCGCAGAGCGCGTCCATGACGGCATGCGTGAGTACGTCGGCGTCGGAGTGGCCCAGAAGCCCGCGCTCCCACGGTATCGACACGCCGCCGAGTACGAGCGCGCGGCCCTCCGTCACGCGGTGTACGTCGTAGCCGTGCCCGATTCTAAACCCGGTCATGCGTTTCCCATCCTTTTCCGGAGAACCGCTTCCGCGAAAATCATGTCGACGGGCGTCGTGATTTTCAGATTCTCCTCCTCGCCGTCAATCAGGAACACGACTTTCCCGAGCCGTTCGACGGCGGAGCAGTCGTCGGTCAATTCGGCCCCGGCCTCGAACGCCGCGTGAAGCGACGCTTTGAGCAAGTCGGCGTCGAAGACCTGCGGCGTCTGTACGGCGCGGAGTGCCTCGCGTTTGAGGGTACGATCCACCTCCCCGCCCTCCTTGATACGCTTGACGGTATCCTTGAGGGGCAAGGCGGGCGCGACCGCGCCGTAGCGCGCCGCCGCCTCGATGGTACGGTCAATCAAATCGGGGGTGACGAGGGGGCGCGCGCCGTCGTGTACGGCCAGCAGAACCGTATCGCGGGAGGCCTCGACGGCGGCCCGCATGACCGACGCCTCGCGCGTCGCGCCGCCGACGATGACCTTTTTGCATTTCGTGACGGCGTACTCTTTGCACAGGCGCGAAACTTCCTCGACATCCTGCTCGCGCGCGGCGACGATGATTTCGTCGACGCGGCGGGCCAATTGGAGAGAGGTCAGCGTGCGGACGAGTACCGGGACGCCGCACAGGGGCCGGAACAGCTTATTCACGCCGTTCATCCGCTGGGCGCTCCCCGCCGCCGGGACGAGTGCCGTACACTTGGGCCGCTTCTTTCTGAACAGTCGAAACACGAATACCCCTCCGCTTTCGGTTTACTGTGTTTGCCCCCGGTCGCAAAGCGGCGGAGGGGCGTTTATGTCACTGGGTCTGCCGCATGGCGTCCATGAGCGTGTTTTCCACGTCGGCGTACTCGCCGCGCTTAGCCAGCACGATTTCTGAGCAGAGAATCTGCTTGGCGTTGTAGAGCATTTTCCGCTCCCCGGTTGAGAGGCCCCGCTGACTTTCCCGCTGTACGAGCGACTTAATCACCTTCGCCACCTCGTACAAGTCCCCGCTCTTCAGGCGCGACAAATTCTCCTGATAGCGCTTGTTCCAGTTGGAATTTGCCTCGACCGTCAGGCCCGGAATGGCCTCCATGAGTTCGTCGGCCTCACTCTCCGTGATAACATTCCGGATTCCGACAGTCCCGGCGCTGGACGTGGGAATTTTCAGCACCAGACTGCCAGCCGGCATATTAAACACGTAATACTCCTTCCGGACGCCCGCGACCTTCTCCTCCACAATGTCTTCAATCTTCCCGGCGCCGTGCAGGGGATGCACGACATAGTCCCCGATGCTGAACATAGCGGTTGACCTCCTCTCTGAACTGCCTTGGCGGGTTTTCGCTCCGCCGTCTCCGTTTCCGGATATTCCTATTCGTACACTATCATTATAACATGACGTGGAATAATTTACAAGTGTCAATTTCGTAAAAATTTTGTAAAAAATAGCGGACGGGCGGGAAATCCCGTCCGTCACGCGTTTTTCATAACCGGAAAGTGCGGATTTTGATTCCGCCTCTTATGATAACGAAAAGCGTTTCCGCGTTTCGTTCGTTATGAGGGACTTATCACAGGGGAATCAGCGCTTGTTGGAACGCCGCCAGATACGCATTTTCTCGGCGGCGGCGATGAGTTCCTCGCGGAAATCGGGGTGGGCAAGGGAAATGATTCCCTCCGCGCGCTCCCAGGTCGATTTCCCTTTCACGCTGAACTTGCCGTACTCCGTCACGAGGTATTGCAGATTCGTCCGCGTCGCCGTGACGACGGAGCCTTCCAGCAACGTCGGGCGGATTCTCGAACGGAGTTCTCCCGTTTTCTTGTCCCTGACCGCGGAGGACATGCAGATAAAGCTCTTGCCGCCCCGCGACAGGTACGCACCCATGACAAAATCCTGCTGTCCGCCCGCGCCGGAAATCTGCCGGATTCCGCTGGATTCCGACGAGACCTGCCCGTACAGGTCCACGTCGACCGCGCCGTTGATGGAAATAAAGTTGTCAATCTGCTGTACGCGCGCGATAGCGTTGACGTAGTCGACGGGCGCGGCCATACAGGCGGGGTTATTGTCGAGGTAGTCGTAAAGTTTTTTCGTCCCGGCGGCGAAGGCGTACACCTGACGCCCCTTGTCGAACGGCTTACACTTTCCGGTGAGCTTCCCGGCGGCGGCCATGTCGACGAAGCCGTCGACGTACATTTCCGTATGGACGCCCAAATCTTTCAAGTCGGATTCGGCAATCAATTTGCCGATGGTGTTGGGCATGGAGCCAATGCCGAGTTGCAGACAAGCGCCGTTCGGAATTTCGGGTACCACCAGATTCGCGACGGCCAGGTCGATTTCAGACGGAATCGTAGCGCCGCCGAGTTCCTCCATGGGCGGGTTGTCGCCCTCTACAATCATGTCCACGTCGCTGATGTGCACGCAGTGCTCGAAGCCGCCCAGACACACGGGCACATTCTGGTTGACCTCCACGATGATTTTCTTGGCGACTTCACAGACGGCTTGCAGGTGAGACCCGCCGGGGCCGAAGTTGAAATAGCCGTGGGCATCCATGGGGGCCACCTGGAACATGGCGACATCTAACGAGCGGATTTCGTCGCGGTAGTAGCCGGGGAGTTCCGAATAGCGGATGGGGCTGTAGAAGGCGACGCCCTCGGCGATAGCCTTCCGTTCGACGCCGGACATATGCCACGAGTTGAATACGAAATGCTCCGGGGCGTCGGGCACGTCGAACACCGCCGGACGATGTAACAGAATCCCGCCCCGGATTTTGACATCCGTCAATTCCTGCCAGCGCCTGGCGAGCGCCTCGTCGAGTTTGCGCGGCGTACAGACACACCAGCCGTAGTCGACCCAGTCGCCGCTCCGCACGGCCTTGACGGCCTCCTCGGGCGTCGTGAGCTTGTGCGCGTATTCTTCCTGATAGCCCATCGTGATTCCTCCTGTCGTGGTTAGGACTTGCACAAAAGATTCCCGGCTTGCGGACACCGGGCGCATGTGCAGTTTCTTAGAGTTCGCTGTTTTGTCCGGCCTTTTCGCGTTCCAGCGCGGTCTCCTCGTTCTTGATTTCCCAGTGAATCAGGAACGTCAGCACGCCGCGCAGTACGATGATTGCGCCCAGAATGCCCAGTTCCGACCACTCCCGCACGACGACGGTACGGAGTACCTCCCCGCCCATCTTGAATTCCAGCGCCAGCGCGATTCCCTGCGCCAGCGTCAGCCGGATTCCCCCCGAGCGGCGGAGCCACTTGTAGAAGCACTGTCCGGCAGTCGAGACCAGCACGCAGATTCCGAACAGCTCCATTAACATCGTGCAGACCTGTACGAGTTCGTACAGAAACTCCTCCGCTATCTCTATCCAAGCCATACGCGTCCCTCCCGTAGCGAAAACCTGTCTTAACAGGATATACTATACTGTGAAAATTGTCAAGCGCGGATTGCGGCGCGCCACATGTGCGAAAGTCGGCTTTACGGGGCTTGTTTTCGCGGCGCGAAACCGTTATAATAGCGTGGAGAGGGGGGAG
>CAMHBH010000147.1 GCA_946183175.1 uncultured Oscillibacter sp.
CTCTTGTTCCCGTCAGACGCCGTTTTCTTCCCGCCGGACGCGTCAGAACTTTTTCCCCCGCCGGAAGAACCCTTGTTCCCGCTCGACGCCCCGGAAGAACTCTTACTGTCTCCAGACGCCCCGGAAGAAGTTTTGTCTCCGCCGGACGTGCCGGAACTTTTCCCGCCGCCGGAAGAACCGGGCGTATCGGAAGCGGTGCTCTCCCCGGGCGCGGGCTGTTCGGACTTGGCGGGCTTGAGCGTCGACACGTCCTCCGCCGGCGGTTCCTCGTCCGCGTCGGGCACTTCGACCGGAAGCGACGCCTCCCCCGTGACCGGAATCTCCGGGCGCGCCGACGCCTCCCCCGGCAACGAGACCGCCGACGAAACCGCCGGGGTATCGTCCTCCGGGCGGAGTAACTGCCACGTCCCGACCCCGACCGCTATCAGGCACACCGCCAGCGCCGTGTAAAACGCGACGCTCTGCGCGTTCCTCGCCTTGTCATTCTTGGGCTGTTCCATGTAGACCCTCCTCGTGTTGGATTCCATGGAGAAGTATGGCCCGTTTTCGCGCCGTCCATACATGGAATTTCAAAAACCTTTCCGTCCGGCCCGGGCGGAACCTTTTGACGCCCTCCGGCGTCTAAATTACGGTCGATTGTTGCGAAACTGTTACCGTTTTGTTGTTGCATTTGCCCGAATGTACCAGTAATATGAACCCTACGGACTGACAACCGGGCCGCCTGTACAGCCCGATGAATCCCGAAAAGGAGCGTGCGTCGAATGGATGAGAAGATGGAACAAACGGAATTTTCCCGGACGCCGTCCGCGTCCGAAAAGCTGAAGCGTTTCAAACTCCGCCTGCCCAAGCGCGGCGAGCGGAAACCGCGAAAGAAACTTTCCGCCGCCGAGCGGAAAAAGCGCCGGAAATGGCTCCGTATCGCCGTCGTAGTGCTGCTGCTGGGCGGGGGCGGCTTCTGGGCCTACCGCCGCTTCTTCGCCGGACGCGGCGAGATGAATACCGCCGTACCCCTGACCGACTTCGTGCAGTACGGGGCCATCACGGCGACGGTCGAGGGAAGCGGCATGACGCGCGCCAAAAACAGTGAAACGATGATAATCGCCTACGGTGGCTCCGTGCAGGAGGTCTTTGTCGAGGAGGGCGACATGGTGACGGCGGGACAGCCGCTGTACGTCATCGACTCCGAGGACGCGCGGCAGGCCGTCGCCGACGCCGAGAAGGGCGTCACGACGGCGCGGGAGGCCGTCGACCGCGCCAAGGAGGGCGTGCGCAACGCCGAGGACAGCGTACGCAACGCCGAGGAGGGGGTCACGACCGCGCGCGAACGCGTCACGACCGCCGAGGAGGGCGTCGTAACCGCGCAGGACGGCGTACGAACCGCCGAGGAGGCCGTCACCGCCGCCCAAAGGGACGTGGAGACCGCGCGGGAACGCGTCGCGACCGCAGAGAGAGACCTTGCGAAAGTCCGCGAAAAGCTCAACGATTTACAGTTGAAAGTGCCCTACACCGGGAAACTGCTGGAAGTCGCCCGCCTGACCCCCGGCGACAGTCTCTCCGAGGGGGCCAAAGTCGCCACACTCGTCGACGACACCCGTTTCCGCCTGCTCCAATACTACAGCTACGCCTACGCCGACGAAATCAAGCCCGGACAGGCGGCGCGTGTCTCGATTCCGTCGCTCATGTCGGAGCTTGACGGCGTGGTTGAGACCGTCCACATGATAAGCCGCCCGACCGCCGAAGGCTCGCGCCTGTTCTCCGCCGAAATCGTCGTGGCGAACGACGGCGCGCTCGCCGCCGATATGACCGCCTCCGCCGCCGTCAATACCGGCGACGAGTTCGCCGCCCCCTACGATTCCGGCACCCTCCAGTACTACCGCACGTCCGACTTGAAAACCGCCGTCGGCGGGAGCGTCATCGACAGTACGCTCGTCGACTATCTCCCGGTTCGGGAAGGGCAGGTTGTCGTGACGCTCGACAGCGACACCGTAGACAATCTGATTTCCGACGCCGAGAAGGTCGTGGAAGACCGCGAAAAGGACGTGGAAGACCGGATTAAGGCCGTGGACGCGGCGCGGAAGGGCGTCGAGGACGCCGAGAAGGCCGTCGAGAGCGCGCGCCGGGGCGTCACCGAGGCCGAGGACGGCGTAACAACGGCTCTGCGCGGCGTCGAGACGGCGCGGAAGGGCGTCACGGAGGCCCAGAAGACCGTCACGGAAAACGAGGAGGGCGTCGCGGAGGCGCAGAAGAAGGTAGAGAAGGCGCAGGAGGAACTCGCGAAGTGTAACGCCGTCGCGCCGATTGACGGCAAAGTTATCGGCCTGAATCTCACGCAGGGCACCGAAGTCACCGCGAACACCGCCGCCATGACGATTTCCGACACGTCCAGCATTATCGTCAACGCCACCGTCGATTCCCGGAATATCTCTTATATCAAGAAGGGCCTCGCCGTGGAGCTGAACCAGTGGGACCAGGCCTATGCGTCGGGCTATATCGAAAGCGTCAGCCTGTCCAGTACGAGCAGTAACGGCGTCACGACTTACCCGATAGTCATCGCCGTCGACAGCCCCGACGAGAATTTCCAGGTCAACAGCGACGTGCGCTACAGCCTCGTGGCAAGCCAGAACGACAATTGCTTACTGGTACCGATTCAGTGTGTGCGCAACGTCTCGACGGAGGACGGCGAGAGCGTCAGCGTGGTCTACGTCGGCGGGGAGCGCCCCGACAACGCCCTCGACAACGTCGTCGCCTTTGAGGACATTCCCGAGGACTTCTGGCCCGTCCCCGTCGAAATCGGCATCCAGGATACCTTCAACGTCGAAATCCGCTCCGGCCTCACCGAGGGACAGGAAGTTTTCACGCAAATGCAGGAAGAAGACTACAGTTTCAGTATGTTCTAATGATTCGTGGTGACAATATGGCCCATTTGGTAGAACTGATTGACGTATACAAAATCTACGGCGAAGGCCTCGAAAGCGAAGTGCGCGCCCTCGACGGCGTGTCGCTGACGATTGAGCGCGGGGAGTTCGTCGCGGTCGTGGGGCAGTCGGGCTCCGGCAAGTCGACTATGATGAATGTACTTGGCTGTCTGGACATCCCCACGCGCGGCGACTACCTCCTCGACGGCACCGACGTGCGCGAACTCTCCGACAAACAGTTAAGCCGTATCCGCAACAAGCAGATAGGTTTCATTTTCCAGCAGTACAACCTCATCCAGTCGCTGACGGTACTCGAAAACGTAGAACTGCCCCTGATTTATCAGGGAATCGACCCCATCGACCGCCGCGACATGGCCCTCGAAGCGCTGGAGCGTGTCGGCCTATCGGAGCGAATCAAGCACCACCCGGCGGAAATGTCGGGCGGACAGCAGCAGCGCGCGGCAATCGCGCGGGCCATCGCGACGCACCCCCCGATTATCATGGCCGACGAGCCTACCGGCGCGCTCGATTCCCATACCGGGTTAGAGGTTTTAGCCTTCCTCCAACAGCTCAACAACGAGGGGAGTACCGTCATACTGATTACGCACGACAACGGAATCGCGGCGACGGCGCGCCGGGTCGTACGCCTCACCGACGGCAGAATCGTCGAAGACCGCCCGCAGGATGTCGACTGGTACGCGCCTGTCAACGGAGGGAAGCCATGACATTCTACGAATGGGACGAAACCATTGACGGGAGAGTGATTCCCAAACGCCCCGACCCGACAAACCATAACATTATCAAAGGGAATCTCACCTGTCTTTTCCTCAACTATCTGCACGAACGGAAGACCGAATACTTTTCAGGAGTGGGGCTGTACCTGATGGACGGGGAAATCTACATGCCGGACGGCGCGCTGGTCTCCGATCCGAAACAAGTCGAGAGGGACGGCATACACGGCCCCCCGGATTTGGTCATTGAAATTCTGTCCTACAGAACCGCCCGTTATGACAGAGGGCGTAAGAGGGACGTTTACGAGTTGTGCGGCGTCCCGGAATACTGGATTATCAGCCCCGAAGACCGCTCCCTCGAACGCTATTTCCTGAGGGACGGGAAATTCGTACTGCAAAATATGTACTATCAATATCCGGACTACGCATGGAAGGACAGCGACCCCGACGAACGGGAGAAAATGGAAAAGAATCTGGAATTTTGCTACGCCCCGTTTCCAGACCTTCCGATTCGCATGGAAGAAGTCTTTGAAGATGTCATAGATTGGGGCTAAGAAAAGGGGAATCGTAATGAACTTATGGCAGGCGGTCAAAATGGCGTGGAAATCCATCTGGGGCAAGAAGGGCCGCTCGGCCCTGACTATCCTCGGCATTTTCATCGGTATCGCCGCCGTCATGACGATAGTCTCCGTCATGGACGGCTACCGCCGCGCCATGACCGCGCAGTACGCCGCCATGGGCACGGGCATTCTCAACGTCAACATCTACAACTGGTCTTACGACGAGGAGGGCAACGACATCTCGAAGGACTACTTCCCCGACTTGCAGGCCTTTTGCAACGCCCTCAAGGACGTGAAGGGCGTCTCGCCGCAGGGCCGCCTCTACAACGTCACGGTGTCCTACGGCACGAAGTCGACGGCGAATATGCGCCGGGAGTGGGACGAGCGCGGCAACCCCATCGGGGAGGCCCCGCCCGATATGTACTACGGCAGCGACCAGTACAGCGTCTGCAACAACCTCAAACTCGCGCGCGGGCGCGACCT
>CAMHBH010000148.1 GCA_946183175.1 uncultured Oscillibacter sp.
GTGTCGACATACGGCTTTCCTCGGCCTGCGTTTCAAGCGCGGCGAAATCGGCCTTGAGTTCCTCTAAAAGCTCGGCGTCGTCGGCCTCCTGTCCCATGTCACAGAGCGCGGTCAAGTCCTCCCACGCGGAGAGGAGCTTTTCCTGCCGGGAAATTTTATTTTGCAACTGTTTCAAGCGCGTCTGCACCTTACGGGAGCGGACGAGGTCATTCCAGAAGCCGTCCTGTTCGGTCTCGGCGGTGAGGCGTTCGGATTCCTGCCGCGCCCCGTCCAAATCCAGCGCGACGGAGAGCTTGTCGAGTTCCGGCTTGAGTTCGCGTAACTTCTGCCTGTAGGTGTCGTACTCTATGAGGGCCATGTTTTTCCGTTCCTTTCCACGTATGCGGCATTCCTGCCGGTATTATATCGGACGCACAGCCATTTGTAAAGAGAAACCTTACTTTTTCGGGGCGTATTCAGAGTTCCGGGAAACGGATGTCCTTTTCCCACCCGGGATTTCCAGTATCCGGAATCTGGCGCGGGGCGAATCCGCAGGAGCGGAAAAAGGGCGCGTACTCCGGCGGGGCGTCGGCGTAGATACGAGTGCCGCCGCGCTTGCGCGTCCGCACGACGGCCTGTCCGATGAGCTGTACGCCCAGGCCCTGGTGCCGGAAGTCCTCCCGCAGATAGAGCGTCGCGATACGGCCCAATTCGGGGCCAAGCTGTACCAGTCCGGCGAGTTCGTCGCGCTGGTACGCCGCCAGGCTGATTCCGGCGTCGGCGCGCCCGGCGGCCTCCGCGACGAGCGGACTGTCCGACGGGATTTCCTGGAACCACAGGCCCGTCTCCAAGGCGTTCTTACGCTTTTTTGTCGTTTCCTGTGCCAGATACTCCGGCGTGAGCAGGTGACTGTTGTCGTCGCGGTAGACGAGCCGGAACCGTCCGCCGTCGTATTCGAGTAACGAAACGGCGGTGTTGTCGCCGTGGGGGACGCTTCCGGTCTCCTCCAGCGTCATACCCTCTATTTTCGACAGTAGCAACCGTAAAATGTAGCCGTGCGAGACGAGCGCGACAGTCTGCCCGTCGTGTTCGACCGCGACGCGGTTCAGGAATTTCCACGCGCGGTCGAGTACGTCGGCGGGGCGTTCCGCGCCGGGGACGTGCCAGAGTTCCATATGCTTCCCGAAGTTCTCCAGCATGACCGGGTCGCGGCGGGCGATTTCGCCGAACGTGAGCTCCTCCCACTCCCCGACGCGGATTTCGCGCAGGTCTTGCACGCCGAGTATGGGAAGCCCGCGCGGCTTGCTGACTGCCGTCGCCGTAGCCCGCGCGCGGTAGAGGTCGCTGGAGTAGACCGCGTCGACGCGTACGCCGTCGAAGCGCTTTTCCAGGGCGCGTACCTGCCGCCAGCCCCGGTCGGTGAGCGTACTGTCGCGGTGTCCCTGTACGATGCGGTAGAGGTTGCCTTCCGCCTCCGCGTGGCGGATGAGATAGATAGTGGTCATGGGGTGTACTCCTTTAGGGGCGGTCGAGAAATAACAGCAGGGCCACGGGGGCCGCGAGAAGCAACAGCGTCAGGATTCCGTGACGGAAAAGCACCGTCAGGGCGAACAGCAGAAGCAAAAACTTCTGGTAGACGGAACCGTTGAGCCAGTCGGGGAGCGGAATCGGCTGAAAGCGGGGGGCGGGGGATTCCTCCGTGACGTGCGGGATATCGCGCGTGAGGACGGCGGAGGCGTCGAAGGCGTTTTCCTCGACCCACGCGGCGCGGGGTACGCGTACTTGTGTCAGGAGCGTACAGCCCTGGAAGGCGCGCTGTCCGATTCCGGCGACGGTCTCCGGAATCGCCACGCGGCGGAGGCGGACGCAGTTGCAGAACGTCCAGCTTTCCAGCATGCTGACCTCCTCCGGGATGGCGATTTCGGAGAGGGACTTGCAGTCGGAGAACGCGCCGCGGTCGATACGCCGCAGTGCCGGGGGGAGCTTCACGCCGTCGAGACTGGCACAGTCGGCGAAGGCCCATTCGCCGATACGCGTCACGCTGTCGGGGAGCGTGACCGTTTTCAATGCCGTGCAGCCGTAGAAAGCCGAATCCCCGACGCTTGTCACGCCGTCGGCCACGACTACCGCCCGGATTTCCGCGCGGCGTCCCCACCACGGCGAGTCGACGGTGTCCGCCGAGAACGCGTAATTCTCCATGGGCCCCGAGCCGAATACCGTCATGAGGCCGTTTTCGTCCAGCGTCCAGGCGAGTTGCCCCGTACGCCCCGGGGGCAACCGGTGCGGGAGGCTGTTCGGGAGGTCGTAGAGTTCCAGCAACATTTCCGCGTAATACTCCGCGCGCTCCTCCGAGAGTTGCAGGTAGTCGGTGAGGGTGTCGTGCAGTTTCATGAGGACGCGCCCGCGCCGCGCTTCGGCGTCGGCGTCGCCGAGCTTGTCCAGTTCCGACAGCCGCTCCAAGTCCGTCAGCAGCCCCCGGTCGCCGAGCTGCCGGAGTACGTTGCTCTCCGCCTCCATGCCCGGGGCCAAGTCCCGGAGTACGGCAAACATCCGCTTCGGGTTCCGGAATACCTCCCGCCCGAACTTCTCTTTCATGCGCCATAAGACTTCCCGAAAGTCATTTCCGCCGTCCACGCTCCCACCTCCCGGAAATTTCCTATGTCTCCTATTATAGCCCACGCGCCGCCGCTTGTCCACCCCGTTTTCGTCGTTCGCCCCCTCCGCCGCTCCGTACGGCGGGGGTGACTGAAAACCGGGCGTTTCCCGTTGGCAGTTCCGAAAGCCTCCCCGTATGGTCGCCGTAAGGCGACAGAGGGGCGGGGAGGTCTGAGCGCACAGGTCGAAATTTGACGGCGCTTGCCTGTCTCCCCGCGATTTCTTTGCCCTACATTTTCCAATCGCTTCTTGACAGCGTTCTTTCGGAATGTTAAGATGAAAACAGCAAGTCCCGGAGACTTTGGAGCGGTCACACGGAAAGGAGTTGTTCTATTTGAAAACGCGGAAATGGATTGCGCTGGCGCTGTCGGCACTTTTCCTGCTGGCGCTGTCGGCCTGCGGCAGCGGTACCGAGCCCCAGCCCCAACAGGAACCGAACGCGTCCACCGAGGCCATGATTGAGGCCGAAACCGCCAATCAGCCCACGCAGACGGAGGAAATCGCAGTCCCGGAGGGCACCCCCGTCGAGGCGGCCTGGATTTACGTACAGGGCTACGAGTGGGGCCCCGGCGTGCCCAAGCTGATTTTGCAGTTGCCGACGGTACCGGGGAGCGTGTCGAAGGACGGCGCGCTGGCCTACACGGCGGGCGTACAGCGCGACATCACGGAAGTCGGATTCTCCGACAGCGCGGGCGAGTACACCGGCGAGCCCTCGGCCTACGTCACCATTGAAATGGACACCACCTATCAGACGAGCGGTTCCCCGTTCACCTACAACACCGCGATTTTCATGAACCAGTGGTCGGAGAACTACCCGGTCGTGGCGTCGTTGACGGCGGACGGCGTGACCTACGTCGTAGACGACGACCTAATCAACGCCCGGATTTGCCCCGAAACCGAGGCCTTCAGCGACCGGGGCGAATACTCCGGCGAGTACCTCAACCGCATGACGAAGGAAATGGAGGACTATACCCTCCGTTACGCCGCCAACGCGCCCGAGGCGTTGTTGAATGACGGCGTACAAAACCCGCTGATTATCTGGCTCCACGGGCAGGGCGAGGGCGGCACCGATGTCGATATCGAGCTGATTGGCAACGAAGTCGTGGCGCTCAACCGCGAGGAGATTCAGTCGCAGTTCACGACCCCCGGCGGCGCGGACGGGGCCTACGTGCTGGCCGTGCAGTGCGAAACGTACTGGATGGACGGCGGCGACGGCTCCAACAGCGGCGGCGACCTCATGTCCCGCTACACCGAAATTCTCATGGACACCATCGAGTATTTCGTCCAGGACCACCACGACGTTGACCCGAACCGTATCTACCTGGGCGGGTGCTCCAACGGCGGCTATATGACCATGAACATGCTGGCGACTTACCCCGACTACTGGGCGGCGGCGTACCCGAACTGCGAGGCCTACGCCTGGGCCGTGTTCGAGAAGGACGCCGATGGCGAATACGCCCGCGACGAGAACAACGGCTACGTGCTTACCTCCGACCGCTGGATGACCGACGAGAAAATCCAGGCCATTAAGGACATTCCCATCTGGTTTGTACAGGCCCGCCAAGACCCCGTCGTGAATCCTGTGCTGTTCTCCATGCCGACCTATCGCGCACTCTTGCAGGCCGGGGCCGAAAACGCCTGGTACTCGATGTTCGACACCATCCCCGGAACCGACGACCCCTCCGCCGAGTATATGGCGCATTTCGCCTGGGTGCGCACGTTCAACAACGAAGTCACGGGCGTACAGAACCGCGACGCCATCCTCAACGGCGCGGAAGATGAGATGATGGGCTTCTCCCCGACCAACGACGGCGGCGGTACCGAACAGGCCACCGACGCCAACGGAACGTACGACAATCTCTTTGCGTGGATGAACGCGCAGAGGAAAGCGTAATCTCCCCTCCGCCGGACGTTATGGCCCCTCCTCCGTTGACACGGGGGAGGCTTTTTGCCTCCCCGCCGCGCGGGAGAGTGTCGCAAGGGGGCATACGTAAAAAACAGCCGCGGGCCGTCCGGGAGGAGACGACCCGCGAACACGTCCCGGATTCG
>CAMHBH010000149.1 GCA_946183175.1 uncultured Oscillibacter sp.
TTTACTGGCTTTTGTTCGTTCTTATAAACAGTGCCGAAGGCGCGGGAACGGCGCCAGCTCCTCTAAAATCGACTGCTTGTCGTCATGGCGCATGGCGATATTCTGCGCGATAAAGTCCGCCAGATAGCCGGGGTCCTTGCAGTCCATGACGGTACTCGTGACCTCGTCCGGGACGTTCCCGGAGAGCTCCGCGTACTCCGCGAACAGCGCCATAGTCTGCCGCAAAAGGGCCTCCGTGCGCGGACTGTTCCGGAAGGCCTCGGACATGGACGTTTCCGGCAATTCCTCTACGTGGGCTTGCAGGAAGGGGTCAGTCTGCCAGAGACGGCGCAGGCGCGCCCGGCCCCGGCCTTCAATCATGACCCGTACAGCGGTGGGCGACAGGCGCAGTACCTGGGTGACGTGCGCCAGCGTACCGATTTCGTACAGGTCTTTCTCACCGGGGACTTCCACCCCGATTTCGCGTTGTGTGACTAAAAAAATGTTCTGGTCGGTCTCCATGGCGCGTTCGAGGGCCGCCACGGAGATTTTCCGCTCCATATCGAATGTGAGGTTCATATGCGGGAATACCGTCAGGCCCCGCATGGCCAGAACCGGTGCGTTCCAGGTCGCCGATTCCACCGCTTCCATGATTCTCACTCCTTTCCGTCGCTTCCGCAGAGGGTAAGCGCGGCCCGTAGGGCAAGCCCCGGAGGGCGTCCGGCTCAGGAGGCCGGACGCTCCGCCGCGTCGTCAAAGCCCACCATTTCGGGGCTGACTTTCAGCGTGTACCTGGGTTTGTTGGGGTCGTAGGTCAGTACGGGCGTCTCCGTGCCCGCCACGGCCTCCTTGGTAATATGCACTTCGGATATGGTCGGGTCGGAGGGGATTTCGTACATCAGATTATTGAGGAGCGCTTCCATGACGGCGCGGAGTCCGCGCGCGCCGATATTGCGCTCGATGGCACGGTCGGCGACGGCTTCCAGCGCTTCCGGCTCGAACGTCAGCTTCACGTTGTCGTAGCTGAGCAGTTTCTGGTACTGCTTCACCAGCGCGTTTTTCGGCTCCCGGAGAATCCGGACTAATTCATCACGTCCGAGGGCGTCCAGGGCCGTCATGACCGGGAGGCGTCCGATGAGTTCGGGAATCAGGCCGTATTTGAGGATATCGTGCGGCTGTACCTCGTGCAGGATACGGCTTTCGGCCTGCTCGCGTCTGCCCTTGATGACGGCCCCGAACCCGATATTCTTCTGGTCGAGACGCCGTTCGATGATTTTGTCTAATCCGTCGAAGGCCCCGCCGCAAATGAACAGGATATTTTTCGTGTCCATCTGTATAAATTCCTGGTGGGGGTGCTTGCGCCCGCCCTGCGGCGGGACGTTCGCGACGGTGCCCTCGACGAGTTTCAGGAGCGACTGCTGTACGCCCTCGCCGGACACGTCGCGCGTAATGGACACGTTTTCGCTCTTGCGGGCAATTTTGTCGATTTCGTCGACGTAGATAATCCCGCGCTGGGCGCGCTCGATGTCGAAGTCGGCGGCCTGCAGCAGGCGCGTGAGGATGTTTTCCACGTCGTCGCCGACGTAGCCCGCCTCCGTCAGCGTGGTGGCGTCGGCGATTGCGAAGGGCACTTGCAGTAACCGGGCCAGCGTCTGCGCGAAAAGCGTCTTGCCGGAACCGGTCGGGCCAAGGAGCAGAATGTTGCTCTTTTGCAGTTCGACATCGTCGCCGCCGCCGAAGAAAATACGCTTGTAGTGGTTGTAGACCGCCACCGACAGCACAATCTTGGCCTCGTCCTGCCCGATAATATACTGGTCGAGATAGGCCTTGATTTCCCTGGGCACGGGTAGCTTGTCGGGCATGTCGTGCACGGACGGCGGGTCGGGCTCGCGGTAGTTGTCGTCCAGGAGGCCCATGCAGAGGTGCACGCACTCGTTGCAAATCCGCACGCCGGGGCCCTGTATCATGCGGTGTACCTGATGTTCGGTCTTGCCGCAGAAAGAACAGCGGTTCAAGTTTCTGCCTTTATCACTCATATTCAAGCCTCAATTCGCTTTGTTCACGGGGAACCGCGGACAGCCCCGCGATTCCCCTTCGTTGCGTTCAGTCCTGTTGCGCGGCGGGTTCGGACTGCTTCTTGTTGGCGATAATCTTGTCAATCAGGCCGAACTCCATGGCCTCCTCGGCGCTCATGAAGTTGTCCCGCTCGCAGGCTTCCGTGACTTCCTCCAGAGATTTCCCCGTGTTTTCGGCCAAAATCTGGTTCATACGCTTCTTGATGGTCTCCAGCCGCTTGAGGTGAATGGCCATATCGGTAATCTGGCCCTGGGTTCCGGCGGACGGCTGGTGAATCATGATTTCGGCGTTGGGGAGCGCGATACGCTTGCCCTTGGTTCCGGCGGAGAGCAGGAACGCGCCCATACTCGCCGCGAGGCCTACGCAAATCGTCGACACGTCGCACTTGACGTACTGCATGGTGTCGTAGATGGCCATGCCGTCGGTGACGGAGCCGCCGGGGCTGTTGATATAAAGCTGGATGTCCTTGTCGGGGTCCTGCGCCTCCAGGTACAGAAGCTGGGCTACGACTAAACTTGCCGTCGTGGCGTTGACTTCCTCGCCGAGGAAAATAATCCGGTCGTTCAGCAGGCGGGAGAAGATGTCGTAGGAACGCTCCCCGCGGTTGGTCTGCTCTACTACATACGGTACTAAACTCAAAACAACAACCTCCTCATAGGTTCGCGAAAGCGGAAGGGTATGTTATTCAGGATTCCGGCGCGGGTTCGGCGGGAGTGGGTTCCGTGGCCGTCGCGCTGTCCTTGACAAGGGCAATCGCCTTCTGCGTCAGTACCTGATTCGTCATTTGCTCCTTGTTGAAATACTTCTTAATGGAAGTCTTATCCATGCCGGACTGCTCCGCGAGTTTCTCGTACTCCGCCTCGCGGTCTTCGTCGGTGGCCTCCAAGTGCTCCTGCTCGATAATGGCCGTGACCGCCAAGTCCATGCGTACCTGCCGGAGGGCGGGTTCCCGCGCGTCCTCCAACAGCTTCTCCTCACTGCCGCCCGTCATCTTCAGGTACTGCTCGTAGGTGAAACCCTGCTGGTAGACCTGCCGCTTCAGGTTCTCGACAAACTGCTTGGCCTGGCGCTCAATGAGTACGTCGGGAATGTCCGCCGTGATACCGTCGGCGACCTGGTTCATCAGTTCGTCCTCGAACTCGCGCTCGGCGGCGGCCTGACGCTCCTCGGAAATCTGCCGGCGGAGGTCGGCGCGGAGTTCGTCCATGGTGTCGAACTCGGAAACGTCCTTGGCAAACTCGTCGTCGATTTCGGGAACGTCCTTTTCCTTGACCTCGTGGACGGTCACTTTGAATACCACGTCTTTTCCGGCGAGTTCGGGCGCGTAGTTCTCCGGGAAGGTGATGTTCAGCTCGCGGCAGTCTCCGGCTTTCGCGCCGACTAACTGCTCCTCGAATCCGGGGACGAAACTTTCGGAACCGAGTTCCAGACTGTAGTTGTCGCCCTTGCCGCCCTCGAAGGGCGCGCCGTTCAGGAAGCCCTCGAAGTCGATAACGACCGTGTCGCCGTTCCGGGCCTCGCGCTCGACGCTGACAAGGCGGGTATTGCGGTCGGAGAGGCGCTGTACGCGCTCCTCCACGTCGGCGTCGCTCACGTCGACGGGCATTTTGGGCGCGGAGAGGCCCTTGTACTGCCCCAGCGTCACCTCGGGGTATACGGGCACGGTCGCCTTGAACGTGAAGCCCGCCGAAGAGGGTACGCCGTCGAGTTCCACGGAGGGCATATCCAGGACCTTGAGCTCCTGTTCCTTGACGGCGGCCTCGTAGGCGTCGGGGAAGGCCTCGTTGATGGCCTCGTCGTAGAAGACCTCCCTGCCGTACACGGCCTCTATCATCTTACGGGTCGCCTTGCCTGGGCGGAACCCGTCCACGCGGTACTTGCGGCGGTTCTTCTTGTACGCCTTCTCTATTGCGGCGTCGAACTCGTCGGGCCCTACCTCAATCGTCAGCAGTACCTGACTTTTTTCCTGTTTCTCACAGCTTTTTACGTTCATGTTCAAAACTCCTCTCTGGTTGATATGTGCTGTTTCACAGTCCGGGGGCTATTCTACCAGACCGCGAAACAAATTACCAGTCTTTTTTGCGCGACGCACAGATTTTTTCTAATCGCACAGCCGCACGGGCGCGAAGCCGAGGTAGTCGGCGGAAATCAGGGCGAAGTCGGTGCCGTCGCGTACGCCCTCAATCCGCCGCCGGATTGCGTAGCCGTGGAGGTGTCCGTAACAGCACTTGCCCACGCGGTAGCGCGACAGCAGGTCGAGGATGTCCGGGCACTCGTAGCCCGTGTAGAGCGGGGGGTAGTGCAGGAAGCAGAGAATCGGACGCCCGCCCGCCGCTTTGAGCGACGTTTCCAGGCGCAACGCCTCGCGGCGTAACATTTTCTCGTTGTGGGGCTTTTGTTCCTCCTCGAAGAACCAGCCCCGCGTCCCGCACAGTGCCGTTTCGCCGTACAGGGCGCAGTTGTTGTGGATGAAGTCCAGGGAGACGATGCCCCTTTCGGCGAAGAAGCGGCGCATTTTCGAGACGGTGCCCCACCAGTA
>CAMHBH010000150.1 GCA_946183175.1 uncultured Oscillibacter sp.
CGCTAGAAAATTCTGGAACCGCATGCAAAAAAAACTTGACAGAATCCGTCGATTCCTGTACTCTTTTCTGTGCGCGAAACCCCATCACGAAAGAGGACAGGTGGAATGCAATGTTTCAACGCTTATTCAGTGGATTTATGGCTTTCTGGATGGCGATTGCCCCCGGCGGTAACGTCCAGACAGCGGGCAATACCCCCGAAACAGTCAGCGTCACCGTAGAGGAACAGTCCCCCGCCCCGTTTACGCTGGAACGCGTCCGGGAAATCTCGTTTCCCGACAGCCCCCCGAACGCCGCCGACGCCGTCAGCTACGTCGCCTTCCGCGAATTGATGTCCGGCTTCGAGGACGGGCTGTTCCATCCCGACAACTACCTCAGCACCGCGCAGGCCCTTCGTATCTTACGCCGTATCGCCGCGCGGACGGAACTCGACCCCGGCCCCGATTCCGCCTCCGATGTCGACTGGGGCACCGCCGTCGACCTGTTCTACATGGAAGAAGACAATTTCCGGATGAACTTCCGCCCTAAAAATTCGCAAGTCCTCGTGGAGTACCCCGACGGCACACAGGAACTTATCGAATATCAGGAAGTCCCCGACGGCGCGCAAGTCCTCGACGACAACTTTCCCCTCTACGGCAAAGGCGTCGCCGTGCCCCCCGAGACGCCCGTCACCCGCGCCCAACTCGCCTTACTCCTCTACCGCTTCGCCACCTTCGCCGGGTACGACCTCTCCTGTACGGGCGACCTCTCCCTCCGCCCCGACGGCGCAAGCGTCCCCGACTACGCCAAAATCCCCTACTCGTGGGCCATGGAACACGATATTTTCCGTACGATTGTCGTCGATAACCTCTGTCCGGGGCTTCCCGTCTCCCGCGCGCAGGCCGCGCTCATCTTTACGGCCCTGCTCGCCGACGGCGTCGGCGAACCCGTCGCCGTACAGATTACCGCCGCCGCCCGCAACCCCTTCTTCGTCAGCAAGGCCCGCGACTACCACGACGCCATACAGGGCGCGGTCGACGCCGCAGGCCAGCGCTACGGCGCGACCGGGCTACAAGTCGCCGTCATCGAGCGCGGACGCCTTACCGATACATTCGCCTACGGCTGGGCTACCAAAGGGGAAGACCGTATGACGCCAACCCACAAAATGCGTATCGCGTCTATTTCCAAGATTCTCGTCGGGATGGCCGCCGCCCGTATGCGGCAGGACGGGCTTGTGGACTACTCCGCGCCCCTCGGAATCTACTGGGACGATTCGTTCGTCAACCCCGCCCACCCCGATTCGCCCGTCACCCTCAAAACCCTGCTTACCCATACTTCCTCCCTCGCCGACGGCGGCCTTACCGCCAGTTCCGTGCGCTACCGCCTCAGTACGGGCCGCGGCTATACCTCCGCCGTCCCCGGCTCCCTCGACAACTGGGAGTACAGCAACTTCGGCTTCGGCGTCCTCGGCATGACCCTAGAGCGCGTCGGCAACCGTACTTTAGACCAGTTACTCAACCGCTACTTCTTCAATATCATGGACATCGACGCCAGTTTCTACGCCGGGGACCTTTACGACAGTTCCAAACTCGTCACGCTCTACAGCGGCGGCTCCGTCACGCGCTCGCTGTCCTCCCAGCTCTCGCGGCACAACCCCGGCACCCCCGGCAGTGACGGCACCGTATTCGCCGGAGGCCTCGTCATCAGCGTGCGCGACCTCGGCAAAGTCGCGGCGCTCCTCGCGAACGACGGCTCCTATGAGGGCCTGCAACTCCTTAGCCCGGAATCCGTGCGCGTCATGGAGAGCTACGACGAACAGCGCGTGTCCGACGGCTTCTACCAGGCCATGCCCATCCGCTACCGCGCCGACGCCTACGGGCGCGCGGGCATTTACTACCACACCGGCAGCGCCTACGGCGTGTTCAACGGCTTCTCCTACGACCCGCAAACCGGCGACGGCGTAGTCGTGTTGAGCGTCGGGGCCAGCGGCGCGCGCGACACCAACGGCAATTACGCCGTCTGCGGCGCTATCTTCGATTCCGTCTACCACACCATTCAACAGTGACAACGCCCCGCCTGCCGTTCGCCCCGCGACGTAACAAAAGCCCTCCCCGTTTGGATTGGGGAGGGCTTCGTATTCCGTTACGCCAGACGCCGCTCTTTACTCCGCTTCTTGTCGGCGTACATTCTCTCGTCGGCGCGCTGTAAGACCGATTCCACGCTCATGTCATGTTTCGGGTCGTAGACCGCGATACCCTTCGCAATGTGTACTTCCTCCCACGGCTCTTCCGCGTCCTCGTTTATCTGGTCGGCGTAGATGTCGAACCGCTTCAATAAGTCGTTGCGGGTCTCGTAGTCGTCCTTCTGTAGAATCACCGCGAACTCGTCGCCGCCCATCCGGAATACCGGACTGTGCGTGAAGACGCGGCAAATCAATTCACATGCCGTTTTGAGATACAAGTCGCCCTTCTCGTGCCCGTATTGGTCGTTGATTTTCTTCAGGTTGTTGCAGTCGAGCATGACCAGCGCGAATCGCGAGTTGCGCGACAGCCGGATGGTATCGTTGAGCATGCGCGCCGAGACGTTGTAGGCCCCCTTGTTCTTGACGCCCGTCAGCGCGTCCTGGTACGCGCGGCTGTTCAGGTCGTTGATGTAAATCCGGAGATGTTCCACTAACTGTTCAAAGGCCCCGGTCAGAATCCCTACCTCGTCGTCGCCGTGGTACGTCAGGTTTACATGGTAGTCGCCCTCGGCGATGTGCCGCGAGGCCGCCGTCAGCCGCCGCAGGGGCTCCGTGATTCGCGTCGTGACGACGGTCATCAGAACGCCGAAAAACATCATAAACAGAGCGGTGACTATAATAATACGGTAGATAAGCGTCATCGTAGAGGCGCGGATTTCGGATTCCGGCGCGGCGACTATCAGGCGCATGTCGTTCGACAGCGTGCTGAAATACATCTGCTTCGTAACTCCGTGGTAGGTGTACCGTATGGGATTCGCGCCGCTGGCCTTCTCCGCCGCGAAACGCGACAGGGCGGAAGTCAGGCCCGGTTCGGCCTCGGCGAGACTCTCCCCGACTTCCAGCTCCGGGTGATAGACGACCGTCCCCTTTTCGTCGGTGAGCATGACGTAGCCGCTTTCAAGAATGCGGATGCTGTTAATCTGGCCGACAAGCGTGTCGTAGTTGATGTCCATGCCCACGACGCCGACGAACGTCCCGGCCTTGTAAATGGGCGTGACGTAGGAGACCATGCTTACGCCGAGGTTGTCGTTGTAGTAGGGGCCAATCCACGAGGGCCGCCCGCGCTGGATGGGGAGGTAGTACCAGCCGACGTGTGCCATGTCGTCGGGCCTGTAGAGGAGCAGGTCTGTCATCGGAACCTCCGAGAACTGCGCCTGCCCGATTCGCGAGTAGAGGAACCCTTCCACGTCCAGGCTGACTTCGGGGTTGAGGCGGTAGTAGTAGGTAATGACGCCGTGTGTGTGGTTCGCCACGCTCCGGAAGACCGTCCGGACGGTTTCGACGTGCGTATTGAGGCGCGCGTCGAGCTGTATCTGCCGTTCGGAGGCCCAGTCGCGGCCCGTGAGGCTGTCGCCCGACCCGGACGCGCCGATTACGCCCCCTTCCACGAGGGCCACGCTGTCGAGCGTCTCGCCGACGTAGCGCGTCACCATGTCCACGGACTGCTCCACGCTGTTGAGGTACTCGTCGAGCGACGCGCGGCAGTTGTCGCAAAGCAGGTTCATCGTCTGGGCGGTGTAACGCTCGCCCTGCGACCTGACCGCGTAAATGCCCATGCTGCCTATAGACAGTATGCTTACCAGCAGGGCCGCGATGGTCAGGGCCGTCAGCTTTGTGCGGATTGAGTGCATAGCCTACACCCCCGTCAGCGCGTCACCGCGACATCGCGGTAACGATTACTCGACCAGCCGTTCCACGAGACGCGGAACCCGTCCACGCGGTCACTGACCACGAAAATGTGCTGTTTCGAGAACAGCGGAATCCACGCCGCGTCCTCCTGTACAATCCGGCGCTCCAGGTCCTGGTACTCCTCCAGTCTGCGCGCCGGGTCGACAATCGCCCGCGCGGCGCGTACCCGCTCCATCACGGCGCTGTCGGCGTAGCACAGGCTCCGGGAGAACGTGTTCTCCTCCGTGCCGAAAAACGTGTAGATGAAGTTGTCGGGGTCGTCGAAGTCCGCCGACCAGGTGCTGACGTAGCAGGACAATTCCCCGTTCCTGCGCCGCGCCATGAAGTCCTCCTCCGAGAGTTCCAGCAGAAGGGGCCGGACGCCGATTTCCTGCCACATCGACGCCGACAGCCGCAAGAGTTCCTTCGTGCTCTCGGTGCTCCCGGTTGTGTAGCTGATAGTCAGGCTGAATCCGTTCGGGTACCCGGCCTCCTCCAACAGCGCGCGCGCCTCCGCCGGGGCGTAGGGAATCGCCGGGAGGTTCGGGTTGAAGCCAATCAGGCCGTGCGGGAAGATTCCGTTTTCGAGCGACCCGCGCCCGCCGTATACCGCGTCGAGCAGAACCTGACGGTTCAGCGCAAGCTGTAGCGCCCGCCGGATTCGCGCGTCGTTGAGCGGTTCGAT
>CAMHBH010000151.1 GCA_946183175.1 uncultured Oscillibacter sp.
ATGAAAAAGACTTACAAAATCGACGTGGACTGTGCCAACTGCGCGAACCTGATGGAAGAGGCCGCGAAGCGTACCGAGGGCGTCAAGAGCTGTACGGTCAGCTTCATGACGCTGAAAATGAAAGTCGAGTTCGAGGACGGCGCGGACGCGGCGGAAGTCATGCCGCGCGTGCGCGACAACTGCCGCAAGGTCGAGGCCGACTGCGAAATCTACCTGTAAGCCGTCGCCGTGGAAGGGAGGCGTCCCCATGAACCGGAAACAGAAACTGTTACTGGCGCGTATCGTCGCGGCGGCGGTCTTTTTCGTCCCGCTCTACCTGATTTCCGAGGGCCTTCTTCCCGTGTACGCGCCCCCCGCCGTGCTCTTCGCGCTCTTCCTGATTCCCTATTTACTCGCGGGGCACGACGTTCTCCGAAAGGCCTTTTTTGGAATCCGGAACCGGCGCGTATTCGACGAAAATTTTCTCATGACCGTGGCGACTGTCGGCGCGATTGTGCTGGGGGAGTACGCCGAGGGGGCCGCCGTCATGATACTCTACCAAGTCGGCGAACTGTTCCAGAGTTACGCCGTGGGCCGGAGCCGCCGCAACATCACGGCCCTGATGGACATCCGCCCCGATTACGCCAATCTGGAAGTTGACGGTACCCTGACGCGCACTGACCCCGACGAAATCCCCGTGGGGAGTACGATAGTCGTACAGCCCGGGGAGAAAGTCCCGCTTGACGGCGTGGTACTAGAGGGCTATTCGTCCCTGAACGCAAGCGCCCTGACAGGCGAAAGCGCCTTACGCGATGTCGGCCCCGGGGACGAAATCCTGAGCGGTTGCGTGAATATGAACGGCGTCTTAAAAGTCCGGACTGCGAAGGAGTTCGACGAGTCGACGGCGTCCAAAATCCTCGACCTCGTCGAAAACGCCGTCGCCCGGAAAGCGAAGTCCGAGACCTTCATCGCCCGTTTCGCGCGCTGGTATACGCCCTGCGTCTGCTACGCCGCGCTCGCGCTAGCAATCGTGCCGCCGCTGTTCCTGACGCTGACGGGTTCCGGCTGCGCGTGGGGTACGTGGATATTCCGCGCCTGCGCGTTTCTCGTGATTAGCTGTCCGTGCGCGCTGGTCATCAGCATTCCGCTGAGCTTTTTCGCGGGAATCGGCGGGGCCAGCCACCGCGGGATTCTCGTCAAGGGCGCGAACTACCTCGAAACCCTCGCCGCCGTGCGCGTGGTCGCGTTCGACAAGACCGGGACTATGACGAAGGGCAGTTTCAACGTGACGGGCGTCCACTACCCGTCGATGGACGAGGGCGCGCTGTTGGAATACGCCGCCCACGCCGAATGCGCGTCGTCCCACCCTATCAGCCGGAGCTTGCAGGCCGCCTACGGAAAGACGCCCGACCGGAACCGCGTCACAGAAATACAAGAGCGCGGCGGGGAGGGCGTCACGGCGACGGTCGACGGCGTGGAAATCGCCGTGGGCAACGAAAAATTGATGGAGCGGCTAGGCGTGGACTTCCGGCCCTGCCACCACCCCGGGACGATTCTGCACATGGGCGTCGGCGGCGCGTACGCCGGGCACATCGTGGTATCGGACGAACTCAAAGAGCACGCGGCGGAGGCGGTGTCGGCCCTGCGCCGCGCGGGCGTGGAAAAGATTGTCATGCTCACCGGCGACGCCGAAGCGGTCGCGGCGCGCACGGCGGCGGAACTCGGCCTCGCCGACTACCGCGCCGGACTTCTCCCCGCCGAGAAAGTCGACTGCGCCGAAGAATTGCTAAAGGCCTGCAAGCCGGGGGAGAAGTTCGCGTTCGTGGGCGACGGAATCAACGACGCGCCCGTACTGTCCCGCGCCGACGTGGGAATCGCTATGGGGGCGCTGGGTTCCGACGCCGCAATCGAGGCCGCCGACGTGGTGCTCATGGACGACGACCCGCTGAAAATTGCGACCGCTATCCGGATTGCCCGAAAGTGTCTGCGGATTGTGCGGGAAAACATCGTCTTTTCGCTGTCGGTCAAGGCGGCCTGTCTGCTGCTCGTCGCCGTAGGGGCCGGGAATATGTGGTTCGCGATTGCCGCCGATGTCGGCGTGATGGTGCTCGCCGTACTCAACGCCATGCGCTGTCTGATGGTCGAGAAGCTGTAATTTCAGAAAATCAAATGGGCAAGCGGGCAGACCACCAGCAGACTAATAATCGTACGTTCCAGGAAGATGAGGAACAGTTCCGGCAGATTAATCGGGAGTTTCGACCCGAGAATCAGCCCGCCCACTTCGTCCAGGAACAGCACCTGCGTTACGGAAATCACAGCCACGATAAAGCGCGTAATGTCCGGCGCGCCGCTGCCCGCGATAATCACCGAGGGCGTGAACATGTCCGCGAAACCGATAATCATCGTGGAGGACGCGGCGGCGGCGTCCGGGACTTGCAACAGGTTCAGGAGCGGCAGAAACGGAATGCCGAGGTACTGGAAAATGGGCGTGTAGTTCGAGAGAATCAGCGCGACGGTGCCGATACACATCACCGTCGGCAGGACGCCGAACCACATGCTCAGGCAGTTTTTCAGGCCGCTGGCGAAAAATTCCCCTACGCCCTCGTGTTCCGAGACGCGCTTCATGGCGAGGGCGAGGCCGTATTCGCGGGCGTTCTTGTACTCCGGGGGAAGCGTCTCCTCCATGGCTCGCCCTCCTACCAGGTAGCTGTTCTCCTTCCGGGACAGCGGCGGGATACGCGGGCAGATAATCGCGCAGAGTACGCCCACCGCGCAAATAATCAGGTAGTAGACGCCGAAATACTGCGTCAGGCCCACCTGGTTCAGAATCACGAGGCTGAACGTAATCGACACCGCCGAAAAGGTCGTGGAGATGATAGCCGCCTCTTTCGCGGAGTAGTAGCCGCCCTCGTACTGGTTGCAGGTGAGCATGACGCCGAGGGTACCGTCGCCAATCCAGGATGTAATGCAGTCGACCGCCGCGCGCCCCGGCACCATGAAAACCGGGCGCATGAAACTGGTCAGCAGGGCCCCGATGTACTCCAGCAGTCCGAAGTCGAGCAGGAGCGGCAGGAGAAAGCTGGCAATCGCGAAGATGATGACGAGGCCGGAAATCAAATCCATAGCGACGACGCCCTGTCCGGCCCCGGAAATCATGGAGACAAGCCCCATGCCGCCCTCCGCGCCGACGCCCAGCCACGTAAGCCACAGGAACACGCACCCCGCCACGCGAATCAATGCCCATACCGGCGTACAGGCGAAGCAGTCCTTTAGCACGGCGTTGTCCATGATGAATTTCGGCTTGCGCAGCGCGAGCAGGGCCATTACGGCGGAGACCGTCAGAATCGCCGCGCACAGCAGGGGCAGGAAACTTCCGATGGTGCCGTTGATGATGTCCGCGAGCAGTTTCACCGCGATTGTCCACGTCTCGTTGACGAGAATGGGAATCATGAAGAGCAGAACCCCGATTGCGGACGGAACGATGAACAGCAGTTTTTGCTTGGTTTCTTTTTTCATAGACTTTCCTCCCGTGTTGCTCCCCGTTCCGGGGAGTTTTTCGCCGTTGCCATTATACCACCTGACTTTCGCGCGTCAAGATACCACGTTTCCACAGGCGCAAAGAATTTCCCGCTTCCGCCGGAACGCCCCGGAAATTTGCGCTTTACTTTTCCTCATTCGACTGCTATACTGTGAAAGTCTTGTCGAAAGACAGGGGGAAACCGCCCGTTTGCGTTTCCAACATGACAGGAAAGGTGTGTATGTATGTATCAGTTTCTGCTCTATCTGACGGGGTGGCCGCTGGCGCTACTGCTCTTCTGCGGCGGCGTGTACTTTACCGTCCGGCTGAAGTTCCCGCAGTTCCGCCTCTTCGCCGAATCCATCCGGGTGGTCTCGGAAAAGCCCGTCAGCACGGACGCCGCCATTTCGTCTTTCGGCGCGCTGATGATTTCGACGGCCTCCCGCGTCGGCACCGGCAATATTATCGGCGTGTCGAATGCCATTTGCCTCGGCGGCCCGGGCGCGGTGTTCTGGATGTGGGTCACGGCGGTGCTCGGCGGCGCGTCGGCGTTCGTCGAGTCCACGCTGGCCCAGATTTACAAGAAGCGCGCCCCCGACGGCACCAGCTACGGCGGCCCCGCCTACTATATCGAAGAGGCCCTGCACAGCCGCGCCCTCGCGATTGTCTTTTCGCTGGCCCTCATCGCCTGCTACGGCGTCGGCTACAACATGCTCGCGTCCTATAACCTGCAATCGGCCTTCTCCGGGTTCGGGTTCTACCAGAGCAACCCCGAAATGGTACCCGTGATTTTCGGGGCCGTGGTGGCCGTGGCGTCGCTCTACTGCCTCCTCGGCGGCGGACAGCGTATCGTGAAAGTAACGGAAATCCTCGTCCCCGGTATGGGCGTGCTCTACGTCCTGCTCGCCCTGATGGCGCTGATGATAAACGTCGGCAACATTCCGGCCATGTTCGGGGCGATTTTCGCGGACGCGTTCAACTTCCGGGCGATTTTCGGCGGCTTCATGGGCTCC
>CAMHBH010000152.1 GCA_946183175.1 uncultured Oscillibacter sp.
GTGAAGATTTCCGGAATCGGAATCTGCTTCGGACAGCCCTTCGTGCAGTAGTGGCAGGACGTGCAGGGAATCGTCGCGGAGCGCCCGAGCAGGCGCTGTGCCTCCTGAATTACGCGCTGTTCGTCGGCGGAGAGCGGGCGGAAGTCGGCCATAAACGAGAGGTTGTCGCGAATCTGCGCGAGGTTCGACATCCCCGAGAGCACGGTCAGCACGCCGTCGAGCGACGCCGCGAACCGAATCGCCCACGAGGCCGGCGACGCGTCCGGGTTGGCCCTCCGGAACAGCTCCGCGACTTCTTTCGGCGGATTGGCCAGCGTCCCGCCCTTGACGGGCTCCATAATTACAATCGGCTTTCCGTGCCTGCGCGCCACCTCGTAATTGGCCCGCGACAGAATGGACGGGTTTTCCCAGTCGGCGTAGTTGATTTGCAGTTGCACGAACTCCGCCTCGGGGTGCTCCGTGAGAATCCGGTCGAGCAGTTCGGGGCCGGAGTGGTAGGAAAAGCCGTAGTGACGAATGAGGCCTTTCTGCTTCTGCTCCTCCACGAAGTCCCAGATATGGAACTTCTCGTACTTCTGATAGTTGTTGTCCATCAGGGAGTGCAGGAGATAGTAGTCGAAATATCCGGCGTTGGTACGCTTCAGGCTGGTTTGGAATTCGGCTTTGGCGGCCTTCTCGGTGGGCACCATGGCCGCGTACAGTTTCGTGGCGAGCGTGAAGGCCTCCCGGGGGTAACGGTCGACCAAGGCCTTGCGGGTGGCCTCCTCCGAACCCGGGTAGACGAAGGCCGTGTCGTAATAGGTACAGCCCGCCTCCATAAAGAGGTCAACCATTTGTTTGGTCTGCTCCACGTCGGTGAGTACGCCCTTCCGGGGCAGACGCATAAGGCCGAAGCCTAATTTCTTGATTTCCTTCCCGTAGTCATTCACCATGACAAATCCCTCCTCACGCCGGATATCATACCCGATTTCCGCGCGAGCGTCAAGCGGAATCGGCGTAACCCTCCGGCGCAAAAAGTTTACAGAAATTTTACAATTGCGTTTTTCGCTTTTGCGCGGTGGATTTCGTCATTTCGACGAACTTTTCCCCTGAAAAAGTACGTTTTGACGGGGTTTCGCGCTTGAACCGCGCCGGGAAATATGGTATCATGAAAGCGGCTGTTCCCCGGACAGGGAAAAACCGCTTCCTGTCGCGGGACAGAAAGCGGTTTGCGCCGTCAATGGGCAAATTCCCTCTTTTCTATCTGTATATCGGCACAATTCAGAGGAAATAAAGCCCGGACGCGGGAAAAATATCCGGGAGCGCCGCCCGGCGCGAACCCATTTTCTGTAAAAAAGCGGTAAAAAACCTGTAAACTCGTTGTAAAGAATGTTACATTCCCTCAAAATTGTTACGGGATTGTCTTTCTTTTTTCTCAGATTTGAGAAGAACTTCCGCCCCGTCTGATTTACAATACGGGTAAAGCCGCGAAGGACACGAGCCCGAGCGCGAGACCCGTCCGGAAAGGAGTACCACCATGAACCGAAAAACCGTCTTGTCCATTCTGGCCGCTATCGCCGTTCTGTGTCTGCTGACCGCCTGCGGCGCGAAAGAAGTACATCCCGCCGGGGCCGACGCGCCCCCCGCGGAAACCGCCGAACCCGATACCAATCCCGCGCCCGTCGGCGAGAATCAGTACGTATTCACGCGGAGCAACTTCCCCCGCCTCGACGGTTCTACCTCCACGCTTCCCCTCGGACAGGCCGTGGCGAGTGTCCTGCTGGGCGAGAGCCGCGAGAAGGTGTCGGACTTCGTCCGCTTCTCCAAAACGACACGTTCCTACCGCGCGCTCATGAACGGCGACGCCGACGTACTGCTTTCGGCGGAACCCGCCGCGGTAGTCTGGGCCGAGAAGGACGACGGCGGCTACGACTGGGATATGGCCCCGTTCGCGGTCGACGGGCTTGTGTTCGTGGTCAACGCCTCGAACCCCGTCGACAGCCTGTCGCCCGACGAACTGCGCGGCATTTACAACGGGACAATCACGAACTGGGCGGAAGTCGGCGGCGAGAATCTGGAAATCGTCGCCTTCCAGCGCGACGAGGAGGCTGGAAGTCAGACGGCGATGATGAATCTGGTCATGATGGGCGAGCCCATGTCCGACGCCCCCATGGAACTCGTGCGCGGGGAGATGGGCGACCTCGTGGAGGCCGTCGCGACGTTCGACGACTCCCCCGCCGCCATCGGCTACACCATGTACTACTACGCGCACAACATGAACATGGCCGACGGCCTGAAAATTCTGTCCGTGGACGGCGTCGCCCCGGACGCGGAGACCATCCGGAACGGTTCCTACCCGTTCCGCAACAGCTATTACGTAGTAACAGACGCGGGACGCCCGGCCAGTGACCCGGCCAAACTCCTCTACGACTGGATTCTCAGCCCGGACGGACAGCGTTTGATTGAACACGAGGGATATGTCCCCGTGTCGGATTTGGGAGGCGGAACACCATGAAGCGTATTTTTCTGGGAATGCTGACGGTGTTGGCGATTGTGGTCGCCGGGGTTCTGCTAAGCGGCTGCCTGTCCGTGAGCAGGGCGGCGGAATTTTTCCCGGCGCTGCAATCGTCCACACGGTCGAAGGCGGAGAGCGTCCGCGCGGACTGGTCGGCGCTGACGCCCTACACCGCCGGGAAGACCGAGTACCGCTACTTCTCGCCCTACAGCGGGCGCGCGAACCTGACGCCCTGTGACCACTACGGCCCGCTCCTGCCGTACATCGGCGCGGAGATGTCGCTGTCGGGCTACGTCATGGACGCCATTCCGCTCTACGGCCTCGTCACCGCCGACGGGCGAATCGTCACCGCCCCCGTCTACACGGAAGTGCTGACGAACTACGGCCCGTTCCTGCTCCTCTACCGCACCGACGGGGCCGACGGACAGACCCGCGTCACCATTGCCGCCCGCGACGGCTCCTGGGTGCGCGACGCCGGGGACTGGCGGGAGTTCATCCCGTTCGACGACCGCCTCGCGCTCTCCCGCGCCGACGGCTCCGTACAGATTCTCGACGCCGGCGGAAATCTCGCGGCGGAGTTCTCCCGCGACGAACTGACGCCCTTCCTCGGCGACGACTTCCTCTGGGGCGACCCCATGATTGGCTACATCGAAGGCTGTGCCCTGAGCTACGAACACGGCTACCTGACGGCGGCCTTCTACGACGAGGACTCCCCGTGGGGCAACTACTGGCGCTACGAGTGCTTCATCAATCCCGAAAGCGGCACCGTCAGCGGCACCGCCCCCGCGAATTGGCGTCCCGACGACGGCTGGGCCTACGAGAACCCGCCCGAAATCGCCGGGTACTGCTACCCGGAGGAAGTCCAAGACCTGACCCGCGGCGATATCTACTACGCCGCCTACCCCGACTGCGCCGAACTCGACGGCGACTGGTCGCTTGACCTGCTCGACGCCGAAGGGACGCTGTTGGTAGAGGACTGCATGACATCCTCGGCGCTCCAGTGGCGGCCCGTCGTGGCCGACGGCATGCTCGGCGTTGTGAAGGACGGCGCGTTTACCTATACGGACATCTCCACCGGGGACGTAATGTTCCGCTATCCCCTCCGCACGAACTCCGACTAATACATCTCCACCGGGGACGTGACGTTCCCCACGAAATACGGCGAAACCAGATTTGCACGGGTACTGTTCCGTTCCAATATCTGGCAGAAAATTAAATCGCTAAAAATTTACTGGATACCCAGTTATTTCCAGAGCACGACAAGGAGGTCATTATCATGGGATATCACGTCATGGAATATATGGGGCGCATGGTACGCAAGACCGGTATCGCCGTGGTAGTGGCGCTGTTCATGCTGGTGCTGATGGGACAGGCGCAGAGCCGCCGGAATACGGCGGACGCACTCGAGGGCGTACAGGCCGGGCCGTGGTCCGAGGAATTTTCCCTCACGCGCGACGGCGTCGCCGTCGGGCTGGGCGCGCAGAAGGGCGCGTTCCCGTGGGGGGCCGGCCTGACTACGCAGAGCGTCGACTTCTGGCGCGCCGCCGGAGAGGACTTCTTTGAAATCACCGCGGACGACGGAAGCGTATTTAGCGGCGTCCGTCGCGGGGGCACCGCCGACACCGCGAACGGACTGCTCTTGAACATGCACACCAGTAATCCGGAGTGGCACACATGGCGCGGCGCGGGCGTCGGCATGCCCATGGGCGACACGCTCGCCCTGTACCCCGAGGCCAAAGCGGAGTACGACGCCCACAGACAGGCCGGGGCCTACCGCTATACATACTCCGGCGCGCCCGAGGCGTCCGGCTACTCCGAAATCCACTTCCTGTTCGAGAAAAACACGCTGGTCGCCATTGACATCTCTCACGTCGCCGGGTGAATCGAATCCGGGACGTGTTCGCGGGTCGTCTCCTCCCGGACGGCCCGCGGCTGTTTT
>CAMHBH010000153.1 GCA_946183175.1 uncultured Oscillibacter sp.
GTCAGCGACACGCTGTCGACGCCCGGCGGGAGCGGGAGCGCGTACTGCCGCGTGCGCCCGTTCCAGACAATCTTCACGGCGGCCTCGTCGGTGCCCTCCCGGTACAGGCGGCTGTCCATGCTCACCCGGCAGCCGTTGACTATCATGTAGTGGTATTCGTCCTGAAGCGTCCCGTTCTGGCTGTAGACCTGTACGCTGTGCGGGACGTGGGGCGTGTCGGCGGGGGTCAGCACGATTTCACTTTGCCCGATTTCCAGCGCCTCCGGCGGGTAGGTCACGCCGTCGACCTGTACGCGGTAGCGGATGGCCCGGTCCCGGTCGGTCATGCGGATAAGGAGCTTGAAGGGGGCCGAATAGAGGTCGTGCAACTTGCCGTGTACGTCGACGCGGGCGAGGTCTACGCGGCGTATGGACGTGTGGTGGCGGAAGCGGGAAACCGTCGCCGAGACGACTTCCTGCCCGTCGACGCACAGCCGCGAAAGGCTGTCCATGCGCAGACGGTAGAGCTGTCCGGGGAAGTCACAGCGCGCGGCGTCGCCGCCGTCTATCGCGACTTCCTGCCCGTCCCCCGCGAACAGCCACGCCGTGCCGAATTTGGGCTTGCGGGGGTTCCCGGCCTCGTCGAACATCAGCCACTGCCGGCGGAGTTCCTCCCCGGAGCGGTAGAGCAGGCCGCCCATGTACTCGACTTCCACGCGCAGGGCGGGCGGGCCGGAGAAGTCGTAGCCGATTTCGTCGAGGGGCAGAAAGCGCCCGGCGGTCGTGGGGACGGTGCCGGAGGCCTCCAAGGTCTCCGTATAAATCGGGGCGTCGGCCTGAAAGACGCGCAGTTCGGGGCGGGCGTCCCCCGCGACGGGCAGACGGATTCCGGGCACTTCCAGCCCGACGCGCTCCTGTCCCATTGCGTAGCGCACGGACACGCTCCCGCCCGATACCGCCACGTATTCGGCGCGGCTTGCGCGGCGGGCCTCCTGTATGCGCACGCGCTCGGCGCTACTCTTGCGCTGGTACCACTCCGTCAGGAGCAGATTCCAGTAGTCGCGGGAGGTGTCCAGCGATTCCTCTTTTAGGAGGGTGTCCATTTTGCGGACAAGCTCGTCGCAGAGTTCCACGGCGAACGCCGGACGGTACCGGAACAGCGTGTGAACGCCGGAAATCGCGGGGCTTTCGTTCAGAAACTGGTCTTCTTTGCGCGGGCGTCCGATTTTACGGCTTTTAGGGCGCGGGAGTTTGCGTTCCTCGGCGGCGGGGTCGCGCCGGGTGGCCTCCGCCTCCCACTGGTTGAGCAGTTCTTCCGCCAGTACGCCGAAACCCACGTCCCCCGCCCGGTACTGGTAGTGTAATGTCCGGGTGTAGAAGTGGAACAGCTCCCGGAACAAGTCCTCCATCTCGGCGCGGGGCGCGAGGGCGTGCAAAAGTAACGTGGTGCTGTACTGCAAGCGTCCCTTGGGCGCGAGGAAGCGCTTGTAGAACTCCATCACGGTGTCAATGGCCATCGTGAAGCCGTCGAGCAGGCGTTCCTCCGCCGTCGACGAGTTCTCCGTGTGTACGCCGAACTGCTGGAACAGGTAGCGCCAGAAGTCGTTTTCGGCGCCGTTGCCGTCGCGGTCGGGCCAGTTGAAGCCGCGAATCATGCGCACGGCCTCGAGGAGCAGTACGGCGCACTCCCGGCGGTCGGCGGAGTAGTCGGCCCGCAGGAACTGCTTGACCGTCGCTTTCGACGCCTGATAGAGTAAACGGTCTTCCTCGGGCGTGAGGACGTAGGAGCCCGCCAGCGGGTACTTCCGGAAAACGAAGTGGGCCAGGTCGGCGGCCTCGAAGCCGTTCGGGTTATTGGCCTTCCCGCGCGGGCGCATGTCCTGTTCTACGTAGCCGGTCTCGGCCCACGTCAGGCCCCGGTCGGCGAGCCATTGCGCGGGGGTCTGTCCCGCCGACAGCGAAAGACGGTTCAGACTGCCCAGAAATTTCTCCTTCTTGCGTAGCTGACTTGCGTATACCATCCCGTCCGGGAACAGTTTCCCCAGTCGTGCTACCAAGGTTTCTTCCTCTGTCATGCGATTCCCTCCAATCGTCAGGGCGCGACGCCGCGCGCACGGAAATTTTCGTCGGCGTCCCGGAGCGTCCGCCGCAGGAAGAACATGCTCACGAGCATGGATACGCCTTCCGCGATGATGAACGCCAGCCAGACCAATTCAAGGCGGCCCGTCAGCGACAACAGCCACGCCGCCGGGAGTAATACGGCAAGCTGTCGGCACACCGAGACTATGAACGTGTGGAACGGGTTCCCGATAGCCTGAAAGACCGAGCCGGAGACAATCCCGAAGCCCGCCAGCGGGAAACATAAGCTAATCAGCCGCAGGGCGACGTAGCCAATTTGGCGCATTTCGTCGGACGGGTCGAAGAAGCCCAGCAGGACGCCCGGGAAACACTGGAACACGAGTAGCCCCGCCGACATCATGCACACCGCCGACACGATTGCAAGTCGAATCGTGGCCTTCATGCGGTCGGGCTTGGCGGCCCCGTAGTTGTAGGCGACAATCGGCACCATCGCGTTGTTGAGGCCGAACACGGGCATAAAGATGAAGCTCTGGAGTTTGAAGTAGGCCCCGAATACGGCGGTTGCGGCCTCCGTGAAGGAAATCAGAATCCGGTTGAGGAAGAAGTTCATCACGGAGCCGACGGACATCATTAAAATGGTCGGGAAACCGACACGGTAGATTTCCCGCGCGGTGGTACGGTGCCAGCGCACGGCGCGGGGGTCTAGGTGTACGTCGGAGTTGTAGTGGACATTGAAGTACAGGCCCATCAAAGCGGCGATAAGCTGTCCGGCGACGGTGGCGAGCGCCGCCCCGGCGACTTCCAGCCGCGGAAAGCCGAATAAGCCGAAAATCAGAATGGGGTCAAGGATGATATTCGTAATGGCCCCGGTGAGCTGTGTCACCATGGAAAGGGCGGTGCGCCCCGTAGACTGTAGCATCCGTTCAAAGCAGAACTGCCCGAAGACGCCGAAGGACAGCCCCAGACAAATTCCGGTGTAGGCCCCGCCGTAGGCGACGATTTGCGGATTCTGCGTCAGTGCGCGGAAGAACAGCCGCGAAAACCCCAGGCCCACAATCGCGAACACGCACGCACTGCACATACTCAAAAAGATTCCCGTATTGGCGGCGCGGTCTACGACATCCTGTTTCTTTTCGCCCAGCGAGCGCGACAGGAGCGCGTTCATACCGACCGCCGTGCCCGAGCCGACACCAATCATAAGATTCTGCAACGGGAAGGCGAGGGAAACGGCGTTGAGGGCGTCCTGCCCGATACGCGCCACGAAAATGCTGTCCACGACGTTATAGAGCGCCTGAAAGAGCATGGAGACCATCATCGGCACGGCCATTCCGAACAGGAGCCGCCCGACGGGCTGTACGCCCATTTTGTTTTCTTCCGGTGCCGGCATTGGCTACACTTCCTTTCTGTCATATTGCCTTTTTCCCGCCCGGCGTTGTCCCCGCGCGGCAGAAGGGCTATTATATCTTGTGTAAAGTGACAATACTTGACGCGCTACCCTCTCCCGGGTCGCGGGAGAGGGCGGTTTTTATTCTCGATTATGAACTCTCAGCGCTGTAACTCTCCGGTGGCGAGTTTGGTCAGGTAGGCGTTGAGGAAGCCGTCCAAATCGCCGTCCATGACGCTGTCTATGGCGCTGGTCTCGTATCCGGTGCGGGTGTCCTTGACAAGCTGGTAGGGCATGAACACATACGAGCGAATCTGACTGCCCCACTCGATTTTCATCTGTACGCCCTTGATGTCCGAAATCTTCTCGGCGTGCTGTTGCTCTTTGAGTTCCAGAAGCCGCGCGCGGAGCATTTTCATACAGTTGTCCTTGTTCTGGAACTGACTTCTCTCCTGTTGCGACGCCACCACGATTCCGGTCGGCTTGTGGATGAGGCGCACGGCGGAGGAAGTTTTATTGACGTGCTGTCCGCCCGCGCCCGACGCCCGGTAGACCTGCATTTCGATATCCTCGTCGCGGATTTCGATGGAATCGTCCTCTTCCATTTCGGGCATGACCTCCACCGCCGCGAACGAAGTATGACGGCGCGCGTTGGCGTCGAAGGGCGATATCCGGACAAGCCTGTGAATGCCGTTTTCACTTTTCAGCAGGCCGTAGGCGTTCTCGCCCTCGATGGAAATCGCCGCCGACTTGATTCCGGCCTCGTCGCCGTCTTCATAGTTGAGGGTCTTGTAGGTGAAGCCGTGGCGCTCGGCCCAGCGGGTGTACATCCTGTAAAGCATTTGGGCCCAGTCCTGCGCCTCGGTGCCCCCGGCCCCCGCGTGGAATTGCAGGATTGTGTTGTTGCCGTCGTACTCCCCCGAAAGCAGTGTCGACATTCGGCTTTCCTCGGCCTGCGTTTCAAGCGCGGCGAAATCGGCCTTGAG
>CAMHBH010000154.1 GCA_946183175.1 uncultured Oscillibacter sp.
CGCCGTCTCTCTGTACGTCGACATAGTGCGCGGCGAACTCGTGGCAGGCGGAGCGAAATTCCGGTACGCTCATGTCCTTGCGGTTGAGGCGGTTCTGCTTGATAATGGCCGATTCGATGGGCATGCCGTGGTTGTCCCAGCCGGGGATATAGGGGGTGTAGTAGCCGCTCATGGCCTTGGAGCGGATGATAATGTCCTTGAGCGACTTGTTGAGGGCGTGGCCCATGTGCAGGGCGCCGTTGGAGAAGGGCGGCCCGTCGTGCAGACTGAAGCGGGGCTTTCCCTCGTTCTTTTTCAGCAGGGTGCGGTACACGTCGATTTTGCGCCAGCGTTCGAGGATTTGCGGCTCGCGCTTGGGCAGTCCGGCCCGCATGGGGAACTCTGTTTTCGGCAGGTTGATTGTCTTGTTGTAGTCCATTGGCCTTTACTCCTCCTTATGCATAACAGGAAAACGCCCCGTCCCCGCAACGGAGACAAGGCGTCCTTTTACGCTTGCTGTACCACTCCAAAAGTCGAAGGTCGACGGGATAACGTCCGTCACGCGTCCGGGCCTACTCGCGCCTTGGCATTGCAAAGCGGTTTCGGCGGGAAGCTCAGGGGTGATATTCGCCTATCGGCCCGGGCCGCCTCGCACCGTAGCGGCGGCTCTCTGCGCCGGGGCCCGACAGGGTACTTGTCCCCGTCCGCGCCTGTAACGTGTAACAGCCCCCCTTATTAGGGGGGCCATGCCCTTGCGGACACTCCCGTTTCCGGGTTGGCGATATTATATCGTGTTTCCGGCGTTTGTCAAGCGTTTTTTTGGAGATTTCGCGCCCTTTCCGTTTCGCGTGTCCGGAAACGGAAAGGGGCCCGCTTTGGTGAATTATTTGAAAATATGCGCTGTTTTTGTATAATATGACGAAAATCGGGGGGGGGGGGGTAAAAATGCTTGCAATTTTCGACAATATCCGTCATAATACGGGCCACGTTGACATAAAAACCTATCGGAAGGGGATGGAATATGTTGAAAGACGAGCCGAACGAGATGAACCTGTACACGAAAATACGGAATCTCTGTGAGGAGCGGCAGATTTCTATCGCGGAACTGGAACGCGCCGCCGGAATCGGAAACGGCGTCATCCGGAAATGGAACTCGGCCTCCCCTACACTGCGGACCGTCGGGGCCGTCGCCGACGTGCTGGACGTGACGTTTACGGACTTGCTCAAAAACTGACAGGGCGCGGATACCGGAAGGGTGTCCGCGCCCTTGTGCCGCACGGGAACGACTGTTGTTACGCTTACTTCTGCAACGACTTGACCCACTCGCCGTAGCGGGCGTTATTGGCGGCGGCTTCGGCGGCGTCCTTGCCCTGCGCGAGTACGTAGACCTTAATCTTCGGCTCCGTGCCCGACGGGCGCACGATAACCGACGTGCCGTCGGCCATTTCAAAGCGGAGGACGTTGGAACCGCTCAATTCCATGGTGTCGACTTTGCCGGAGGTCGTGTCGATGGCGGTGCCGTCCTTGTAGTCCTTGCGGGTGACAATCTTCACGCCGGACAGTTCCGCGGGCGGCTCCTCGCGGAGTTTGCGCATGAGTTCGGCCATATCCTTCAGGCCGTCGAGGCCCGGCATGACCAGGTTGTAGGTGTGTTCGGAGAAGTAGCCGTACTTGGTATAGAGTTCGTCCATGGCGTCGCCGAGGGTCTTGCCCTGCGTGGCGTAGTAGGCGGCCATTTCGGCGACGAGCATCGCGGCCCCGATGGAGTCCTTGTCGCGGCAGTAACTGCCCACCATGTAGCCGTTGCTCTCCTCAAAGGAGATGATGACATTGCCCTCTCCGGACTTTTCGAGTTTGTCCTTCTTCTCGGCGAGGAACTTGAACCCGGTGAAGGTGTCAAAGCACTGCAAGCCGTTGACTTCGCAGACCTTGCGGGCCATTTCCGTCGAAACGAGGCTCTTTAACGCGGTCGGATTCTTGGGCATAATCCCGGCGCGGTTCTTGGCCCCGATGATATAGTCGAGCAGGAGCACGCCGATTTGGTTGCCCGACAGCACTTTGAAATCGCCGTCGGCGGTGCGAACCATCAGCCCGAGGCGGTCGGCGTCGGGGTCGGAACCGATGATGAAGTCCGCGCCGACTTTCTTCGCCAGTTCGATGGCCAGGGCGAATCCCTCGGGGTTCTCGGGGTTCGGAGACTTGACCGTCGGGAAATTGCCGTCGATGACCATCTGCTGGGGCTCGCAATAGAGATTCTTAATGCCCAGACGGTACAGCGCTTCGGGGATGAGCTTGTGTCCGGTGCCGTGGAAGGGCGTAAAGACGACTTTGAACGTGTCGGCGACCTTGCGGACGCTCTCGTAGTCGTTGACCTGCTCCATGACGTTGGCAAGGAATTTCTCGTCGGTTTCCACGCCGAGGCGCTCAATCAGTCCGGCGCGGACGGCCTCGTAATAGGGCATGGTCTTTACGTCGTTGAAGATGTCGATTTCCTCAAGGCGCTTGGAAATGGCGTCGGCGTGTTTGGGCGGGAGCTGCGCGCCGTCCTGCCAGTAGACTTTGTAGCCGTTGTACTCCTTGGGGTTGTGGCTCGCCGTGACGTTGATACCCGCCTGACAGTGGTACTCGCGCACGGCGAAAGACAGTTCGGGCGTCGGGCGCAGCGACTCGAACAGCCGGACGTGGATTCCGTTGGCGGCGCAGACCTCGGCGGCGGCTACCGCGAACTCCCACGAGTTGTTGCGGCAGTCCATGCAGATTGCGACGCCGCGCTTTTTGCCCTCCTCGCCCTCGGCACAGATGATATCGGCGAATCCCTGGGTAGCCCAGCGGACTACGTGCGTATTCATCTGGTGCAGGCCCGTGCACATGGTTCCGCGCAGTCCGGCGGTGCCGAACTCCAGCGGGCCGTAGAAACGGGATTCGATTTCCTTGGCGTCTCCGCGAATCGCCTCAAGCTCCGCGTGCTCCTCCGCCGACAGCGCCGGACTTGCCAGCCACTTCTCGTATTCCTTCATGAAATCCATTTGCGAACTCCTCCATTTATATGAATTTTGCGGGATTACGACACATCAGCCCCGCGTTTGCAGGGAAAAAGCATAGCAACGAGATTCGATTTCCTTCGGGTCCGGAACACCCCCGCGTGTGCGGGGGAAAGCGGTTGCTCATGTACGGATAAACTTCGTGTCGGACGCGGGGACGCCGGAGGCGTCGGAGACGTACCGCTCGGCCTTCATGCGCAAGTCGTACTTCTCGCGCAGGGCGGCAATGGTATTCATCATAGGGGTAGCGTGGTGGGCGTCGAGGGCCATTTGGTCAGTCCACGCGTCGATTAACAGTACGGTTTCGGGGTCGTCCATGGGGAAGAAGTAGGCGTAGCGCTCGTTGCCGGCCTCGGCACGGATGGCGGCGGCGGTGCCGGAGCTCTCCATTTCCTCGGCGAACTTGCGCGCGTTGCCGTTGGTTCCCGTGTAGTAAAGGTTCATGACAATGCTCATGGGGATTCTTCCTTTCCTGTAACCGCGATTCATTTATGGTACTGTCCCCCGGACTGTATCTGACAGGCGCGGTAGAGCTGTTCCAGGAGCATGACGCGGGCCAGATGGTGCGGGAAGGTCATAGGCGATATGGACAGGCACAGGGCGGCGGCGTCCTTGACGGACTGGTGCAGGCCGTAGGAACCGCCGATAACGAATACCGGGGACGCCAGACCGGAGAGTAATTCGGCAAAACGTTCGCTGGAATACGTCTGCCCCTCAATGCACAGCGCGACGGCGTACGCCTTGGGCGGGATGTGCTTCCGGACAGCGTCGGCCTCTTTTTCGAGGGCGGCGCGGATTTGCGCGGGGGCGGGGCGTTCGGGCAGACGCGTCTCGGGGAGTTCCACGATGTCGAGTTTGCAGTAGCGCGAGAGGCGCTTGGCGTACTCCGCGGCGGCGTCGACGTAGAAGGGCTCCCGGAGGCGTCCGACACAGACTAGCGTCAGGCGGCGCACTAGCCGACCATCACGGCGGGCATGGCGGGACTTTCGTTTTCGGCGTAGATTCGCGCGCCCAGCAGGCGCAGTTTGCCGATGATGTCCTCGTAGCCGCGCTCGATATACTGTACGCCCGTAATCTCGCTGACGCCGTGGGCGGCAAGGGCCGCGATAACCATGGCGGCCCCGGCGCGCAGGTCGTAGGCCTTGACAGGCGCGCCCGTCAGGTGGTCTACGCCCTCTACGACGGCGGTCTTGTCCTCTACCTGAATGGAGGCCCCCATGCGGCGGAGTTCGTCGACGTAGCGGTAGCGGCTGTTCCAGACGCCCTCCGTGACAAGGGAAGTCCCTTTCGCAAGGCTCAGAACCGTGGTAATTTGCGGCTGCATGTCCGTCGGGAAGCCCGGGTA
>CAMHBH010000155.1 GCA_946183175.1 uncultured Oscillibacter sp.
CGGGGGTCACGTCCGGACGCCCGGCGTACTTCTCCGACAGCGCCGCCACAATTTCGGCCTCGTCGTGGTCTGGGAACAGCGCGATTACGTCGTAGGCCACCTCGTCGACGACGTGGATACCGCCGGAGCAGGTGTCTAGTACGATATGGTAGCCGTTTAACTGGTACTGGTGAACCATGGAAAAAGTCTCCTTATGCGGAAGGGACGCCCGAAAACGGCGTCCCCGGATTCCGTTCAGTGTTTTTCAGACTGGTTCTCGCACTTCTGATTGGCCACGCCACAGCTCGTCTTGCACGCCGACTGGCAGGAAGTCTGGCACTCGCCGCAGCCGCCGCGTTTGGCGCTCTCGCAGAGATTGCGCGTTTCCAGCGTTTGGATTCTCTTCATAACGATTCTCCATTCCATGAATTGACAGCGTTCGTCCGCTGATTTCCGACATTGTAGCACAGGCAACAGGGAAAGTCAACCGCTTTCGCGCATACGTCACGGGCGGCCCAGAATGTGCTCCATGAAGTACGGGAACTGCTTCCGCCACCAGTCCCAGTCGTGGTTTACGTCGAAGCCCCAGTAGTCGGCCCAGTGCGGGATTCCTTTCGCCGTGAGTACGGCGTCGAGTTCGCGCGTGCCGTACAGCAAATCCTCCTCCCACGCGCCCTGTCCGACACAGAGGATAATGTTACTCTTGCGGTACAGCTCCATCCACGGGTGATTGTCCGGCATATTCGGGAGGAAGTGTACCGGGGAGTTGGCGTAAATCAGGTCGTCCATGTAGTCGTGGAAGAAGTATTGCGCGTTGAACAGGCCGCTCATGGACAGAAGCGTATCGAACAAGTCGGGGCGGCGGAAAAAGAAGTTCCCGGCGTGTACGCCGCCCATACTGCACCCGCAAACCATCGTGTCCCGTCCGCCGTCGGCGTACATGGGAAGCAGTTCGTCGGTGACGTAGCGGAACCAGCGTTCTTGCAATTCGATTCTCGCGCGGGGGTTTCCGCCCTCGTCCGACCATGTTTCGGCGTCGATTCCGTCGGGGCAGAGAATCCGTAGCCGCCCGGCGTCAATCCACGGGCGCACGGTGTCGACCATGCCGAAGTTGTGGAAGTCGAAGAAGCGCCCGTTCTGCGGCGGGAACGCGATACATAATTTGCCCTCCGAGGCGTCGCCGTAGAGCGCGTATTCCATCTCGCGGTCGAGAATCCGGCTGTAGGATTTCATATAGTCCTCTCTTTCTGTCACTCGTGAATGAAGCGGATAAACTCCCGTACTTCCTCCTCGCTGTAGGCGTGGGCTGTGTACATCTGACAGCCCATCGTGGCCCACATCAGCGGCGGCATTCTCTCGCACATGACGATTTCGCCGCCGTAGCGCGACAGAATCTCCTCGTGCGTGTGGCGGTACTCGTGCCAGTCCTTGCGGCTCGCGTAGACGCACCAGTGATGAGACGCGCTGTCGGGGAGTTTGCGCGCGTCGTCCGTGACCATGTCGGCCCAAATCTGGTAAACGTCCGTGGAGTGGGCGAAGTTCATCATATCGGGGGTGTAGCCGCCGGCGGGGCGCATATTGACCTCCAGCGCCGCGAAATCCCCGACGCCGCCGAGGCCGGGCCGCGCTTTCGTCATGCGGAAAAATTCAAGGTGTACGAATCGGCTGCGCACATGGAAGGCCTTCAGGGCCTTGCGTCCGAGTACGCGCAGGGCCTCCGGGACTTCCGCGCAAGTATAATAAGACAAGTCGCGGTCGTGGTTGACGATATCCGCGATGGACGGCGGCCACACAGTCATAGACTCGAACAGCGGTTCACAGTGGGAATCCGTGATAGCGTCGTAAGAGCAGATATCGCCCTCTACGAACTCCTCCATTACATAGGGAACGTCGGGCTTTTCATGGAAAAAGGCCTCGAAATCGGCGTCGCACTCGATTTTGTACGTATTCGCCGCGCCGACGCCCACGTCGGGCTTTGCAATCACGGGATAGCCGCCGATTTCGCGCAGGAACTCCGACGCCGCGTCGGGTGTCGACACCTTGTGACAGCGCGCCGTGGGAATCCCCGCCGCCTCGTATACGGGTTTCATGCCCGACTTGCTTTTCCAGGTACCGATTTCGTCGGCCTGTACGCCCGTCGTGACGTGGAAATCCGTCCGGAGGCGGGCGTCCTGTTCGAGCCAGTATTCGTTATTGGATTCAATCCAGTCGATTTTCCCGTAGCGGAACGTGAAGAACCCGACCGCGCGGAGAACCTGTCCATAGTCCTCCAGCGATTCCACGCGGTAATACTCCGTCAGCGCGTTGCGGAGCGGTTCTTCGAGCGCGTCGTAGGCCTCGTCGCCGATTCCGAGGACGTTCACGCCGTTGCGCTTCAGGCGGTCGCAGAACTGCCAGTAGGTGTGCGGGAAGTTCGGGGAGATGAAGATAAAGTTCATATTCGCCCTTCTTTCATCAGTTTTCGGCCCCTCCCGGCCTCCGCTTGAAACGGAAACCCGGCCCTGCTACAATGGGCGCGGAAAGGGGCGGATTCTATGCAAAGCGTACTCGAACGTGCCGGGGAACTCCGAGACTATTTAAGCGCGTTGCGCCGGGAACTGCACCGCCGCCCGGAACTGGCGCTGAACGAATACGGGACGGCGCGCGTCATCGAACGCGAACTCGACAAGATAGGCGTCGCGCACAGGCGGGTTGGCGAGACGGGCGTACTGGGTATCGTACAGGGCGGCGCGGGCGGCGGGGCCGTGGCGTTACGGGCCGACATCGACGCCCTTCCTATCCGGGAGGAAACCGGGGCGGCGTACCGTTCGGAGACCGACGGCGTTATGCACGCCTGCGGACACGACGCGCACACGGCCTGTCTGCTGGGCGCGGCGCGGATTCTGTCCGAACGCGCGGTGGGCTTCCGGGGGGAAGTGCGGCTGATATTCCAGCCCGCCGAGGAGACCGGCGGCGGCGCGGCGGATTTCTTAAACAGCGGCGTACTCGACGGCGCGCGGCGCGTGTTCGGACTGCACGTCGCGCCCGATTTGCGTATCGGTACCGTCGGAATCACGCCCGGGCTGAATAACGCGGCGGTTGACCATTTCCGCGTGAGGATTCACGGGAAGTCGGCGCACGTCGCGGCCCCCGAATCCGGTGCCGACGCGCTCTACGCCGCAAGTCAGCTCGTCGTGGCGATACAGGGCATTGTCGCGCGGCGCACGTCGCCGACGGAACCCGTCATACTGGGCGTGGGAAAGTTCAACGCCGGGACAACGTACAACGCTGTAGCGGAGTATGCGGAACTGGAGGGAACGACGCGCACGATATCCGAACGGGCGCGGCTGGAAATGCGCGGACGTATCGACGAGACGGCGCGGCATATCGCCGCCGTCAGCGGCACGGAGGCCGAAACTGTCTGGACGGGCATTTGTTCCGCGCTGGTCAACACGCCGGGGGCCTGTACGGAGGCGGGGAGCGTGGCGCGGGAACTGGGCCTCGCGGTCGTCGAGAATCGCCCGCTGTCGCTCAGCGGCGACAACTTCGCCGAATACCTCCGGCGCGTCCCCGGCTGTTACGCCTACCTCGGCACGTCGAACCCCGCTTTCCCCGACACCCTCGCCGGAATCCATAACTGTCATTTCAATTTAGACGAGGCGGCGCTTCCTTTCGGGGCCGCGTTGTACGCCGCCTGCGCCCTGCGCTGGATGAGGAGTGAATGCCCGTGAAAGTGCCCCTTCGCTACCAAATCACGGAATACGACTGCGGCCCGACTTCCCTGCTCAACGCCGTGAGTTTCTTATTTGAACGGGAGGAAATCCCGCCGGAAGTCGTGCGGAACATCATGCTGTTCTGTCTGGACAGCTACGGCGCGGACGGCTTTTCGGGCAAAAGCGGGACTTCCCATACCGCCATGCAGTTTCTAAGCCACTGGCTGGACGGCTTCGGGCGTACCGGACGCCTTGCGCTGTCGAGCGCGTACCTGTCGGGGCGGGAGGTCGAGCTAGGGCAGAACAGCCGCCTTCGTGACGCCCTGCTTCGCGGCGGCGCGGCGGTAGTTCGCGTCGACTTCGAGGGCTGGCACTACATCCTCCTGACCGGAATCCGGGGGGAGGACGTGTACGCCTTCGACCCCTACCGAATCGACGGGCTTCTGTCCGTGGAAGGAGTACGCGCCACCGACGAGTATCCGGAGCGTTACAACCGGGTGATTCCGGCGCGTCTGCTGTCGCGGGAGGATGTCGCGCCCTACGCCTTCGGCCCCGTCGAGACCCGCGAGGCCGTGTTGCTGTTCAACGGCAACACCGCCCTGACAACGGACGAGACTGTAGAGTATATGATTTGAAACCCCGTCATGATATACCAATCTACCCCGTATGTCAATAGAGATTCCGCGCTTTTG
>CAMHBH010000156.1 GCA_946183175.1 uncultured Oscillibacter sp.
TCCATGACCAGTTTCACGCAGTCGGCGTCGATGAGCATGGAGCCTAACACGGCCTGTTCGGCCTCCACGGAGTGCGGAGCCTGCCGGAGTAGCAAATCTTCATTCGCCGTCGGAATCACCTCCGGGTCTTTGCGCGGAACTCACTTCTGCTCGTATACCGCGACGTACACCGTGCCGCTGATTTCAAAGCCGAATTTCGCTTTGACTTCGTAGTTGCCGAACGCCTTGATAGGTTCCTGCAAAACCAGCTTCTGGCGCGGAATCTCGATTCCGTACTGCTCTTTGAGCGCGTCGGAAATCTCCTGCGTCGTGATGGAGCCGAACAGCTTGCCGTTACTCCCCGCCCGCGCCGTCATGCGTACCTGGCAACCCTTGAGTTTCTCTACGGTCGCCTCGGCCTCGGCTTTCAGACGCGCCTCCTCGGCCTTTTTGGCTTTTTCCTTCATTCTCATGGTGTTGATGGTGTCGGTTGTCGCGGGGAGCGCGAGCTTGCGCGGGAGCAGGTAATTCCGGGCGTAGCCCTCCGCGACTTCGACCATTTGGCCCTTTTTGCCCTTGCCGCGCACGTCCTCTTGTAAAATGACTTTCATGTTGGTTACTCCTTAATGTTATATAAAATAACCGTCCAGCGTTTGGAAGGTTTGGAAAGCTACTCCGGCACGGTTTGCGAGAGTGCCGCCGCCGCCGGACGCCGCCGCGAATCCAGTAAGAACGCGGTCAGCGTGTGCGCCTCCGTGGCGAATACGGTGTAGGCGCTGGGGTCGTTGATGGCATGGGACTGCATACCGAGAAAGCGTCCCTCGTCGTCGTAGGCCGCGATAAAGAGCGTGCTTCCCTCGTCGGGGTTGCCGGAAATGTCCACGGTCACGCGCCCGTTGCTGATTCGGATACCCTCAATCACGACATCCGAAACGGGTTCGGCCTGCCCGTAATGTACGGCAATCATGCGCCGCCGGATTTGGTCGCGGAAGTCCTCCATACTGATACTGTCCCACTGCGTGGCGGTTCCGGTGTAGTACACGTCGCGGAGGGCGTTGCACTGCTCAAAGGCCGCCTGCTTGATATTGTATACGCTGTCGGGAATCGTGACGCTGCGGAGAGAAGTACAGTTTGAGAACGTGCCGTTTTCGATTTCGCTGACGCGTTCCGGGACGGCGACGGACTGTAGCGACGCGCAACGCTCGAAGGCATAGGGGCCGATGACGGACACCCGCGACGGAATCGTGAAATCCGTCAGGGATTCACAGCCGGAGAACGTGCGAAGTCCGATAGTGCGGACGGTATCCGGAAGCGTGACGGTCTCCAGCGCCTCACAGCCCGAAAACAGGGAAGTACGGGTTTCGTCGAGACTGCCCCGGGCGTGGAACTCGCGCAGTCCGGCGCAGTGCGAAAAGGCGGCCTGTCCCAAGGCGCTGACGCTGTCCGGGAGTGTCATTTGTTCGATGGCGTCACAGCCCGTAAAGGCAAGGTTGCCGATTTCCCGCACGCCCTCCGCCATAACGATATCCCATAACTGCCCGCAATTCGCGAAAGCCGAGTTGCCGATAGCGTCCACACTCGCAGGAATCGTCAGGGCGGTCAGGGCGGCGCAGTCGCTGAAGGCGTAGTTGCCGACGCGCGTCACGCCGTATTCGATGTTGACTTTCCAGATGTCGAGGCGGTAGCGCCGCCACGGTACCACATTCGCGGTGGGGTAGTCTGTCATGACGCCCCTGCCGCTGATGGTCATGACGCCCTCCGCGTCAAGCCGCCACGTCATACCATTCCCGCAACTGCCGCGGTTGACGGTTTCGGCGAACAGTTCGGCCTCGTCGGGGCCGTCAGGGAACGTCGCGCCGGGTTCGGTCTCGTCGGCGCGGGCCGGGAAAGTCAGGAGTGTACACAGGAACAGCGGCAACAGGAAATAGACAGTTCGTTTCACGGCTCCCCTCACTTTCCGAAATAGGCGTCAATGGATTCCGTCAGGCGCTTGCGGGTATCGTCGACCGTCGCGTCCGCGATACGGCACCCCGCGACTGTGGAATTACCGCCGCCGCCCAGCGGTTCGAGTACCATTTGCACGTTGACCTCCCCCATCGACCGCGCCGAAATCAGCACCACGTCGCCGAAGCGGTAGACCACGAAAGACGCCTGTACGCCCTTCAACGTCAGCAGTTCGTCGGCGGCCATGGAGGCCGTCACGCGGTCGATTCCGTCCTCGTCCACGGCGGCAATCGCCATATTCCCGCGATAGAGTTCGGCCTGCCGGATGATTCCGTAGCGTGCGACCATCGCCTGTAGGTCACTCTGAAAGAGTTTTTGTACTTCTTCCGTATCGGCCCCGGAACGCCGCAGGAAGGCCGCCGCCTCAAAAGTACGGCCCCCGGTACGCTGTGCGAAATGTTTCGTATCGAGTACGATTCCGGCGAGAAGTGCTTCCGCCTCTTCTTTTAACAGGTCGTCGGGGTTGACCATGTACTGCAACAGCTCCGTGACGAGTTCGGACGCCGAAGACGCGTAGGGCTCGTGGAAACTGAACGCGGGGTTCTCAATATAGGTAGCGGCGCGGCGGTGGTGGTCGATGACCGCCACGCGGTTACAGGCTTCCAGAATGTCGGGGCTTTCGACCATTTCGGGGCGGTTGGTGTCCACGACGACCAACAGCGTACCCGGGCGCATTCTAAGAAAGGCCTCGCTCGGGTCAAGGAAAACGTCTTTGTACTCCGGCAACGGGCGGAGTTTCTCCAACAAACTCCGGGCGGTCGTCTGGTCGGCGTTGATGACGACGTGAGGCGTCTTGCCGCGCTTCCGGGCCGCACAGCAGACTCCCGCCGCCGCCCCCACGGCGTCCATATCGGAGAAGGTGTGGCCCATGACGTAGACCTCTTTCGCGTCGGACATCATTTCGCTGAGCGCCGTCGCCATGACGCGCGATTTCACTTTCGTGCGCTTCTCCGTACTCTTGGAGCGCCCGCCGTAGAAATCGAAATCGACCTTGTTCCGGACGACCGCCTGGTCTCCGCCCCGGCTGAGCGCCATTTCAAGAGAGACATTCGCGCTCTTGTAGAGTTCGGCGATATTCTCGGCGTCGACGCCCACGCCGATGGACAGCGTGGCGCTGATACTGTCGCCGGCCTTGACCTCGTGAATGCTGTCCAGAATCGAGAACTTTTCTTCGATGAGGTGCTCGTACCACGACTTTTCAAAGATGTACAGGTATCGGTCTCTCTGCGTCCGGAGCAACAGCCCGCTCGACGCCCAACGATTGAGTTTTTCCTCGAACTGCGCCAGAAACGCGCTCCGCTGTACTTCCGGGCAGGCCTTCATCAAATCCTCGTAGTTGTCCAGCACGATGATTCCCAGTACGGGGCGGTTGTCCTCGTAGAGTTTGCGGAGGGCGTCGGCGTCGGTGGTGTCAATCCAGTACGTCGTCGCGATAAGGTTCTGCTCGCCCTTGCCGCGCGCCCGCAACAGGCTTCCGAACACCCGGAAGCGGCGTCCGTTGAGCTCCACGCGTTCCGGACACTCGCGTTTCCCCTCTAAGAGCCACTGTACCTGAAACCCCGGCGCGGCCTCGCGGATGAGCGTCTCGAACAGGCCTTCCCGGATTCCGGTCAACTGTAGGAAGCTCTCGTTGCTCCATATGATTTCCTCGGTATCGGGGCGGAGAACCATGGTAGGCAGGGGGGAGTTGATGAGGGACGACTTCCCGGCGGTGTCGACGCTCCCGGTCAGGCTGTCGATGTACTGCAAGACCCGGACACGTCGCTTGTTATTGCCGCGCTGGAAGACGTAGTAGAGGGTGGCGGACACGAGGAGTTCGACCCCGGCGAGTACGGGGCTGACCGCCAGCGCCGCCAGAGAGAACAGCAGGAGGAAGAGGAAATACAGCCGCATATTCGGTTCCAGCAGCCGGGACAGTGGATTCTGTTTCATGACGTTCTCTCCATTCTGGCAGGCGCTCCACGGGATTTTCACAGTATATCATTTTCCGTTCGCGTTCGCAACCGTTTTTTCGCGTAAAGCGCTTCCCGGCGGAGGCTGAAATTCGCAAACGGAAATTTCGCGGGAAGGTATCGAACGCGGGAAAGGGGGCATACTCTCAGAGCGTCCCCACGGGGACAGATTGGAGGTTTCCCTGATGTTGGATAAACTCGCCATGACGCTGGCCATTATTGGCGCGTTGAACTGGGGCAGTATCGGACTGTTCGGTTTTGATGTGGTGGGCTTCCTGTTCGGCGGACAGATGGCGGCACTCTCCCGCGTAGTCTTTACGCTCGTCGGCCTCGCGGGCCTCTGGTGCATTACGCTCCTCTTCCGCGACAACGAGTCGCCCGAGGCCACGCCCCATATGGCGTAAACCTTCCCCGCCCC
>CAMHBH010000157.1 GCA_946183175.1 uncultured Oscillibacter sp.
ACGACCTTCGGGAAGTGCAGGCGCTGTAACATCTCCCGGGACATGTCGCGCCCGACCGCCGGGTGTCCGTAGAAGTGCCCGACGCCGTTTTCGTCCGTCTGGAACGTGCGCGGCTTGCCGATATCGTGTAAGAACATCGTCAGGCGGAGTGTCAAGTCCCCGGACTGTACGCCGTCCATGGCGTGGAGGGTGTGTTCCCACACGTCGTAACAGTGATGGGGGTTGTGCTGTTCAAAACCAATCATGTCGAGGACTTCCGGCCAGAATACGCCGATAATCTCCGGGTACTGCCGGAGTATGTCCGTGGCGTGAGCGCCCCGTAACAGCTTGCAGAGTTCCGTTTGAATCCGTTCGGGGGCAATCTCCGCGAGTAGCGCCCGGTTCCGGCGGATACTTTCGGCCACGTCGGGCATAAGGCGGAATCCGAGTGACGCCGCGAACCGCAGGCCCCGCATGAGGCGTAAGGCGTCTTCGGCGAAACGCTCGTCGGGCGCGCCGATACAGCGCAGAACCCCGGCCTGTAAGTCGTCCTGTCCGTGACAGGGGTCTTGCAGTTCGCCGTCGAGGCCCATGGCAATCGCGTTAATCGTGAAATCGCGGCGCTTCAAGTCCTCCGCCAGACTGCCCGTGAACGACACCGACGACGGTCGGCGGTGGTCTTCGTATACCCCGTCGATACGGTACGTAGTCACCTCTACGCCGCCCGTCCCGGAACGGACAGTTAATGTACCGTGCCGGATACCCGTCGGAATCGTCCGGCGCGGGAAAACTTCCATGACCTGTTCGGGGGTGGCGCTGGTGGTGATGTCCCAATCTTCGGGTGGGCGTCCGAGGAGCGTATCGCGCACACAGCCCCCCACGCACCACGCTTCGTGTCCCGCCGCCGTCAGCTTTCGCAGTACGTGGCGCACTGCCGGGGGTATTACTTCTTTCCTGTCCTCCGCCCTGTCTGGAATATTTTTCATGCTTCCGCCGCCTTTTCTGTTGCTTTTCGCCTCCGCGCGCATTATAATATTTCAATCCACATTTTCAATCCACATAATGATTAGGGATTTTATTCCGTCTGGAAAACAATCATTATGACAAAAGCTACCCCTCCTTTCTCCAAGTATATCATAGAGGATACTTCAGAAAGCTGTCAAGTGGCTTTTCTTGGATTGCTAAAAAATTCTCCGGCATTCCGCGCCGGATGGAAAACGGACAGAAAGCCGTCTCCGGCCCCTGTCCACGGAAAGGAAGTTCTCCCTATGACCACACCCTCTCCCATAGAAGCCTATCTGCTCCCCGGAAAACGGGCGCATTTGGTGGGAATCGGCGGCGTGTCGATGTCGCCACTTGCGGAAGTCCTGCAACAGATGGGCCTGGCTGTCACGGGTTCCGATATGTCCGAGAGCCGCGCCGTCGAGCACCTCCGCGGATTGGGAATCCCCGTCGCAATCGGGCACAACGCCGAGAATCTGGGCGGCTGTGACTTCGTCATCCGCACCGCCGCCGCCCCCGACAGTAACCCCGAAATCGCCGGGGCCATTACGCGCGGCATCCCGGTCTACGAGCGCGCCGACGGCTGGGGCGCTATCATGCGGCGCTATCCGAATGCGCTGTGCGTCGCGGGCACCCACGGCAAAACTACGACCACGTCCATGTGTACGCACATCTTCCTCGCGGCGCGTCGCGACCCGACGGTCATGATTGGCGGCACACTGCCTATTCTTCACGCCGGCTACCGCGTCGGACAGGGCGATACCGTCATCGCCGAGTCGTGCGAGTACCGCGACAGTTTCCTGCACTTTTCGCCGACCGTCGCCGTGATTCTCAACGTGGAGGCCGACCACCTCGACTACTTCCACAATTTAGCCAATATTCAACGCTCGTTCCGGCGCTTCGCCGAACTCGTCCCGCCGACGGGGCGCGTCATCGTCAACGCCGACAACGCAAGCGCCATGACGACCGTCGCCGGACTTGACCGCCCTGTGTTCACGTTCGGCCTGAAAGAGACCGCCGACTGTACCGCCGCGGACTTGCGGTGGTCGCACGGGAAGCCCGAGTTTGACATCCTCATCCGGGGCGAACGCTACGCCCACGTCGCGCTACAGGTCTACGGGGAGCACAACGTACTCAACGCGCTTGCGGCGGCGTCGGCGGCGTACGCGCTGGGCGTGGAGGGGGCCGACGTGGAGACGGGGCTTTCGGGGTTCACGGGCGCGGAGCGGCGTTTCCAGTACAAGGGCACGTTCCACGGCGCGGAGGTCTGCGACGACTACGCCCACCACCCCGACGAGATACACGCGCTGTTGTCCGCCGCGCGGCAACTCGACTGCAAGCGTATTGTCGTGGCGTTCCAGCCGCACACGTACTCCCGGACGGCGAACCTGTTCGACCGCTTCGTAGAGGAGCTGAAACAGGCCGACGTGGTTGTACTCGCGGAAATCTACGCCGCGCGCGAACAGAATACCCTCGGCATATCGTCGGCGGATTTGGCGCGTAACATCCCCGGTTCCGTCTACTGCTCCACCCTCGACGAGACCGCCCGCAAATTACGGGAAATTGTGCGTCCGGGCGACCTCGTGCTGACGGTCGGGGCCGGAGACATCTACCGTGTCGGGGAGGCGCTGGTCAACCAGTCGGAAACTGTCTGACGCTGTGACACTCCGTGCGCGTTGCGGGCGGCAATTCGGAAAACGCCTCCCCCGTGTCAATGGGGGAGGCAGACGGCGCGCTTTAGCGTCCGTTATAGCCGCTGAACCCGGAACCCCGCGCGCGGCGGCGGTTTTTAATCGCGTTGCGAATCATCAGGGCCACGACCGCAACGCCCACTACGCCCGCAATCGCCCATACGAGCGGCTTTTGCGCCAGTTCGATGGCCTGCTTTTCGACTTGCAGGAACTTCGACAGCTCCGCCTCGTGGGACGAAATCAGGTCTACCGTGCCGTACTCCACGCCGTTGTAGCTGACTGTCACGGTGCCGAGCTTCTGCCCCTCCGCGACCGGGGCCTCGATGGAATCGCCCGACAATTGAATCGTGCGTTCCGTGAAGTCCTTCTTCAACCCCGCCGGGACTAACGCCTCCAGCGGCGCGCCCGATACCGCCGTAACGTGGTCAGTACGCGACAGCGCCACCGGGATTTCGTCGATGGGTTCGCCCTCGTCCAACAGCGTCAAATAGCGGAAATTGTCGAAGCCCCAGTTGAACAGGCGGGTTGTCTCCGAGAAACTCCGGATAACCGTCCGTTTGCCCTCCTGTACGCGCTCCGCGCCCATGACGACGCTCAGGAAGCGCTTGTTATTGCGCTCCGCCGTCGCGACGAGGCAGTGCCCCGACTGGCTCATGGAACCGGTCTTGACGCCGTGAACCTCCGGGTTCTTGTAGTCCGGAATCCGGCGGTTGCAAATCAGGTAGTTCGTATTGAGCAGGGCGCGCTCCTGGCTCTTGTTCGTCGCCGGGACTACGACCCGGTCCGTGTCGCAGATGACCATGAACGTCGGGTACTTCATCGCCTCTCTGGTAATCAGGTACATATCCCACGGGGACGTATAGTGGCCGGGGTCGTGCAGCCCGTGCGGGTTGACGAAGTGCGTATTCTTGCAGCCTAATTCGCTGGCCTTCTTGTTCATGGCGTCTACGAAGGCGTCGACGGAACCCGACACCGCCACCGCCAATACGCACGCCGCCTCATTCGCCGACGGAATCAGCAGGCAGTCGAGGAGATTCCGCACGGTCATGACTTCCCCCTCTTTCAGTCCGACGGTACTTCCGTCGGCGGGGAGAGTATTCACGATTGGTCCGGCGGTGATTTCCCGCTGAAAGCCCAGCTTCCCGCTGTCGATGGCCTCCAGCGTCAGGAGCGCGGTCATGATTTTCGTCAGGCTCGCGGGGTAGAGTTCCTCGTGCTCGTTCTTGCCGTAGACCATTTTCCCGGTCTTGAGGTCGACGAGCAGAGCGCCGTTCGCCAGAATGTTGGGGTCGGGCGGCATGACGGCCTGTCCCTCTTCGGACGCGAACCCCCACAGCGGCGACAGAGACAGCGTCAGAAGTAACGCCAGAAAGGCGGCGAAAAACCGCGGCAGACGATGTATTTTGCAATATGATTTCATCGTGTCCCTCCCGTTTTCTATGCGCGGCAGTCTCCGCGCCCTTGGTAGCGATAGTATAGCAAAAAAAATGGGGGAGTTCAACCATGAAAAAGAAACAAAAGATAAACAAAGCGGTAAATTATGGGGAATTGGTACTGCTCGGGCTGACGGCGCTGTTTTTATGCGTGCTGTTCGCCTTGCGAGACCGCCCCGCCGCCGTGACGGCGTTGCCGCAACCCCGCGACGCCCCCGC
>CAMHBH010000158.1 GCA_946183175.1 uncultured Oscillibacter sp.
GACGTTGTTCGACCAGCCGCTTCCGGTGTAGTGCTCAATGGTCTGGTCGTAGCCCAGCGCGCAGAGGAGCATTTTCAGGAAGGCCTGCGTACTCAGGGGGTCGCCGGGGTGGAACGAGCCGTCCGAGTAGCCGGAGACGATGTTCTCCTGTACGCACCAGCTAATGTAGCCGGCGAAGGTGTGTCCGGCGGGCACGTCGGTGAATCTTGTGCCGGTGTTGTTGGACATCTGGTTGGCGATGGCGGGCGTGAGCATCATACAGCAGATGATTTTCGTAGCCGCGCCGCGCGTCAGGGCGCCATTGGGACGGAAACTGCCGTCGGAGTAGCCGCCCATGATTTCGAGGGAAGAAATTACATCAACGGCTTCCTTGTAAGTAATGCTGTTGCTGTCCGTGAAGGCGGCGCTTGCGCTGACCGGCCCGAAGGTGAAGAGAGACACCGTCATGACCAGCGCAAGAACCAGGGGTAAAACTTTTTTCATGGTCATTCTCCTTTGCAAATACTGCCGCCGCCGGAAATAAGCGCGTTGCGGGACTGCCCCTCTTTGAAAGTCCCGCCGACAGACATCCGGCGATTCCGGCCAGAGATAGATGGACTACAGCCCATCTTTTCTATCATAGCAAATCCTATTGGGAATTGCAAGGGGTTTTTCCGGTTCGGCGTGGAAACTTTTTACAGTGGAATCAGTCGTGGCGGGTCTCGTCGTCGAAACACTCGCAGAAGCGCGCCGAAAACGACGGTTCCACCCCGGCGCGGCGCAAATGCGACAAGTCGCCGAAGGTACTCGCCCGGAACGACGCGACGCCCGCGCGGCGTTCCTCGGTGTACAGGGTCGTCACGGACGACGGGAGCGCGCAGAGGCCGTGCCACAGCGGCATGGGCGACACCGACAGCAAGTGGCTTAGTAACACGCACTCGACGCCGAAGTGACAGAACAGCGCCACCGTGTCGCGATTGGAACGGCGGACGCGGTACAGCCGCCCGTCGCGGGCGTAGCCGTGGCGGGACAGGAGCGCGTCGAGGCCGTCGCAGACCGCGCCGTACTTCTCCGCGACGCCCGCCATCACCGCCGGACGCGTCCAAGTGTCGGGGGCGTAGAAGTCCGGGACGCGCGTCCAGTCCTCCGGGAGCCAGTCCCAGACGATTCCGGGTCCTTCCTTGTTCGGCTTGACGATTTCCGCGTCGAACTCCCGCAACCAGTCGCGGGTCTCCGCCTCCATGCCCTTTACGGTCAGTACGGGTTCGGCAGTCAGGCGCGCCCGCGCCAGCGGCGACGTATAGGCCGCGTCAATCGGCACGTCGCGGAGATATTCCGCCAGAAGCCGCGCCTCCTCTACGCCTTGCGGCGTAAGGCAATTGTGCTCATAGTCCGGGTCGGCGTGCCGGATAATCAAGAGTTTCATGTTGTACCCTCCGTTCGCTTTTACCGGGAAGTCTACACCCCGCGCGCGGAATTGGCAAGCGCTTTCTCGGCACCTGACAGCCCCCGGAGAAATCCGGGGCCGTTTGTCGTTACAGGTCGGAGATTACGTCAATCATACGCTCGACGGCGCGGCGCTTTTTCGCGTCCATAGAGAAAATCTTGTTCATCAGGTCTTTGACTTCCTCCTCGTCCGATTTGTTGCCGAACATAATCTCCGCCTCGTCCATTTCCAAAACGCTGGAAATCTTCTCAAGCAGTACCAGACTGGGACGAAACGCCCCGGTTTCAATGCGGCTGACGTGTTCCGTGGTGACTTCCAAAATCTCCGCGAAACGTTCCTGTGTCAAATGCCGGCCCTTCCGCGCCCTTTTTATCCGTGTCCCTAACGCCTTGAAATTTATCATATGTACCCCTCCTGATTGATATATCATATCAATTTGGGGAGAAATGTTAATGATTTTGATTATCAAATTGATAAATCATGTCCTTCACAAGCCGGATAGAATTTGATAAAATTCAACATGCAGGAAGGGGGACTGGCTATGCTTGAGTGGTTGTTGGGAATCTTGGATTCTTTACTCTCGAACCCTGATTTCCCCCGTTTGTACTATTGAAACGGCGAGCGGAGTACCGTTTCCGTAAGAAAGGAGGTTTTGAGCATGGGAATCTTGATTGGAATGCTCTATGCGGCGGATTTCTTCGGCCTGTTGTTCCTCCGCGGCCTGATGGGCTAATTAGAATCGGAATCTGATACAGCAAATGCCCCGGGAGAAATCCCGGGGGCGCTTTTATGCGTTCTGTCAGTTTACAAACGAGATTTTCCTTGACAGGCGGGTATTCTTTCCGTATCATGGTAGCGTCGGAACTCCGGCGAAAAGGAGCGCGTACCATGAATGTGACACTTGGAATAGACGTAGGCGGCTCTACGACGAAAGTCGTAGGACTGCGCGAGGATAAGAGCGTACTGTCGATGTTGCGGGCCAAGGCGGAAGACCCCCTCACGAGTTTATACGGGGCGCTGGGGAACTACCTGAGCGAAAACGGGCTGTCGCTGGAAGACGTGCGGCGCGTGGCGCTGACGGGTGTCGGGGCGAGTTACGAGCAGGGCGGGGTGTTTCATTTGCCTACGTGCCGTGTCGACGAGTTCTCATCGAGCGGGGCGGGGGCGCTGGCGCTGTCGGGACAGGAATCGGCGCTTGTGGTGTCGATGGGCACGGGGACGGCGTTCCTGTGGGCGGAGCGCGGGAAGCGTGTCGAACACCTGTGCGGGAGCGGAATCGGCGGCGGGACGCTCGGCGGACTGTGCAAGAAACTTGTGGGAATGGAGCGTTTCGGGAGTATCAAGAAACTGGCGGCGCAGGGCGATTTGGGACACGTTGATTTAACAATCCGCGACCTGACGCGCAACCCCGCCGTGACGCTTGACCCGACGCTGACGGCGGCGAATTACGGCAATCTGGCGGAGGACGCCACGCCCGCCGACTTGGCCGCCGGGACGGTGAATCTTGTCCTACAGGCAATCGGGACTATGACTGTCCTCGCCTGTCGGTGCTGTGACACGAAAACGGTCGTGCTGACCGGTTCCATGACGACACTCCCGCAGGCGGAGGAGAACTTCCGCAACTTCGAGAGGCTCTACGGCATTCACTACATCATCCCGGAAAACGCGACGTTCGCGACGGCAATCGGCGCGGCCCTCTGCGCCCTACAGGATTTCGAGTAACGTCAAGCGCCGTCCCCGCATGCCACGGGAACGGCGTCGTTATGATTCTTCCGGTATCCCCGGACTGTCCGGGGTATCCTGTTACGCCTCGGGCGTTTCCGGACTGTCCGGGGTATCCTCGGTGCCGGGGGCGTCCGCGAGGTCAAATTCCAGCTTCCGCCCGCAGTTCGGACAGACGATTTCGCCCTCGTCCAGCGCGTCCTCGTCAAAGTACACCGTCTCCTGACACGCCGGACAGGTCGCCGCGTAACAGGCGTTTTCGTCGTCCTCGTCGTCGTCGGAGAAGAACCCCTCCACGTCCGCCAAATCGTCGCTGACGGCGTCCAGCGTTTCCGACAAGGTCTCCTGTTCTTCGCGCAGGGCCTCCAATTCGTCCGCCACGTCTCCCAGAATGTCGATGATTTCCGAAAGCAGTTTGCCTTCTTTCTTGTCCTTGCCCAGTTCCATGCCCTCGGCAAGGCCTTTCAGGTACGCTACTTGCTCTCCGATACTCATAATTTCGCGCCTCCTTTCGGATTCGCCGCTTGCTTACTTCACCCGGCCCAGATATTCGCCCGTGCGGGTGTCGACCTGAATCTTCTCGCCCTCGTTGATGAACAGCGGCACCTTGATTTCCGCGCCCGTCTCCAGAATCGCGGCCTTGGTGACGTTCGTCGCGGTGTCGCCCTTGACGCCCGGTTCCGTCTGCGTAACCGTCAGGTTCATGAAGTTCGGCACTTCCACGCCGAATACGGAGCCCTTATAGCTGAGCAGTTTGCACATGGTGTTCTCGGTGACGAACCGGAAGCCGTCGCCCAGAACGTCGCGGTTGAGGGGGATGTCGTCGTAGGTGGTGGGGTCCATGAAGTGGTAGAGGTCGCCGTCGTTCCACTGGTATTCGGCGTCGCGGCGCTCAATCGACGCCTGCTCGAATTTCGCGGTAGGGTTGAAGGAAGTCTCGGTGACGCCGCCCGTGATGACGTTCTTCATCTTGGTGCGCACGAACGCCGCGCCCTTGCCCGGCTTGACGTGCTGGAACTCCACCACCTGCATGACTTTTCCGTCCATCTCGAATGTGACGCCGTTCCGGAACTCCCCGGCTGTAATGGTAGGCATAGAAATCACTCCTCACAGGATGTTGTCGCGGGCAGTTCCGCAACTGTTTTCGGTCG
>CAMHBH010000159.1 GCA_946183175.1 uncultured Oscillibacter sp.
CGAATCGCCGCCGCGTCGGGCCTGCCGCTTTACATGGACTGCCCGGGCACGATTTTCGTCGCGGCGGTCGGGGGCTACCTGCCCGGAATCGTAGTCGGCTACCTCTCGAACCTCACCAACAGCGTTTACGACCCGGTGTCCGTCTTCTACTGCCTCGCCAGCGTCCTGATAGCCCTGTCCGCGACGGTGCTGTACAGAAGGGGCTTCTTCCGGAAAGTCCCCGGCCTCCTCCTGTCCGTGCTCGTCTTCGCGGTACTCGGCGGGGGCCTCGGCTCCCTGATAAGCTGGGCCGTCTACGGTACCGATATCAGCGACGGCACCTCCGGCCCGTTCGCCGTGCGGATTTACAACAGCGGGCTGTTCCCGCTGTTCACCGCGAAACTGTCGGCGGACTTCCTGCTTGACATTGCCGACAAGGCCCTGACTGTCCTGCTCGTGCTACTGCTCCTGCGCGTTGTGCCGTACCGGCTGGAAAGCGTCCTGCAAGTCCCGCTCCGGCGCGGCCCGAACCCCTTCCGCGACGAACCGTCGAAAAGCATGTCCCTGCGGGCGAAAATCACGCTCCTGATTTCGGTGTCCATCCTGCTCATTGCCGTGATAGGCACCTGCATTACCTTCCTGCTGTACCGCCAGGCGCTGATTGAGGAACATACCCGGGTAGGCGTCGGCGTGGCGGAACTCGCCGCTTCGGTCATCGAACCCGACGCCGTGGACAGTTACTTGTCAGAGGGCGACGACGCCCCCGGGTACGGGGAAATTGAACAGCGCCTCTACCGTATCCGGGAGAGTTCGCCCGATATCCAGTACGTCTACGTCTACCGCATACTCCCCGACGGCTGTCACGTCGTGTTCGACCTCGACACCGACGACCTGCCCGGCGGCGAACCCGGAGACATCATACCGTTCGACCCCTCTTTCGCGGAGTACATCCCCGCCCTGCTGGCCGGGAAACCTATCGAGCCGATTGTGTCCGACGACGCCTACGGCTGGCTTCTGACCGCCTACGTCCCCGTCTACAACGACGCCGGGGAATGCGTCTGCTACGCGGCGGCGGACATCTCCATGGAGAAACTCCGGAATAACGAACGCGGCAAGTGTCGTTGTATCTGGGCTTCTTCATCGTGATTCTGCTCCTGACGCTGAATTTCGCCGAGGAAAGCATCGTCGCGCCCATCAACGCCATTGCCTGGGCCGCCGGGTCGTTCGCCTACGACAGCGAGGAGGCCCGCGCCGAAAACGTCGAGGCCGTCCGGGCGCTCAACATCCACACCGGCGACGAAATCGAGAACCTGTACCGCGCGGTGCTCAAGACCGCCGGGGACATCATGCGGTATATCGCCGACGCGCAGAAAAAGGCCGCGGCGATTGCCAAAATGCAGGAAGGCTTGATTATCACGCTCGCCGACCTCGTGGAAAGCCGCGACCAGAGTACCGGAGACCATGTGCGCAAGACGGCGGCCTACGCGGAAATCATCATGAAGCAGATGAAGAAGGACGGCGTCTACAAGGACGCGCTTACCGATGAATTTGTCGCGGAAGTCGTCAGCGCCGCGCCGCTCCACGACGTGGGGAAAATCCACGTCTCCGACACCATCCTCAACAAGCCCGGGCGGCTGAACGAGGAGGAGTTCCGGCAGATGAAGGAGCACACCATCGCCGGAAGGGATATTCTGTCGCGGGTCATCGAGATTGCGCCGGATTCCGGCTACCTGAAGGAGGCGCAGAATCTTGCGGCGTTCCACCACGAGCGCTGGGACGGGAGCGGCTACCCGTTCGGGCTGGCGGGGGAGAACATCCCGCTGTCGGCGCGCATTATGGCGGTCGCGGACGTGTTCGACGCTTTAGTGTCCAGCCGTTCGTACAAGAAGGGGTTCCCGTTCGAGAAGGCCATGCAGATTATCCGGGAGGGTTCCGGGAGCCACTTCGACCCGCAAATCGCCGAGGCGTTTCTGCGCGCGGCGGAGGAAGTCCGGCGGGTGTCCGAGGCCTTCGGGGAATGACAGTCCGGAACGGCCTGACGCGTACAAAATCCGGAAAAGGCGCGAAAAGGAATTGACGGCGCGGCGGAAATCTGTTAAAATTCAGACAATATCGCGAAACGCAATGGCAGACAACGCGTTTCGCCATCACTCGGGAAAGAAGGAACGGTATGTATCAAATCGTAAGAAAAGAGGAACTGCGCCCCACGGTCACGCTCTACGAAATCAAAGCGCCGCTCGTGGCCAAGAAGGCCCAGCCGGGGCAGTTCATCATTCTGCGCGTGGACGAGGGCGGGGAGCGCGTCCCCATCACCATCAACAGCTACGACCCCGAAAAGGGTACCGTGACCATCATCGTGCAGACCGTCGGCGCGACCACGGAGAAGCTCAAGGCCATGAAGGAAGGCGATTTCTTACAGGATTTCGTCGGGCCGCTCGGGAAGGCCAGCGAGACCGCCGGGAAGAAGAAAGTCTGTGTCGTCGGCGGCGGCGTGGGCTGCGCGATTGCCTACCCGGTGCTCAAGAAGTTCCACGACGACGGCGCGGAAGTTCACGCCGTCGTGGGATTCAAGAACAAGGACCTTGTCATTTTGGAGGACGAGTTCCGCGCCGCCAGCGACGTACTCAAAATGTGTACCGACGACGGCTCCTACGGGCAGAAGGGCCTTGTCACCGACGCCCTCAAAGAGCTTATCGAGGCCGGGAACCAGTACGACGAGGTTTTCGCCGTCGGCCCGATGGTTATGATGAAGTTCGTCAGCAAGACCACGGAACCCTACGGAATCAAGACCACCGTCTCTATGAGCCCGATTATGATTGACGGTACCGGAATGTGCGGCGGGTGCCGTTTGAGCGTCGGCGGCGAGATGAAATTCGCGTGCGTGGACGGCCCCGACTTCGACGGTCATCAGGTCGATTGGGATATCGCCGTGAAGCGGAACCAGATGTACCACGATTGGGAAGTCAAAAAGCACGAGGAGACTTGCAATCTCCTGAAAAAGGGGGCGTGAACCATGGCTAGAAAACCGAACATGTCGTTACAGAAGAACCCGATGCCGTCGCAGGAGCCGGACGTGCGCAACCACAACTTCGAGGAAGTCGCGCTCGGCTACACGAAAGACCAGGCCCTTGACGAGGCCCAGCGTTGCCTGCGGTGCAAGAACAAGCCCTGTATGCAGGGCTGCCCGGTCATGGTACACATTCCGGAGTTCATCGAGAAGGTGGAGGCCGGGGAGTTCGAGGAGGCCTACCAGATTATCTCCGCCACGTCGGCACTCCCCGCCGTATGCGGTCGCGTGTGCCCGCAGGAAAGCCAGTGCGAAAAGTATTGCGTGCGCGGCAAGAAGGGCGACCCCGTGGGAATCGGGCGTCTGGAGCGGTTCGTCGCCGACTGGCACAACGAGAACGTCAAGGCGAAGGCCGAAAAGCCCGCCCCTAACGGACACCGTGTGGCGGTCATCGGTTCCGGCCCCGCCGGCCTGACCTGCGCCGGAGACCTGGCGCGTAAGGGCTACGAGGTCACGGTATTCGAGGCCTTGCACCTCGCGGGCGGCGTACTCGTCTACGGAATCCCGGAGTTCCGTCTGCCCAAGGCGATTGTGCAGAAGGAAGTCAACGGCCTGAAAGATTTGGGCGTCACGATTTCTACCGACACCGTAGTCGGGCGCACGATTACCGTCGACGAGCTCATGACCGAACAGGGTTTCGAGGCCGTGTTTATCGGTTCCGGTGCCGGACTGCCCATGTTTATGAATATCCCCGGCGTCAACTACAAGGGCGTGCTGTCGGCCAATGAGTTCCTGACGCGTATCAACCTGATGAAGGCCTACTTGCCCGGTTCCGACACGCCGATTATCCACCCGAAGAAAGTCGCGGTCGTGGGCGGCGGCAACGTGGCCATGGACGCGGCGCGTTGCGCGAAGCGTCTCGGCGCGGAGGTCTACATCGTCTACCGCCGCGGCATGGAGGAACTCCCGGCCCGGAAAGAGGAGGTCGAGCACGCGATTGAGGAGGGCATTATCTTCAAGACCCTGAACAATCCGGTGGAAATCCTGGCGGACGAAAACGACAACGTGACGAAAATCCGCTGTATCGAAATGGAACTCGGCGAGCCGGACGCGTCCGGACGCCGCCGCCCGATTGAGAAGCCCGGCAGTGAGTTCGAAATCGACGTGGACTGCGTGATTATGGCCTTGGGCACGAGCCCGAACCCGCTGATTAAGTCGACGACCGCCGGACTGGAAATCAACCGCAAGGGCGGAATCGTGGTCAACGAGGACGGCCTGACCTCCCGCGAGAA
>CAMHBH010000160.1 GCA_946183175.1 uncultured Oscillibacter sp.
AGGAGGGCATTGTCTCGGGCTACTCCGACGGCACCTTCCACCCCGGCGACTCCCTGACCGCCCAAGCGTTCCTGAAAATGCTTCTCTGCGCCCTCGGCTACGACCAGACCATTGAGCACTACACCGGAAGCGGCTGGTCGAACAACGTCACCAATCAGGCCCTGATTATCGGACTGAACAACGGCCTTGCCACCACGCTGACGGGTACCGCCAACGTCAACCGTCAGGACGCGTGCCTGTTCGCGTTCAATGCGCTGAAGTCCGACCTCGTGGAGTACACCGGAACCCGGAACACCCGTTCCGTCAGAACCACCACCGCCGCAAGGGGCACGAATATCGTCGCGGAGGCCTCTTCCCCCTATACGCTCCAGTTCGCCGAGCAGTATTTTGAAAACCTGCGGCAGACCAGCAACACGACGGACGCTTTCGGCTGCCCGGCCACCAGGTGGACGCTCCGGAACTCCGACGTAGGTACCTACCTCGCCACGGTCGATAAGGTCTACTACAACGAGGATGTCACCGCCGGACAGGTCTATACCGACCTCGGCCTGACCATCAACGCCCCCCTGACCTTCTACGTCAACGGCGTGGATGTCACCAACAGCGGCGCGACCATCAGCAGAAACGACACGACCAAGTTAAGCGGCCTGATTTCCCAGGCGAACGTCATCGGCAACGGCGTGGAAATCCGCGCGTTCCGTACCACCAGCGGCAATACGCCCGCCGTCGTACTCAGCGCCGTGGTGTACTATCCCGGCACCGTCTCCTCCGTCCAGAGCGCGACGAACTCCCGGAACCGTTTCGTTACCGTCAGCGGCATAGGCGACGCGCGCGCGCCCAGCGGCTTCACCAGCGGCCAGTTCGAGACCGAAGACTTTGAAACCGGCGACATCGTCGCTTACACCTACTCCGGCATGAGCGGAAACAGCGGAATCCAGTCCGTGACCCTGCTCGACCAGGAAAGCGGCACCCTGAACCGCGTCAAGGCCGGGAGCAGTCTGGAAATCGACGGCGCGGAGTACGAAAACGCCCTCAACATCGTATACGGCACAGCCGAGGGCACGGAAAGCTCCTTCCTGACTGTAGCCAACAATTACAACATCTACCTCCTCACGCTTAATGAGAACGAGATGGTCATGTGGGTCGAGACCGTTCAGGCCTCCGCCGACAGCTACGCGTGGGTCCGGAACATCAGCAATGGCCGCCAGGATTTCGACTACGCGCAGGCAAGCCTTGTCTTCTCCAACGGCTCCGAACGCGTCGTGCGCCTGAGCGTCTACGAAATCGCCGACGTGGACACCCTCAAACAGAAGATTGTCACGTACTCCGCCGACAATAACGACCGCTACACCCTTACGCCCGTCGCCACGACTGCCGGAACGCTCAACGTCCGGAACCGTACCGCGACCGGTACCGCCATGCCCGAGGGCGTCGTGGGCGACAACAATACTACGTTCATCGTAGAGGACAGCGCCTCCAAGGCCTACCGGATTTACAACGGTATGCGCAACACGCCCAATATCGACAGCGCCAACGCCTACGTCTACGCCGCCGACGGAAGCGCGGTCATGGTGTTCGCCAGCAACGCCACCATCACCACCACCAACACCGACCTGATTTTCATCGCGGCGAACTCCGCCTCGAACCCCGTCCGCGACAAATCCACGTATCGCAGTTTCAACGCCGTCGTCGCCGGACAGATTACCAAGGTCAACGTCCTGGTGGACAGCGTCCTGGGCAATGACGGCGAGAACCCGCGCTCCGGCGCACAGTTCACCGTCACCAACGACAACACCAAGCCCGGTGCCGGAAGCAGCGTCATCCTCGACAACACCGAGTACAACGCCGACAACCTCGTCATCGGCGGCATCTACAACAACTCCAACGTCACCGTAGGACGCGCCACAGGCCTTGCGGCCCCGTCTAACGGCGCTATCCGCCTGGGCGGCTCCAGAGGCCCGCTCATGGACTTGAGCAGTTCCGTCAACGTCTACTCCGTCAGCACGACGGGCAGTATCAGCAAAATCAGCCTGAGCAATGTCAAGGCCGACAGCGACGATATCGTGTACTACACGCAGGACAACAGGGACATTACGAACCTGTTCATCCTCCGCGTCGACAACTGATTCCTGTCCCTGACTGACAGGCGGCTTTCCCAAAAAAGCGCCCTCCCCCGGATTCCGGGGGAGGGTTTCCTGTTGTGCCCTTATACGACAATGTCGTACTTCTCCACGGAACGGAACTTGCAGGTTCCGCCCTCCGCGAAGAATTCGATTCCGTCGTCGCCCTCCAAGTCCGGGTACACGTTCCCGGTCATGGTGCGCTTGCCGCCGTCTACGAACGCTTCCAGCGACGAGACATCCAGGTACAGGTCAAGCTCTAAAGCGTCGGCCTGTCCGACATCGCAGTAGCGGACGTTGACATTTTTGTCGCGGCCCTCGAAGGGCTGTCCGGAACGGGTACGGTCAAACACCAGCGCGCCCTCCGCGCGGTCGTAGTACAACAGCGTCTCGTGTTCGCTTCCCTTGAACAGCTTTACCCCCGCTTTCGCGGCGTCGCCCGGTTCCAGCGTCATGCGGAGTTCGACGACCGTCCCCGAGATTCCGTCCACCGTCACCGACTGATTCCCGACCGACAACTCGTCGCAGTATACCCGGTTCTGGCGGTACTTCCCGATTTCCCGGACGGGCGTTTGAATCATGCGCCCGTCGCGCACGGTCAGCTCCCGCGGCAGGGTGTACGTCCCGGCCCAGCCTTCCTTGCGCGTCGGGAAATTGCGGTCCCACATCTCTTTCCACGCAATCATGACAATACGCCCGTCGGGCATGCGGAGCGTCTGCGCGGCGTAGAAGTCGAACCCGCTGTCGACCTCCTGAATGTCGCGGACATCGAAACGCCCCGTCTTGAAGTCCAGCTTGCCCAGCATGTACAGCGTGGAGTGAATGTTCTGGTAGCGGTGGCCCATCGCCGGCAGGTTCTGCGGACTCGACAGCAACACTTCCGCGCCGTTGTCGGTGAAGTAGTCCGGGCACTCGTAGACGCCGTTGAGACGGTAGTAGGCGATATCGTACTCGGGTTGCTCGTAGATGAGCTTGCCCACGTATTCCCAGCGGTACAAGTCCTTGCTTTTCAGCAGAATCATGTTGCCGTATCCGGTCTTTTCGGGTTCGCTCTCCGTACTCCCGGAGACCGGCCCGGCTGACGGGGAATGTACGGGGAGCGGGGGCTTGACTTCCTTTTTGAAGCCCTCGTTCGGATTCGCGGCGGTTTCCTCGGGGGTCAGCACGCGCGCGCCCGCGATAAGGTAATACCAGTCGCCCTTGCGGAACATCCGCGGGTCGCGGAAGTCCGTCCGCGACACCTCCGGGTGGAGCGCGTCCGCCGTGACAATCGGGTTGCCCGCGTCCTTCTGGAAGCGTACGCCGTCCTCCGAGACCGCCATGCACTGGCGCTGTAAGTCCGGCTGCGCCGACGTGTAGAGCAGGTAGAGCTTGCCGTCCTTCTCAATCGTGGAGCCGGAACAACAGCCGCAAATCACCTCGTAGTCCTGGTCGGGTACGAGCGTAATCGGCAGGCGTTCCCAGTGGATGAAGTCCTCAGTTGCGACGTGTCCCCAGTGCATGGTTCCCCATTCGGGCTTGTGGGGGTAGTGCTGATAGAACAGATGCGCTTTCCCGCGATAGAAAATAGTACCGTTCGGGTCGTTGGCCCACCCCGACAGTACGCTGACGTGGTACTTGGGCCTGTAGCTCCGGTCCATGATTCGTTCCCCTTTCCTCTGCCTGGCGTTCGCCGTGCGGCGGGTTCAGTATAGCACAAAATTCCAGGCCTGTCGAGAGCGTTTCCGCGCCTTCGGAAAGAAAGATGTGTAAAGCGCTTCCCGTACCCCGCCGCCCCTGCGCGACATTCCCCGCCGCCCCTCCGTCGCTCCGCGCGCGGCGGGGAGACTGAAAATCGGGCGCTTCCTCATCGGAAGTTCCGCGAAAGCCTCCCCGTGTCAACGGGGCGAGTAGTCCGGAACGCTGTCGGGCGCGCCCCACAATTTTTTCGGAAAATTTTTTCAAAAGGGCTTGACAAACCCCGCCCTCTTGTGTATAATCTCCTACGTTGCCGCACATGAGGCAAACCGATTCGGGAGCATAGCTCAGCTGGTTAGAGCGCCTGCCTTACAAGCAGGAGGTCACTGGTTCGAGTCCAGTTGTTCCCACCATCATGGCCCGGTAGTTCAGTTGGTTAGAACGCTAGCCTGTCACGCTAGAGGTCGACG
>CAMHBH010000161.1 GCA_946183175.1 uncultured Oscillibacter sp.
GTTACGCGGAAGTCCTGTACCCCGACTTGGACGAGTACCGCGCCAACGGCACCGTGGGTATGATGATGGTCGAGAACCTCCGCGCCGCCATGGTCACGGACTTCTATACCGCCACGGACGGCGAGCAGGTCTTTGAACCCCATTTCACGTTCCGGGGATACCGCTACATCGAAATCACGGGACTTTCCCAGGAATTGCCGCTTGAAAATGTAAAGCTGAAAAAGCTCTCGTCGACGCAAGTCAGCTCGACCTATGACAGTTCCAACGAACTCGTCAACCGTCTTTTCAAGAACGTGCAGAACTCGCAGACCAGTAACTTCCTGTCGCTCCCGACGGACTGCCCGCAGCGTAACGAACGCCTCGGCTGGACGGGCGACGCGCAAGTCTTCTCGAAAGCGGCGTCCTACAACGCCGACGTGTACAACTTCTACCGCAACTGGCTGAAGGCCCTCCGCGCCTGTCAGTTTACGGACGGCTCCATCCCCGTCTACGCGCCGACCTACGAACCGCGCTACGACACCATCCCGCCCGGGTTCGGCGGAATCTCCTGGGACGCCGCGCTGATGATTATCCCCTACAACCTCTACCAGCAGACCGGAAACCCCGCCATTATCCGCGACAATATGGACGCCATTGAAAAGTATCTGGACTATCTGGCGGCAAGTCCCCTGATGATTCCGGACGGCCCGGAGGACGTGTACGGCGGAACGCCCGTTCCGGAACTGACCGGACAGGTCGGAATCCTCGCCGACTGGCTGTCCATCGACGAGACCCCGCCCGAACTCATCAACGAGGCCGTGTACGTCTACCTGCTGGACATCGCCGCGCAAATGGCCGAAGTCGCCGGACGGACGACGCTGGCCACGGGCTACCGGACGCGTTACGAGGCCGCGAAAGCGAAGTGGAACGAACTCTACGTGAACCCGGACACCGGAATCACCGTCACGCCCAACGCGAAAGCATTCGACACGGTAACGTATTCCGGCTACCTGTTCGCGGAGGGACACGACGTGGACACCGAGGCGTCCTACGCCACGCCCCTGCGCTACGGCGTGTTCAGTGAGGAAAACGAGGCGAAAGCCGTGGAAAACTTCCTCAAAACCATCGAACGGGCCAACTATACGATTACGTCCGGCTTCTCCGGCACGCCGAACCTCGTGCCCGTCCTGACGAAGTACGGCTACGTCGAGGAGGCCTACAGGCTCTTTGAGCAGACGGAGTACGCGTCGTGGCTGTACCCGGTATTGAACGGCGCGACATCCGTCTGGGAGCGCTGGAACTCCTACACCGTCGACGGCGGTTTCAACGGCAACAACTCTATGAACTCGTTCGACCATTTCTCCCTCGGCGCGATTTCCGAATGGATGATGGAATACCAGCTCGGTATCACCCACGACGCGCCGGGCTACCAGAACTTTATCTTACAGCCGACTGTCGGCGGGGATTTCGCCTACGCAAGCGGCACTTTTGAATCCCCCTACGGCACGATTGCAAGCGCCTGGAAGGCCGAAGGCGGCGTTATGACGGAATACAGTATGAGCGTCCCGGCCAATACGAGCGCCGAACTGTATCTGCCGATTTCCGAAGAACAGGCGCAGGGCGTCGCACTCCCGGACGGCGTTTCCTATGTCGGCATGGAATCCCGCAACGGGCGCGACTGCGCGAAATTCGGCGTTATGGCCGGAGAATACGCGCTTACCATTCCCCAAGCGTAAGCGCCTGTTAAGCTGAACTAAGCGGAAAAAATACGCCCTCTCCCACGCGGGAGAGGGCGTCCGTTATGCTTACGCTTCCATACGCGCGATGACCGCCGCGCAACGCGGACAGAGTGTCGGGTAGTCCGACACGCTCCCGACAGTCGGTAACTGTTTCCAGCAACGCTCGCACTTGGCCCCGTCGGCGGGCTCTACAACAACCCGTACACCCTCGACAGGCGTCTCCGCGCCCTTTTCGTACAGCGCCGCGTCGCCCGATACGCCCACTTCCGACACAATGAACAAATCCGCCAGTTCGTCGGACGTGAAACGCTTCACGGTCTCGGAGAGATTGTCGCCGCCGCCGCGCACGAGTACGACGCGCGCCTCCAGCGCCTTCCCGATACGCTTCGCCGCGCGGGCCGTCTCCAGCGCCGCGTTGACGCCGTCCCGCAACTGGATTGCCACGCCCCAGCCCATCATGTCGGCGTCCGAAAGCGCGTAGTCGGCGAATGCGCCGTTGCGGTCGTTGAAGAGTACGTTTTCGGGGTCGTCGCCGGACTTGTGCGGCATGGACTGCCAAATTTCGTCGGACGTGAAGCACAGAATCGGGGCCATGATTTTCGTCAGCGTGTCGAGAATCAGGTACAGCGCCGTTTGCGCGCTCCGGCGGAATTCGCCGTCCGTGTCCTCGCAGTAGAGGCGGTCTTTGATGATGTCGAGGTAGAAGTTGCTCATTTCCACGACGCAGAAATCGTTCACGGCGTGGGTAATCGTCAGAAATTCGTAGTCGTTGTAGGCCTGTTCACAGCGTTCGATGAGGGCATTCAGTTTCGTGACGGCCCAGCGGTCGAGGGGTAACATTTTGTCGGGGGGCGTCAGGCGGTTCGGGTCGAAGCCGTTCAGGTTGCCCAGACAGTAGCGGGCCGTGTTACGGAACTTCAGGTAGTTTTGCGACAACTGCTTGAAAATGGCGTCCGAACAGCGTACGTCGGCATGGTAGTCGGCGGAGGCGGCCCAGAGGCGCAGTAAGTCCGCGCCGTACTTGTTGAAGATTTCGTAGGGGTCCATGCCGTTCCCGAGGGACTTGTGCATAGCCTTCCCTTCACCGTCGACCGTCCAGCCGTGCGTGACGCATTCCTTGAAGGGCGCGCCGTTGCCGAACGCCCCGACAGCCGTCAGCAGCGACGACTGGAACCAGCCGCGGTACTGGTCGAGGCCTTCCAGGTACATGTCGGCGGGCCAGAAACCCTGGTCGCGCTTCATGGAGGCGAAATGCGTGGAGCCGGAGTCAAACCAGCCGTCGAGGGTATCTTCCTCGCGGTCGAAGCCCGTACTCCCGCCGCAGTGCGGACAGGCAAAGCCGTCGGGGAGGATGTCGGCGGCGTCGCGCGCAAACCACGCGTTGGAGCCTTCCGCCTCGAAGAGTTTCGCCACGGCGTCGACAGTCTCGGGCGTGCAGACGGGTTTCCCGCAGTCGCGGCAGTAGAAGACGGGAATCGGGAGGCCCCATTTCCGTTGCCGCGAAATGCACCAGTCGGAGCGCTCGCGAATCATGGCCTTCATGCGCTCGATTCCCCACTCGGGCACCCAGCGCACATCGTCACAGGCCGCGCAGGCCTCCTCTTTGAACGCGTCGACGGAGCAGAACCATTGCGGGGTCGCCCGGAAGATAATCGGGCCCTTACAGCGCCAGCAGTGCGGGTAACTGTGCGTGATGTCCTCGGAGGCGAACAGCATGCCGCTCTCCTTCATGTCGGCCAGAATGACGGGGTTCGATTCCTCGGTCGACAGCCCGGCGTACTTCCCGGCGTAGTCGGTGTGGCGGCCCTGGTCGTCGACGGGCACCACCATGTCCATACCGTAGCGCTTACAAGTCTGGTAGTCGTCGGCACCGAAGCCCGGGGCCGTGTGGACGCAGCCCGTGCCGGAATCCATCGTCACGTAATCGGCGAGGAGTAACCGCGACGTTTTCGGTAAAAACGGGTGGTCGGCCAGCATATTCTCGAAGAACGCGCCCGGGTGGGTCTCGACGACGGAGTAATCGTCGATAGCGCCGACGCCCATGACCTTTTCGACGAGCGCCTCGGCCATAATATAAGTCTCCCCGTTGGCGGCTTTGACCAGCGCGTAACTCTCCGACGGGTGGAGCGCAATGGCGAGGTTTCCGGGGAGCGTCCAGATGGTGGTCGTCCAAATCACGAAGAACAGCTTGCTCTTGTCGATATGCGACAGCTTGCCCAGGTCGTCGCGCATGGGGAACTTGACGTAGACGGTCGTGCAGGGGTCGTCCTGGTACTCAATCTCGGCCTCGGCGAGGGCGGTTTCGTCGTTGGGGCACCAGTATACAGGCTTGAGGCCCTTGTAAATGTAGCCCTTCCTGTACATCTCACCGAACACGCGCACCTCCTCGGCCTCGAACGTCGGCGACATCGTCAAATAGGGGTGTTCCCAGTCGCCGACACAGCCCAGACGCCGGGCGCCGTCTCTCTGTACGTCGACATAGTGCGCGGCGAACTCGTGGCAGGCGGAGCG
>CAMHBH010000162.1 GCA_946183175.1 uncultured Oscillibacter sp.
CCCGGCACTACAGAAGGAGCGAATATCCATGAATGTTCTTGTCATCAACGCGGGCAGTTCTTCCCTGAAGTACCAGCTTCTCAACCCCGAGAGCGGCGTCCTGCTGGCGAAGGGCCTCTGCGAGCGAATCGGAATCGACGGCAAATTCACCTACAAGGCCGACGGCAAGGCGACAAAGGACGCCGTGGACGTGTCCATGCCCACCCACGCCGAGGCGATACAGGCCGTCATGGACGCCCTCACCGACCCCGCCGACGGCGTCATCGGCTCCATGAAGGAAATCGACGCCGTTGGACACCGCGTCGTACACGGCGGCGAGGCCTTCAACAAGTCCGTGCTGATTACCGACGAAGTGCTGAAAGCCATCGAGGACTGTATCCCGCTGGCCCCGCTCCACAACCCCGCCAACCTGACCGGAATCCGGGCCTGTCAGAAGGTCATGCCGGGCGTGCCCATGGTCGCCGTGTTCGACACCGCGTTCCACCAGACCATGCCCGCCCGCGCCTACATGTACGCCCTGCCCTACGAGTACTACGAGAACGACAAGGTTCGCCGCTACGGCTTCCACGGCACGTCGCACAAGTACGTCGCCGGACGCGCCGCCGCCATGCTCGGCAAAAAGCCCGAGGAACTCAAACTCATTTCCTGCCACCTCGGCAACGGCTCCTCCGTGACCGCCGTCGACGGCGGCAAGAGCGTCGACACCTCCATGGGCTTTACGCCGCTGGCGGGCGTCCCGATGGGCACCCGCTCCGGCGACTTGGACGCGGGCATTTTGCAGTACCTTATGAACAAGTACAGTCTGAGCATTGACGAAATGCTGAACATCCTCAACAAGAAATCGGGCGTACAGGGCGTGTCGGGCGTGAGTTCCGACTTCCGCGACCTGACGGACGCTTTCGAGAAGGGCAACGCGCGCGCCGGACTGGCCGTCGATATGTTCAACTACGGCGTCAAGAAACTTATCGGGGCCTACGCGGCGGCGATGGGCGGCGTGGACGCGGTCATTTTCACGGCGGGCGTCGGCGAGAACAGCGCCGCGCAGCGTATGGCGATTGCCTCCGGGCTGGAGTTCATGGGCGTGAAGATGGACGCCGACGCGAACAAAGTACGCGGCAAGGAGGCGGTCATTTCGGCGGCGGATTCGCGCGTCAAGGTTCTGCTGATTCCCACCAACGAGGAACTCATGATTGCTATGGACACGGCGTCGATTGTGAAGTAAGAATCCATATCGGTAAAATTGACCGCAACGGGATAGTTTATTCCGTTGCGGTCAGGGGAATTGCTATTATGGCTGGTCTGTTTTTTTTATTTCTGTTGTTCCTCTTTGTTATGCTTCGCAAGAATGGGAAAAATGCGCCCGGAGAGGAACATAAGCCGACAAGTTATGGCACATATCCAAAAGAATCATTATCCCGGTCGGAAAAACTGGGGCGAGTCGGAGAAAATATGATAGCTAGGATTTTGTATCAAACCGCAAACGGCAACTTTCAGATTTTCCGGAATGTATATGTTCCTTATCGTGACACAACTTCGGAAATTGATTTGCTGATGGTACATGAGACTGGCATTTTTGTTTTTGAGAGTAAAAATTATAGCGGCTGGATTTATGGCGCTATTGATGATTTGAACTGGACACAAATGTTTCCTAATCGGAAAAAACATTTTTTCTATAATCCAGTTCGGCAAAACCGAACCCATATTAAAGCCTTATCTCAATATCTGAATATTCCAGAACGCTTTTTTTACTCCTATATTGTATTTTCTGATGATTGCGAGTTAAATAAAGTCCCCGAAAATACACGGTTTACTATTATTACACAAACCGCGCAATTGGAAAGACAACTGAGACAAATGTTTTTCGCGCTTCCGGCGCTCTACGGCTCGGAGGAAGTCCGGGCGATTTCCGACCGCCTAGACCCCCTGACGAATGTCGATTCCGCCGTGAAAGCGAAGCATATCCGGGACATCCGCGCCGCGCAGGAATCGGATACCTGTCCGTGGTGCGGCGGGAAACTCGTCACGAGGCGCGGAAAGTACGGCGAATTTCTCGGCTGTTCGTCCTACCCTAGGTGCAAATTCAAGCGCAATATTACGAGGTGACAATATGAAAATCGGCTTACAGTTCGCCATGTCCGCGGAGTTCCACGCGCTCCCCGGCGCGAAAGACATCGAATCTTTCCAGACGGTTTCCGGCGTCCCGTTCTACAACATCGCCCCGGACATTATCGCCTGCGCGGGGGGTATCGGGAAGGTCAACGCCGCTATGGCCTGTGAAATCCTGTGCCTGCGCTTCGGCGTGGACATGGTCGTCAACGCGGGCGTGGCGGGGTGCATGACGGACTTGCCCACGGGTACGCTCGTCGTGCCGTCCGACTACGTTCAGCACGACATGGACACCAGCGCCCTCGGCGACGCGCCCGGGTTCGTGTCGACGGTCAAGCGGCTGGAGTTCCCGACGTGGCGTCCGGAACGCTGTGTGGAACTCCTGCGCGCGGCGGGCGTGGAGGCGCACACGGGACGCGCCGCGACCGGCGACTGGTTCGCGACCGGCACCGGGCGCGCGCGCTGGATTCGCGACACGTTCCGCCCGGTGCTCATGGAAATGGAGGGCTGCGCGATTGCGCAGGTCTGTTGCCGGAACGATACGCCTTTCGTGGCGCTGAAATCGGTCTCCGACCACCTTTTCAACGAGGGGCAGGTCGAGGAATACTTCGACTACGGACAGGCGCTGGAAAATCTGGGGCGGGTGCTACTGCCCTTCGCGCTGGCCCTGCAAAAAGAAACCCTGTGACGGGAGGATTGTACATGGAACGTATCGCGAGTTTTGAGGTAGACCACACGAAATTACTGCCGGGGCTGTACCTGTCGCGGCGCGACGGCGATATTGTCACGTTCGACCTGCGCCTGAAGCGCCCGAACTCCGGCGACCTGCTCTCCAACAGCGAAATGCACTCCGTAGAACACCTGATAGCCACGCTCTTGCGCAACTCCAAAGAAAAGGACGCCGTGGTTTACTTCGGCCCGATGGGCTGTCAGACGGGGTTCTATTTCCTCTTCGACAACCGCCGCCTGTCGCTGGAAGGGGCGGTTTCGCTGGTGAAGGAAGTCTTCACGGCGGCGGAGGGCGTCGGGGAAATGCCGGGCAAGAGCGCGGCGGAGTGCGGCAACTACGCAAACCTCGACCTGGAGACCGGGAAGCGCGTCTGCCGCTTCTACCGGGACGTTATCCGCGACTGGAACGCCGCGAAACTCTCCTATGACTGAAACAACGCGACCGCCCCGACGCCAACATGTGGCACCGGGGCGTTATCATTTCAGCGGGGGAGAACTTTCCGTAACGACTGTCCGTGTTCGATTCAGCGCCCGGCGGAGCAGGTACAGCGCGAACGCGGCCCCGCAGGATTCGCCCGCAATCAGCGCGGCGGCGAGTCCGGTTTCCCCGAACGCCCGGTCGAGCAGGAACATGAACGGAATGTAGAACACAATCTCCCGCACAAACGCGTGAAGCAGCGTACCCCTGCCGTCGCCCATCGCCTGCATGCAGTACGACGTATGGTAATTGAGGAACTGCACCGGGGAGGCCAGACAGCGTATCCGCAGGAACAGCGCCGCGCAGGACACCGTCACCAGGGCGGTTTCCGCGTCCCCGGCGGACACGCTCAGGAATAACCGCGACGCGGGATGGGCGAACACTTCAAAGAGCAGAATGCAAACCGCGGAGATGAAAAGTCCGGCCTTCCGCGCCGTGCGGATAACGTCCCGCATGCGGGCGTGGTCGCCCGACGAGTAGTTGTACGCGACAATTGGGAGCATTCCCTGGCAGATTCCGATATTGACCGCGTTGGGAATCCGCTCCACCTTCATGACGATGCCCATGCCCGCGAGAACCAGGTCATTGTGCGCCGCCGCGAGGATGTTCACGCAGATATTCGCGAGGTCGAACAGGCCTGTCAGGACGGCGGACGGTACGCCGACCGCGAAGAGCGCCTTGACGCTCCCTTTGTCAATCCCGGCCGCGTCGCGCGGACTGGCGCTCAACGGCGCGTCTTTCGCCGCCTTGCGGTAGGCGTAGAGCA
>CAMHBH010000163.1 GCA_946183175.1 uncultured Oscillibacter sp.
TTAGGATTGACAAGGGGAATCTGCGGGGGCTGTTCGCGCTGTCGGGACTGCGTCTGGCTTTAGTGGAGCGGCTAAACCGGGAAGTGGATTTGCTGACCACGGACAGTCTGGACGCGAAATTTCTGGCGCGGATTCGCCCGGAGGAGATACAGCTTTATGGAAATGAATGAACGCGACAGGTCGATTTTAGAGCACATTGTCTCTTATTGCGTGGATATTGAAGAAGCGGTTGCGCGTTTCGGCGACAGCTACGCGCAATTTTCCGCGGACAAGGAATACCGCAACGCCTGCGCCATGTGCGTCTTGCAGATTGGCGAATTAAGCGGGCACTTGAGCGCGGAATTTCGCTCCGCCCACCGGGATATTCCGTGGAACGCAATCAAGGCAATGCGCAATGTAATGGCCCACCAGTACGGAAGTATCAGCGTCGAGACGGTTTGGGAGTCGATTGAACGTGAGATTCCGGAGTTGAAAGCGTTCTGCCTCCAATACTTGGAAAAGGGTTGACAGCAGGCCACCCCGTAAGCGGGGCGGCTTTCTCGTGGCAAACGAAAAAAAGCGGAATCCCCTCTTGACAGCGGGGGCTTGCTACCGTATGATGTTGTGGCGCGGCGGAGGCCGCAATCTTTCCGTTTCTAAGGAGTGTCGGATAACATGTCAGTTGAGGAAATTTTCCAAATCATGCGGGAGCTGGTCGCCGAGGAGTTCGTCATGGAGCCGGAGAACATCACCATGGACACCTCGTTCGAGGACGACCTGGGGGCCAACTCCGTCGACCTGGTCGAACTGGCGATGGCCATGGAGGAGCGCTTCGAGATTGAGGAAGTCCCGGAGGAGGAGCTTCCCGCGCTCAAGACCGTCGGCGACGCCGTGCGTTTTCTCGCCGGGCGTCTGAAATAAGTCCGCGCGTGATACCGCCATAAGGAGGCTTGGAAATGACCGCTGTAAAGGAACTGGAAGAGAAACTCCAGTATACATTTCGTGACCCGTCCCTGCTGGAACAGGCGCTATGCCACAGTTCCTTCGCCAACGAGCACCGCGCCCGGAATCTGCGGAGCAACGAGCGGCTGGAATTTCTCGGCGACTCCATCCTTGGCCTCGTGACGGCGGAATTTCTGTACCGTCAGCGCCCGGACTGGCCGGAGGGCGAACTGACGCGCAGTCGGGCGGCGCTGGTATGCGAAAAGAGCCTGTACGGAATCGCGCTGGAACTGGGCCTCGGCGAACACCTGCATTTAGGGCGCGGGGAGGAGAGCGGCGGCGGGAGGAATCGCCCGTCGATTCTGGCCGACGCCGTGGAGGCGGTCTTGGCGGCGGTGTACCTCGACGGCGGCATGGACGCCGCGTCGGCACTGATTCACCGCTGTCTGCTGGCCGACTTCCCGGAGGAGGCACCCGAACAGCGTAATCAGGACTACAAGACCGTCCTGCAGGAGCTCATCCAGCACAACCCCGAACACGTCATGACCTACGGGCTTCTCGACGAACGCGGCCCCGACCACGCGAAAGTGTTCACGATGGAGGTACGGGTCAACGGGAAGCAACTCGGACAGGGCACGGGGCGGAGTAAGAAGGAGGCCGAACAGGCCGCCGCGAAGGCCGCGCTGGAACTCCTCGCGCAAGAGAATAACGGATAACGCGGACAGGATTCCCGAACGTCTCGGGAACCCTGTTTTTATTGCGCCCGTGCCACGGCGGCATAAGAAAAATATGTCATAGGCGACGGCCTGTCCTCATAGGATGTTGCACGGGGGGATTGGCATGGACGTTGATTTTATTTTCAAGATAGCGGCAATCGGAATTGTCGTGGCGGTACTCAACCAACTGTTGATTCGTTCCGGGCGGGAGGAACAGGCCCTCATGACGACACTCGCCGGACTGGTCGTCGTACTCATGATTCTGGTACGGCGAATCAGCGACCTGTTTGAACTCATCAAGAGCCTGTTCCGGTTCTAGCTATGGAACTGCTGGCGCGTATCGCGATACTCTGCGTGACGGGGGCCGTACTGGCGCTGGTACTCCGGCAGGGCAACCCCGTCGCCGGACTGCTCCTGACGCTGTGCGTGACCGTGACGGTGTTGCTGTACCTGTTGCGGGCGTCGGCGGAGCTGTTCGAGTTCTTACGCGAACTCGGCGCGCAAAGCGGGCTGTCGCCGGCGGTGCTGACGCCGCTGTACAAGACAGTGGGAATCGCGCTGGTCGTACGCGCGGGCGGGGCGCTGTGCCGCGACGCCGGGGAATCGGCGCTTGCGGGGGCCGTCGAGACCGCCGGGACGCTCTGCGCGTTGTTGACCGCCTTGCCGCTTCTGCGCGAAATGATGAGCATGCTTCTGAAATTGATGGAGTGACACGGCCCCGAAACGGGAAGGGGATATTCTTTCCGCCTTGCGGCCTCTGCGTCCGCAATCCGACTGGTTTATGAAAGCGGGGCACGTATGAAAGTATGGCTTTGTATCGTATGCGCGGCGCTGTGCATGACTTGCGGGGTACGGGCGGCGTCGCGGGAGTTGTCGGAGGCGCTGCCGGAGGCCGCCGGATACCTCGACGGCGCGGAGACGTACACCCCCGGCGACTTCTCCAGCGGCGTGGGCCGGATTCTGTCGGGTATCCGGCAACGGGCGGGGGGCGTCGTGCGGACGCGTACGCGCGGCGCGGCGGCGGTACTGCTGTCGGTCGTACTCTGCGCGGCGGCGCGGAGCGGGTGCCGGGAGGACGAGAGCGCGGCGCTGTGCCTGTCGATGGCGGGGGCGCTGTCGGTGACGGCCCTCACGGCGGGAAGCCTCGAACAGTTGATAGGCCTCGGCTGGCGGACTATCAACGAACTGAATACCTTCTCCAAGGCGCTCTTGCCGACACTCGCGGCGGCTGTCGCGGCGTCGGGGGCGGTCTCTACCGCGACATTCCAGCAGGTCACGGCGGTTTTCCTCGTCGAAACCTTGCTCAGCCTCATGGACAGTTTCCTCATGCCCCTGACGTACCTCTACATAGGACTGCTGACGGCGTCCTGTACGCTCCCGGGAAACTCGCTGGGCGTACTCGCCGACGGCCTCAAAAAGCTGATTACGTCCCTCTTAACCTGGGCCGTACTGGCTTTCACGGTGTACCTGTCGGTGTGCCGGATAGTCGCGGGAAGCGCCGACGGGATGGCACTCCGCGCCGTGCGAACCGCCGTTACGAATACGGTGCCGGTCGTGGGCGGGATTCTGGCGCAGGTGTCGGAGTCGATGGTGGCGGGGGCCGGACTTCTCCGGAACAGTATCGGCATATTCGGTATGCTGGCGGTACTCTCGGCTTGCGCGTACCCGTTTCTCGAACTGGGCGTGCAGTACCTGTTATACAAGGCGGTCGCCGTACTGGCGGCGGTCACGGGGATGTCGGACCTGTGCCGCCTGATTGACGGCCTGGGCGCGGCGTTCGGCCTCGTACTCGGCATGGCGGGCAGTTGCGCGCTGCTGCTGTTCGTGGCGGTACTGAGCTTTATGGCGGCGGTGGCGGCATGATAGACGCGGTGCGGCAATGGCTGACTTCCATTATCCTGACTTCCTTCCTGCTGTCGCTGTTACAACTTCTGTTGCCGGAGGGCAGTCTACGAAAAGCGGGCGCGTTCACGGGCAGTCTCGTACTGCTGACCGCGATTGTACGCCCCCTCGCGCGTCTGGAGCCCGACTGGCCCGACTGGAATCTGTCGGCCTACGAGCGCGCGATTACGGCGCGTATGGACGAGCTCAACGCCGGACAGGAAGACGCGTTCGCGGCGCAAGTGGCCGAACGAACGGCGGCGGCGATTGGCGCGTATGCGCCGGGGGTGTCGGCGCGCGTGACGGTGCGCGTACGGGACGGCGTGCCGCTCCCGTGGGCCGTGACGCTCTCGGGTACCCCCGACGCGGATTTGTCGGCGTGGCTGGCGACCGCGCTGGACATCCCGCCGGAACGGCAGTTCTGGACGGATTCCGCCCCGTGAGGAAATCGGGCCGAACCTGTTCCAATGTCGTTTAGTTAGGTCAGATGTGAGAGTAAAAAGGATAGGGCAAAAAATG
>CAMHBH010000164.1 GCA_946183175.1 uncultured Oscillibacter sp.
TAGTATACCACTTATCACGGCACCTGTCTACCCCGTTGTGAATACGTCCTCTTAGTAAAGGTAATGATTCTTTATTTTATTGTACCTAATTTTCCGGTACCGGATTTTCCGTCACCGGATTTCCCGGTACCGGATTCTCCGTTACCGGTTTTTCCGGTACCGGGTTTTTATGTCACGGTAATACATTTTTGAGGATTCGACGCCAAAAAGCGCCGGACGGTTTCCCGTCCGGCTTCGTCAGTCGCCTGATTCGTCTTTTCGCATGTCCCTGTACGCTTTGGCTTCGTAATACTGGTCAATGGTCGCGGGCGCATTGTAGAGCGTAGCCAGTGTGTAGGCCCGCACGTTCCGTATGTCGCGCGTCCGGTCGCGCAGGCATTCCATGACGTACAGGATGTGGTCGCGGTTCAGAGACAGGAAACGTTTCCGCACCTCTTCGGGTGGAATCTCCTGTCCGTTCGCGCGGATGGGCGACTTGCCCGCGCAAACTTCCGCCATCAGTTCCACGTAGCCGACGACGATTTCCGGGTCGGCGCCGAACTCGCGCCACAGCGATTCGGGGTCGATGTTCTCCCGGATTTCCCGCCGGAAGCGGTTCAGCGCGTCCGGGTCGAGTTCCGGCGCGTCCGGTTCCGCTTCGCGCGGCATTGGTGATGGTTCCGGCGGTTCTGGCGCTTCTGTCTTCTCCGGTTCCTCCGCCCCCTCGTTCACGTCCTGCGGAATTTCGTAAATGTCGTATACCATCCGGTTCCACTTGCCAGACTTCCCGCGTGTCTGCCGTCTTACAATGTATCCGGCCTTTTCCAATTCGAGAATAATTCCCCGGATTGTATCGAACGACTCCTTATTGATTGCGGCGAGGCCCCGCGCGGTATAGTTCCAATCCTCCGGGAGCGACAGTATTTGCGACAGCAGTCCCTTTGCTTGCAGTGACAGTCTCTTGTCCCGGAGATGGTAATTGCTCATTACCGTGTAATTTTTCGTTTTGGCTACCCGAAAAACCATAATTCGACCGCCTTTCGGTCAAAACGCCGTTGACAACCTCCCCGGCGTTGTACTATAATACCAGTTAAAGTTGTGTCCCTTATGTGGCGCGTCCCGGGCGGAGTGTGGTTTCCGTCCGGGACGTTTCTTTGCTCAGTCCGAAAAGAAGTCCTTCTCTTTGTCCGGGGCCTTGGCGGATTCCGGTCCGTCGCCGGGTTCCGGTTTCGTCGTCAGGCCGTCGACCTGCCGCCGGATGTCCTCAAACGACTGGTGCTCCCTGGGCTCCGACAGTCCCGACAGGAACTTTGCAAATTCCTCCGGCGTCATGACCCGCACAGCCTCGCGCGTCCGGTGCTTCAGGTGTACCGCGACGGCCTCGTGCTTCGTCAGCCGTCCCACCGCCAGCCGCAGGGCCTGCCCGCCGACGTTGCACGTCACGAATACGCCCACCGCGTACATGACCGCCCGCCATACCTCATACGTTCCCATTGTTCTTTCCTCCTGTCTTTTCCGTGTCCCAGGCCGTGTCGCGAACCGACACCACCCGTGCCGGGCCCCATTCCTGCGCCGCCATCGCCAGGTCTTCCTTGACGCCCTGGCACATGTACATAGGGGCCTCGACCTGTATCACCAGTTCCATCACGTCAGACGCCCCCTCCCAGTACCTCGGCGAATACCCGCCGCATTTCCTCCTCTTTGGGCAGTTCCGGGTACGGCATCCAGTGTGTCACCGTGTGGAGCGGGTAGTACAGGGATTCCGTGGTCATGAACTCCCGCCCGTTCCAGTACGCCGCGCGGCACGACGGGGCACGGCCCGCGTTGGCGTCCGGCTCCATGTGCGCCACGAGAAAGTACCCGATTCCTTGCGGGGCCTCGTCCTTGATGTCCCGCCAGCGTACCTCCCGCGTCAATCCGTTCAACATTCGTTTCCTCCTTCCCGGAAGCGCTCGGCTATCCAGTCTTCCAGCAGTCTGCGGTAAATCCAGCACACGGGGGACTTTTCCGCCCGCACGCAGTCGCCGAACGGGAAAACCCGCTGTTCCAGCCCCGCGCGCAGGGTCTCGCGGGAAATCTTCATCCCCGCCTCCCGTAACCGGATAACCGCCGCCTCCGTCGTCAGTACGTCCTCTTTCACATATCCTCTCCGTATTCCTCCGCGTATTCGTCGGCGGACAGCACGTCCAGCGATTCCGGGTCGATGTCGAGCTGTTCCGCCGTGTCGTCACGGTGGAACAGCGCGTAGGCGTAAGAGGCGTCTTCCATGATGTCCAGAATCCCGCCATCCTCGTCGCAGATGTACCAGTCATCCACGCGGTCACGCTTCCGCCGCTCCTGTTCGGCTTCCTCCGCCTCGCGTTCGGCCCTGTCGGCCAGCCTCTCCATTTCGTGCGCCACGTCGGCCTCGGCAATCTCCGACAGGGTTGCCACAGTCCGCCGCATTTGCCCCGGCGTCATGTCCCGCGCCAGCTTCCGCGCGATTTCCCACGGCGTAAAGCCACGTCCCCGGAAGTAGTACAGCCCCGCCTTGAGCGTCTCCAGTGCCTCCGCCCGGACGTTCTCCCGCTGAATCATGTCACGCGTCATCAGCAACATAGTAGCTCCTCCTTTCACTAGTCCAAAGTCGAATCCCAATACTCGCCAGTGCGTTCAAATGTCTCCATCTGACGCCGGTAATACTCGCCATAGTCGCGATACTGGTCGCAGTTCTCCGCCGAGCGCCTCTTGTCCTCCGGCTCGACAATGCAGTCACGCCCCAGCCAGACACAGTTATTACAGCTTTTCATTCGCCACCTGCTTTTACTATTCCCCGCCGCCCGCAAGGGCGGCGGCCATTTTATGCCGTTCGCAGTCGCCGCGGGTACAGCCCAGCGCCGGACAGGTCAGGCACGCCCGGATTTCCTCCGGCGAATCATTCGGACGGTGAGGCCGTGCGCCGCCCAGCCTCCCGGACACCCCTGTCTCTCGCCGCCACCTTGCCACGGTATCCCTGCCGACGCCGTACAGCCTCATAAGCTCCGCGTTGCGAAGCTCCGCGGCGTTCTCCTCGAACCCCGGCGGGGCCGGAGGGCCAGGCCTCCCGCGTTTCCGCTCCACAGCGTCACTCCCTGCCGCCCGGATGGGCGAGAACGTCCCGGATTTCCCCGTAGGTCATCCCGGCCTCAATCAGCACGGCGATTTGTCCCGACACCCGCTCTACCGCCGACAGTTCGTCCGCCGTGAGGTAGTCGGCGGCGTTGGCGTCCTTCGGCGCGCCGCGCGCCTTCCGGATTCCCGCCGCCCCCATGCCCACCGCCGCCCGGTAGGCTAAATCCGTATAGATTTTGTACCACCGCGACTTGTGCGGCGTGTCGGGCAGACAGTCCCGCACGGCGTCGGTGAGCGTCCGCCGCGCCGGGAGCGCCTTGGCCCGGTTGACTTCCCGCCGCGTCAGCTCCGCCTTCATCCGCTGGAACTCCTTCACCAGACGCTTCTTGAACTCCCGGACTTGCGGCGTGTTCCGGAGGTACGCCAGAATTAAGACGGCCTGTCCCTCGTTCAGGTGGTACACCACTTCGGGGCGTCCGCGCCCGTCTAATTTCCGCATTTCAAATGCGAAAATTCCGAACTCCTCCAAGTCCGCCTGATACCGGACGCACATCTGCTGTACGGCGTGGTGCTGTACCCCGGCGAACTCCGCCACGACTTCCGACGTGGTGAACGGCGTCGCCTTCCGCTTCGGCGGGTCAATGAATACCAGTTCCGGATTCATCCTGATTCCCCCTTTCAAAATCATCCCGCGCGGTCTCCACCGGAAGCGCCAGCAGGTTTCCGAAATCGTCCATCCAGATTTCCCACTTGCCGTCACGGACTTCCTTCCAGCAGAGGCCTTCGATTTCATAGCCGCATTCCGCGTCCGGGTCGTCGGGGTCGGCGAAACGCGGGTCGGCGAATTGGCACCCCGCGCAACTGTAGCCGGAACTCATCCCGATTCCTTCTCTCCGTTCTCTTTGGAGACGCAGTACGTATCCAAAGCGATTTTGACGGC
>CAMHBH010000165.1 GCA_946183175.1 uncultured Oscillibacter sp.
GACGCACGCCGAACTCATGGAGCAGTCGCCGATTTACCGGGAAGTGTACCAGTCCCAGCAGGAAGGAGCGATAGCGGATGCCTAGACGGGAAGAAGGGCCGCGCGGCCCCCAGAGGCACGGCTTTCAGAAGCCGAAAGACCTCAAAAGTACGATTTCAAAACTCATGCGCTACCTCGCCCCGTACAAGTTTGTACTTGTCTTCGTCGCCGTCTTACTCGTGGGCAGTTCGCTTTGTACGGTCGGCGGGTCGTACCTGCTGAAGCCCCTCATTAACGACTATATCATACCCGGCGATTTCGCGGGGCTTGCGCGTATGCTGGGCGTGATGGGCCTAATCTACGCCCTCGGCGCGGCGTGTTCCTACGGCTACGCCCGCATTATGGTACAGGTATCACAGAACGCCGTCGCGCAAATCCGGCGCGACATGTTCTCGAAAATGCAGTCGTTGCCGTTGCGCTACTTCGATTCCCACACGCACGGCGAACTCATGAGCCGCTATACCAACGATATAGAAACCGTGTCGGAGGCCCTCAACAACAGCTTCGGGAGCCTGATTTCCAGTACGCTGAATTTCACGTTCACGATAGGGGCAATGTTCCTGTTAAACCCCGCCCTGACGATGGTCACGATGGGCATGCTTGTCATTATGCTGACGGTCGTCCGGGTAATCGGAGGGCGTAGCCGCCGCTACTTCTCCGCGCAACAAAAAGCCCTCGGCGAATTGAACGGCTATATAGAGGAAATGACGGGCGGGCAGAAAGTCATCAAGGTATTTCACCACGAGGAGGCCGCGAAAGCGGGCTTTTACGAGAAGAACGACGCGTACCGCGCCGCCGCGACGCGCGCGCAGATTTTCGCCGGAATCATGATGCCGGCTATGGGAAACTTAAGCTATATCAACTACGCCCTGACCTGTTGCGTAGGGGCGCTGTTGGCAATCCGGAGCGGCGACCTGGGCGGCCTGGGCGCGTTCCTGCTCTACTCGCGCCAAGTCAGCCAGCCCATCACGCAAGTTTCGCAACAGGTCAACACGATACTGTCGGCGGTGGCGGGCGCGGAGCGCGTATTCGACATGATGGAGGCGGAACCCGAACTCGACGAGGGCAAAGTCACGCTGACGCGCGTCGACGAGCGGGGCCGCCCCGACGACAACGGCGTGTGGGCGTGGCGTCAGCCCGACGGCGCGCTGATTCCCCTACGCGGGGAAGTGCGGTTCGGCGGCGTGACTTTCGGCTATGTGCCCGAAAAGACCGTCTTACACGACGTGTCGCTGTACGCGAAGCCGGGACAGAAAATCGCGTTCGTCGGTTCTACGGGCGCGGGGAAAACGACGATAACCAGTCTGCTGAACCGCTTCTACGACATCCGGGAGGGCACGATTACCTACGACGGAATCGACGTGCGCGACATCGCGAAGGAATCGTTGCGGCGTTCGCTGGGCGTGGTGTTGCAGGATACGCATTTGTTTACCGGGAGCGTCATGGAGAATATCCGCTACGGGCGGCCCTCGGCGACGGACGGGGAAGTATACGCGGCGGCGAAACTCGCCGGGGCGGACAGCTTCATCCGGCGTCTGCCGCAGGGCTACGACACGGAGCTGTCCGGAGACGGCGGGAGTCTCAGTCAGGGCGAACGGCAACTCTTGAATATCGCGCGCGCGGCGTGCGCCGACCCGCCGGTGCTGATTCTCGACGAGGCCACGAGTTCTATCGACACCCGCACGGAGAAATTGATAGAGCAGGGTATGGACGCGCTCATGACGGGCCGGACGGTATTCGTAATCGCGCACAGGCTTTCGACGGTGCGGAGCGCGCGGGCCATTCTCGTACTCGAACAGGGGCGCGTGATAGAGCGGGGCAGTCACGAGGAACTGTTAGCGGCGAAGGGGCGCTACTACCGCCTCTACACCGGACAGGCCGAACTCGACTGACGGAGGGGCTGTATGAAAAAGAAAGGCTTTGCCCTGATAACGCTTGTGTTACTGTTGACGCTGAGCGCCTGCGGGCGTGCCGCCGTACAGAACACGCTCGACTTTTTCGCGATGGACACCATTATGACGTTTTCGGCCTACGCCGACAAGAGCCTGCTGGAAGGCGCGCGCGACATCGTGGCGGACATCGAAAGCCGGGCGTCGACGACGCTGGAAAGCAGTGAAGTCTACGCGCTCAACCGCGACGGCGGCGGGACGGTCTCCGCCGAGACCGCCGCCCTGCTCGATACCGCGCTGACCATGTGCCGCGCGACCGACGGCGCGTTTGACGTGTCGATTTACCCCGTAGTCCGGGCGTGGGGGTTTACGACGGGCGAGTACCGGGTGCCGTCGTTCGACGAGACCGCCGCGCTGTTGGAGCACGTCGACTACGCGCGAATCCGCCTCGACGGGCGGGACGTGACATTCCCCGACGGCATGGAAATCGACTTGGGCGGCGTGGCGAAGGGCTACGCCGGACGCGAGGCGGCGGCGTACCTGCGCGAACACGGCGTGACATCGGGGCTGTTGAACCTCGGCGGCAACGTGCAGACGGTCGGGAGTAAGCCGGACGGTTCGCCCTGGCGCGTGGCGATACGCGACCCGGACAATGAGCAATCTTACGCCGGGGTGGTGGAAATCCGCGACAAGGCCGCCGTGACTTCCGGGGGCTACGAGCGCTATTTCGAGGAGGACGGCGAAACCTACTGGCACATCATGAACCCGGCGACGGGGCGTCCGGCGCGCAACGGGGTGGTGTCGGCGACGGTCGTCGCCGACGACGGCGCTTTGTGCGACGCGCTCTCTACGGCGTTATTCGTGATGGGCGCGGAGAAGGCGGAGCGTTTCTGGCGGAGCTACGGCGGGTTCGACATGATTCTTATCACCGACGAGGGCGAAACCATCGTGACGCCCGGGCTTTCGTACACGCCCGCGGACAGCGCCGCGTATACGCTCCGGACGCTGGAGCCGTAGCGAGAGAAGGGGCAGCCGGAAAAGGACAGCGCCCCGTATACGCTGGGCGCTGGCGGCGTAACCGGTTTTCCCTTGCGGGCACCTCCCCTGTCGACACGGGGGAGGTTTTTTCCGCGCCTTCTGCGGAAAAAAAGTCGGAAACCCTCTTGCATTCTCCGGAATCATCTGGTACAATGTCTTTCCATGTAACGCAAAGTCCGGAAGGAGGGAAGAACGTTGCCGAATATCAAGTCCGCGAAGAAGCGCGACCTCATCGGGAAGGCCCGGAACGCCCGCAACCGCGCCCGGAAATCCGATATGAAAACCGCCGTGAAGAAGTTCGAGGCCGCCGTCGCCGAGAGTGACCGCGCCGTAGCCGAGACCGCTTACCGCGTGGCGGTGAAGAAGGTTGACCAGGCTGTCGCCCGTGGCGTACTCCATAAGAACGCCGCCGCGCACAAGAAAAGCGCCATGACCTTGAAACTCAATCAGGTTGGCTGACCATGTGCCCTCCGAAGCCGCGCTGTACGCTGTGTTTCGGGGGGATGTTTTTATAGAGGGAGGAGCCTATGCCGCTGTTCGACACCCACGCGCACTACGATTCGACACGCTTTGACCCCGACCGCGACGAAATCCTCTCCGCGCTCCCCGCCTCCGGCGTGGAACTCGTCGTGGACCCCGGCTGTGACATCCCGTCCTCGCGCGCGGCGGTCGAACTCGCGAAGCGTTACCCGCATGTCCGCGCCGCCGTGGGCCTCCACCCCGAGGACTGCGCCGGGGCCGGGGAAGCCGAGTTCGACGAACTGCGCCGCCTGTGCGCGGAATCCGTCGTCGTGGCCGTCGGCGAAATCGGGCTGGACTACTACTGGAAGGAGAACCCCCCGAAGGAGTTCCAGCAGGAGATTTTCCGGCGGCAACTGGAATTGTCCATTGAACTCCATCTTCCGGTCATCGTCCACGACCGGGAGGCCCACGGCGACTGTCTGTCGATAGTGCGGGAGTACCCGGAGGCGCGGGGGGTGTTCCACTGCTTTTCGGGGAGCGCCGAAATGGCCGCCGAACTCGTGCGGCGCGGC
>CAMHBH010000166.1 GCA_946183175.1 uncultured Oscillibacter sp.
AATCAGGCAGTATTGGAGAAGGTTCTGGCCGACGAAGAGTTCGTCAAGGGACTGGATAAAATGGAGAACCCGGAAGAGATTCGCGACGCGCTCAACGCCAAGGGCGCGGAAATCACCGTGGAAGAGGTTCGGCAGATTACGAAGTCTCTCTCCGCGCAGGCGCAGCCCGAGGGCGAGCTCGACGAGGACGCGCTGGAAGACGTGGCCGGCGGGGCCGCCGGTCTCATGATAAGCAAGGGCATGCAAGCACTGCTCGCACAGCGCGCCGCCCAGGGGCAGAAGGGGAGTGTCGCGCGCACCTGGTAATCCCGGCAAGGTGCGTCCCGTCCGCCTGACGCGTTTGTTACGCTCTCCCGCACGGTACGCGCCGGAAGGCGTGCATTTAGGGGTGTGCCGGACGTGATAATCTGGTACCCCAGTCTCCGGTAAAGCCGGGGCAACGCGGACAAGCTGACATAGCCGACAAAACGGCGGAAACCGTGACGCCCATCCGGTTCCCGCCGTTTTTATCCACAACCTGTAAACGGAGGCGCATTATGCCGCAAGTAAAAGATTATCTGGACTATTTCCAGTTGCAACGCCACCCGTCTTTATTTCAAGAAGATGTCGGCTTGGAGGGCGTCAAAACCCGTTACGGCACGCTCGAAACCCACGAGGTCATTTACGAAATCCGCCTGAACCGGGAGGAGCGCGGCATGGATTTCTCCATCCGGGTGGACACGCCCGGCAGGCCTTATTCGGAATACTGGCTCGAACTCGACGAGGCGTTCTACCGCGGCGACATGTCGGCGGAACCCTGCCGCTTCATCGACGCGTCGGCGGTCACGCCGGGCGCGGACAATGCCGCGTGGTACGTGGCCGCGCTGTACCCCTTCGCGGGACGCGAGCGGGCAGACGTACTTCTGCCCATGCTCGAACGCGTCGTCGCGCTCCTGCGGGGCCGCGCCGACAATCTTTTCCAGATAGGCGCGATGACCGGGCGCGGCGAAATCGACCGCCTGCGTGTCTTCACTTCGCCCATGCCCAAGGACGCGGTCGCGCCGTTTCTGCGCGAACTCGGCTGGCGGGGGGACTTGTCTCTTGTGGAGCGCTGTCTGGCCGAATGGGATTCCTTCTGTAAGGCCGAGGGATATATGCTGGACTTCGACATCTTCCCCGACGGCATTTCCGAGAAAATCGGAATCAACACGGGCCCAAAATCCAAACTGCCCCAAAAGACCGACGCGTTTCTCTCCTGTCTGTCCGGAACGGGCCTTTGTTTGCCCGAAAAGGCCCGGGGCGTGTCGGACTGGATTCGTACTTACCCCCGCTATCAGCCCTTTACGCAGAACGATGTTTCCCACTTCAAGTTTGCCTTCGACGCCTCCGGCCTTCTGGACGCGAAAGCCTATCTGCGCCAGAGCGACCACTGTTATTTTGGCGGCTTCCGGGCCTTCTTCCGGCCCGTGCAAATGAATCTGGAACTCACGACGCGCTGTCCGCTCCATTGCCCGCAGTGCTACGTGTCCCTGAACACCGGGCGCGAAATGCCCCTCGATACCGCCCTGTACTGGCTCCGCGACGCGGCCAAATGCGGCGTCACGAATATCAACCTCAGCGGCGGCGAAACGCTGTGTTACCCGCACTTAATCGAACTTATCCGGGAGTGTAAACGCCTGTCGTTGTGTGCGGCGGTGGCGCTCTCCGGCGCGTATGCCACGGAAGACAAGCTCCGCGAAATGATTGACGCGGGCGTCGCGGAAATTTACATTTCCCTCAACGGCAGTACGGAGGAGGTCAACGCCCGTACCCGCGACGGCTACGCGCTGGCAATCCGCGCCTTGGAGACGTTGCGGGGAATCGGCTTCCCCGAGGTCTACGTCAACTGGGTTATGCACTCCCATAACGCGGACGACCTGGAAAACATGATTTCCCTTTGTGAACGCTACGCGGTCAAGGGCCTTGTGATTCTGGCCTTCAAGCCGGATTCCGCCCACGAACTGAACAGTTACCCCAGCGAATCGCAACTGCGCGCCGCCGCGAAAATTGCGCGGAACTATAAGGGGCCGGTGGAAGTCGACGCGGAATCGTGTTTTTCCCAACTCCGCGCCCTTATCAAAGACGGCTTCCTGCTGAATACGAATAGAGGTATCTTCCGCGGCTGTGGCGCGGGGCGCGACGGCGTTTCCGTCAGCGCGGAGGGGCGTCTGACGCCCTGCCGTCATCTGGACGCCGAGGAAGAATGGGCATCCGTAGCGGATTACTGGGAGCAGTCGCCGTTTCTGCGCCGCCTGCGGGAGACGGAGGACTGCCGGGAGGCTCCGTGTCTGGGGTGCAAGTACGAATGTTACTGCCTGCCCTGCGCCGCCGTGGGTACGAAGCTCCACGGCGATTTGAGAAACGGTATGGCGGAATGTCCCCTTGCCGGGGCGGTCTGACCGGACACATTTTGAGGAGGCGCATAACATGTGGGAAGAACTGGCGGAACGTTTCCAACAGCTTTACCTCACGCCCGGCGAGGAGGGTATGGCGGAATACCGGGAGATTGTACGGCGCGGGAAAGACGCCAAAACCCGGGATTTGTCCCACTTCCGGAAACATCCGAAGGACAGTCTCACGCAAGAGGAAACGCCGGCGGGCGCGGTCGACGTGGCTTGTATCCATGAACGGGCCGACTTTGAACAGTTTTTGCAAATCATGGCCAAAAAATGCGAGCCGGTTCGTATCCCCGCCACGCAGGGCGCCGCGATTCTGGACGGCCTCACCGACTGGCCCAAAATCCGCGCCCACCGGGCAGCGTATTTCTCGCGGGTTCTGTCGGAGGGCGGCGCGCCCGACTGGAACGCAGAATTCCGGCGTTTCACGGCGGACAAGAAAAATTATACGACGCCGCTGATTGCGCTGTCCTGGGGGCCTTACAGCGGCGTGACGGCGGACGCCGTGGGGCTGTCCGAACAGGACTGGCTGGAGCTTTCCCACGTCATCCGCAAGCGCCATGAGTGTACGCACTTCCTTTGCCGGAGGCTCTTTCCGGAGAAGATTGACGCCGTATGGGACGAGGTGACGGCGGACGCCGTGGGACTGCTGTCGGCGTTCGGGGAGTACCGCCCGGAACTGGCGTCGAGACTGTTCGGAATCCAAGGGGGACGGTACACCGGCGGACGGCTGGAAAATTATATCCCCGACGACTGCGCCCCGGAAGCGTGGGTTCCCTACTGTCAGGGCCTGATTGGGCGTGTCGCTGAAGTGGCCCCGCAGTACGTGGGCGGAGACGCGTTTGGTCTGGCGGTCGCGTTGGAAGAGCGTAAAGAGGACATCGAAGCCGCTATTCCGGACAGGCCGCCCGAAAAGGGAGGCGGTCGCGCATGACAAACGAACTGATTTGGGTCAACGAGGCGGACGAAGTCGTCGGATACGGGGAAAAGCTCCTCACACACCGGGAACGGCGTCTGCACCGTGCGTTCTCCATTTACCTTTACGACGCGGGGAAACGGCAACTGCTTCTTCAAAAACGGGCGGAAAATAAGTACCACTCCGGCGGACTTTGGAGCAATACCTGCTGTTCCCACCCGTACCGGCAGGAATCTTTTTCGCAGTCTATCCGGCGCTGTATGCGGGACGAACTCGGCGTCGCGCCGCGCATCGCGGAGGTAACGTATAAAGGCAGGGAGTGGCCCCAAAACACGCGGATTCCCTGTGAGGACGGCGTTCTGCTTTTCGCGGGGCAATATCTTTACCGGGCGTCGTTTGGGGAACTGGGGGAAGATGAAATTGACTCGGTCTTTCTGTTCTGTCCGGATGACGCGTTTCTCTCCATGATAACGCCCAATCCGCTGGAAGTGGCGGAATTACAGTGGTTTTCCCCGGAGGCCCTGGATGAAATGCTGGAAGATTCTCCCGGGCGCTTTTCCCGCTGGTTCTCCGGCACGTACCGCCTTATAAAAGCGCTTTTATGCCACATGGGAGGCTTTTAACAGTTAAAAGAAACTTGTAAAAGGTTTCTAAAAGTTATTAAGTTTA
>CAMHBH010000167.1 GCA_946183175.1 uncultured Oscillibacter sp.
CGTTCATCATGACCAGCGTCAATGTGACGGTCGTCGCGGCCATCATATAGGAATTGCCGGTTCTGCCGATGAAAAAGGCGTCCACCATGTTGTAAATCAGGTTAATCATCTGGCTGATAATCGTGGGAACCGCCATCGTGTACAGCGCCTCGGGAACCGGGACTTCCGCGAACAGCCGCTTTTTATCAGCGGACGCTTTCATGCTGTTTTCACACTCCTTTCCGCCAGTCTCCGCCCCGCGCGCACAACCGCACAGAGCCTGTGCCTTGGAAATTTTCCACGCCGCGGAGGGGCAAGCGCTCAGGGGAGGCGTGCCGAAAAGCCCCGTGGATACAGGATTTCGTCGCCGTAGGCCCACGCGCCGTCCGGGCCTTTTTCCAGGACGGGGATATCAATCGGCAGTTTCCCGGGCATATCCGCCGCCCCGAAGATTGCGCGAAGCGCGGCGGGGACATTCGCGTTGAACGCGCCGACATTTTCCGAGCCGCTTGTGCGGGCCGTCGGGTCTACGCCGACCCCGGCGGAAAGATACGCACACACAATCGCGTCCGCGTCCCGGAAACGGGCCGCGTCGACCGGGAGATTGTCGCTGAGCAGGACGAATTTCGCTCCGGCCCTGTGGGCGTCGGAGAGGGCGCGGCTGACGCCAATCACGGGAAGGCTGTCGTCCCGAAGCGAATCCAGCCCGGCCCCCACGGAGCTGAGGCACACGACCGCGTTCGCGTTCCTGACCGCCGCGGCGAGTTCGCCGGAATATAGCAGCCGTCCCCCGTTGCCGGTCGCGTAATAGCAATCCATGATGACGGAGGTTTCCGCGTTCTTGTCGCCGCGAATTTCTCCGCTGATACGGTTCTCTATCCGCGCTTCCCCGTCTATGAAACCATCGTCCATGAGCTGGCGCAGGGCGTAGAGAATGGGCGTGGCGTCGTATTTCGTGCGGCCAAGAATCACAATGCGGCTTCCCTTCCCGGAAAGCGGCAGGATTCCGTCGTCTTTGAGGAGCGTAACGGCCCGGGCGGCGATTTCGGCCTCGACCGCGTGATGGGCCGGGGAACCGACGATTTGTTGGGCGGCCTCCGTCCTTTGCGCGACATCGGCCCCGCTGGTATCCATGTCAAGCAGACCGTGGCGCGCCTTCAAGGTCAGAATGCGCCGCGCCGCCTCGTCGATACGCGCTGCGCTTATCGCGTCCGCATGCACAAGCCCGACGATTCCGGCGATGTAATCGTCATAGTATTGCGCGGCCCCCTCCCCGTTCAGGTCTGCGGGAAGCAGGAGCATGTCGCACCCGGCGTTCAGGGCCTTTTCCGCGACCCGCAAATCATGCGCGACGGTGCCGCCGCGCCCCGGAAACAGCGCCTTCCCGCTGTCGGGTTCGACGACGAACTGCTCCATTTCGAGGGCGTCGGTGATGACCACGCCGTCGAAGCCGAGTTCTTCCCGGAGCATTTTCGTTACGATTTGGAAGGACAGCGTGGCGGGGTAATACCCCTCTGTCACTCCGTCCGCCATCAGCGCCGCCTCGTCAATCAGCGGGAAGGTCGTGGCCGAAGTCATGACCATTTCCGCGCCGTGGCGAATCGCCTCGCCGAAGGCAAGCAGGCCGCCCGCGTCCAACTGTCCGCGCGAAAGTTTTATGGAAGTCGGGTAGTCGCTTCCGTCGCCCGCGCCCGGAAAGTGCTTGAATGTCGTAATGACGCCGCTCTGTCCGACGCCGTCCATAAAGGCCAGGCCCAGCTTGGCCGCGAATTGGGCGTCGTCGGAGAAAACGCGCGTACTCATGCCCAAGTCGGTCAGGTTCGGAATGACATCCACGCAAGGCCCCAGGTTCACGTTGATACCCAGCGCCGACAGTTCCTCCCCGAATACCCGGCCCGTGGAGAAGGCGCACTGTTCCGCCGCGTCGCCCGTCGCGCCGATTGCCATACTGCCCGTGCCGCGTGTCCCCATGCTCAGGCGTGCCACGGAGCCGCCTTCCTGGTCGGCGGCTACCAGGTACGGGATAACGCCCACTGCCGCGGCGTCGGCGCTCTGGGCGTTGTTGGACTGCAAATCGCCGGTCAGGCGAACCGTCTGTTCCGTGTCCGAGATGTTCGCGCTGAAGAGAATCACGCCGCCGTACTGGTGACGCCGCAGGGCTTCCGCGAGGGCGGGACTTTCGGAAAGAACCCTGACATTCCGCTGTCCCCACGCGCGTATAGAGGGCATTATCGTCTGTGCGACTTTCTGCTCAAGCGACATCGCGTCGAGGAGTCCGCCGACACGCGAATCAACATCCGCGTCCGCTTCGGGGAGTTCTTCCGGGGCGGAATCGCCCGACACGGTTTCGGGTACCGTCGCGCTGTCCGATGCGGTCCCGGGCACCGCGACGCTGTCCCGCCCCCCGCCCGAGCAGCCGGTGGCCAGCGCAAGCGTAAACAGCGCCGCGGCGCAAACCGACAGAATGCGAACTTTTCTGACAAGTATCATGGTTTTCCCCCTGTCGGTGTATGGCCCAGAGGGGGCGGCGAACGTGGAGATTCATCATGCCGCCTTATCCTCTGTTTGAAACTTATCCCTGCACAGGTATTGTGAAATGAGCGTTCGTCCCTGTTCGTGCAACAGCGTCCCATAGGAAGGGGCGCTTGTGACAGGAGCCAGGCGTACATCGGATACGCCACAGAGGCGAACAAAGGGCGTCCGTCAGAGGCGCGCACGGAAAAGCGGGAATCATCGCGCCGAAAGCCCCAGAAAAACGGGGCGTCCATAGCGGAAAACAGAATCCCGATTGTTTGCGCCAACCGGATAGAGGTTTCCGGCAAAGACGGAGCCTGACGTAAGGAAATACTGCACGCTTCTCCAAAAACGCGAACGAACCCCGTTCATTCCAGGACAGCGTTCCGTTCGCATTTCGTCTCGTGGTGTCAGGGTGAGGTGGCGCGGGGCAAACATGTTTCACGGAATGCCCAACGGGGAGGGGCGTATACGGGCGGGACTTTGGGCGTCAGTTGAAATGGAAAATCCTGTTTGCGAGGCGGTAGGCGGTCACGTCGATTTTGCGTCCGGCGCGCCCCGGGAGGTTCAGGAACATTCCGAACATTCCGTAGCGCAGGCGCCTGTACTCCCACGGGTGATTCTTGCGGATATAGGCCCAGAGTTCGCGCTTCTTTTCGAGGTGCTCGGGCGTCCCGGCGACTATCAGCAGGGCCGTCGTGACGGCGGTAATCATGTCGTGATATTTTAGAATCGTCTTGCGCTGTTTGTGGTTGCGGATTTTCGGGAGGTCCACCTGTTCCATCATGAGTTTGTTGACGAGTATCTGCTGGTCGATACGCTTTATCATGGTCTGTTCCTGTACCGACTGCCCCTCGCGCCCGATATAGTAGTGGTACAGGTCGACGTTGATATAGTAGAGCGTGCGCACGACCGCCAGCGGTACGGAACAGTAGAGGTTGTCGACGTAGAAGGTATGCTCGGGGAGTTTGAGCGAACTTTTCCGCAGTACGTCGGTACGGTAAATCATGGAGTGCATGAGGAGGTTTTCCCACTTGCGGAAGTGTCCGACCTCGTTCCACGTCAGGACGCGTCCGGCGGGGAGGGCGCTGGCGTAGCGAATCACGCGCTGCCGGCCCTCGTGGACTTTGTCGTAGATATAGTTGCTGATAACCAAATCTACGGGGTGTTCCATTTTCGCGAACTCGCGGAGGCGGTCGAGAATCGTACGCAGAGCGTCGGTGTCGACCCAGTCGTCGCTGTCGACGACTTTGAAGTACAGCCCGGAGGCCTCGCGCAGTCCGGCGGCGACGGCCCCGCCGTGCCCTTTGTTTTCCTGATGAACGGCGCGTATCACGCGGGGGTGTTCGGCGGCGAGACGGTCGGCGATTTCCGCCGTACGGTCTTTCGAGCCGTCGTTTACGATGAGTATTTCCACGTCGTCCCCGCCGGGG
>CAMHBH010000168.1 GCA_946183175.1 uncultured Oscillibacter sp.
GCCACGGCGCAACTGTCCGGGGGCGTACTGCCGGAGGTGAATATTGCGGGAGAGGGAATCAACGTCGGGGAATTGTCGTATGAGGCCCGCCCGGATTCCTGCACGGTCTACCTGCCGGAAGACGGGGCCTACGTCCCGTTCCTCGTGCTGACCGCCGACTACGCCGGGAATACGCTCCTGTTGCGCCGCGACGTACTGCCGGAGGTTCGACCGTTCAACAGCTACAGCGCCGCCTATCCCGACAGCGACATCGACCGCTATCTGAATACGGAGTACGTACAGTATCTCGACGCCGTACAGCCCCTGATTCCGTTTGTCGACATCACGGTCACGGCCCCGGATGCCCTCGGCGTGTCGGGCGACGCGGTGCAGACGGTCAGCCGGGAGATTTTCCTGCTCTCGTGTGCGGAGACGGGCTTTACAGACCTCGTCAACGCCGGGAAGGAGGGCGGCGCGCTGTCCTATTTCGGCGTCCCGGAACACCGTACCGCCACGCGCGAAAACGGCGCCGCCGTTAGTTGGTGGCTGCGCACGCCCGATACGTACTACCTCTCCGCCGCCTACGGAATCGGCCCGGACGGTTCTCTGGGCAGTGGCAACGCCTACAACGAAAACGGCGTGCGTCCGGCGTTCTGCGTCCCGTCCGATACGGTCGCCTTCCCGACAACGGACATTCTGCCCGGGCAGACTGTCTACTTTCTCTCCGCGTGAAAATGTCTACACCCCCTCTGTCACTGCGTGACATCTCCCCCGCGCAAAGGTGGGGAGGTGGCCCGGAGGGCAGGAGGGGGGCTTGTCAGCGGAATTTCCGCCGAAGCGAATAGAAGAAGGGGGTTTTTGCATGAAAAAAACGGAGAACAAACGATATCTATGGATACTCGCTGTGTTTCTACTGTTGCTGTTCCTGCTGTGCTTCTGGCTGTACCGCCGGAACGCGTCGCGCCCGGGAGACCGCGACGAGATTCCCGCGACACGCGCCGAAGTCGTACTCGCGTTTCTGCCGTCGGCGTCGGCGGGCGATTCGACCGTCAACGTCATGAGCGCCGCCGCCCGACAGCTTTTCGACGAATTTCAGACCGCGGAAAGCCAAGTAAGCGTACTTTACTGGCGCTCGGGCGTACCGCCGGAGGGGCCGTCGTGTACGGTGAGCACGGTTTCCTCGGAGAGCGACCTGCAAGACGCGCTGGGCCGTGCCGAACGCGGCGGGACACTCTCCACGGCGTTCCAGTATGCCAAAGGCCTCTCGGACGAAAGCGCAAGCCTGACACGGAAAGTCGTACTTCTGACAGACCGCGCGCCGCTGGACGGCGAACAGTCGGAGGAGGGCCCCTACGACGCCCACGACACCGCCTCGTACCAGTACGCGAACGCGGCGTTGCAGTCGGCGGCGGAGCTGTCGTTACGCGACGGTTTGTCGACAGTTGCCTTTTTGCAGGAGCTGTCCGGACAGGAATTTGACTTCACACGCCGCTTTCTGAACGATATCCAGACGGACGGCTACTACGAAGTCCTCAACGCCGACGCCCTCGAAACACTCCGCAAGCAACTTGTCGACGAACTCCTCGCCGAAAGCGGCGTACAGAAACTGACGTTCCGCTATCCGAACATCCGCGACTACTCCGCCGTCTGCTACTACTCCGACGACTACTTTGCCAATTCCGCGTACCAGTACAACCCGAGCCTCGCGACCATGAGCGTGAGTTTCTCGCTGGCGGCCTTTGCAAGCGAAGACCAGACCCGTTACGCGAATAAGAGTATCAACGCGCGGAACCTGTTGAAGAGTATCGGCGTGGCGGAGGCGGCGCTCGACACCAACGAGTGGTTCACGTTGCGCCCGGAGACCGATTCCATCGCGGTCGTATCGGGGAGCAAGCCCGTGACGCTCAACGGCCAGACTTATACGCTGATTGCCGTCGCGATACGCGGGGGCGGCTACGGGCGCGAGTGGGCGAGTAATTTCACCCTCGGCGAGACCGGACAGCATGAGGGGTTCGACACCGCCAAAAACCACGTTCTCGACTATCTGAAATCCTACATTCAGAAACAGCGTATTACAGGCCCCGTGAAATTCTGGGTGACGGGCTTCAGCCGTGCCGCCGGGGCCGCGAATCTGGTCGGCGGCGCGCTCGACCAGGGCTACGACTTCGGCGCGGATATCACGTACTCCCCCGAGGACGTGTACGCCTACTGCTTTGAACCCCCCGCCGGGGCGCTCGTGGAGGAAACACGAAATCAGGAAGTCTACTACAACATTTTCAATATTATTAACCAGAGTGACCCCGTGCCGTTCGTCGCGCCGTCCGGGATGGGCTTCGGGCGCTACGGAATCGACCGCTACTTGCCCTCCGCGCAGGCGTCCTCGAACTACCTCGACGAACGCGCCGCCATGCTCCGTATTTACCGCGCCATGGAAAGCACGGACGGCTACAGCGTCGACGACTTCCGTATGCAGAAGCTGAACCTGGCGAATTTACTCTCGAAAGAAAAGCCCGTCATGGAGGACGACCCCAAGAATAACTATTCGCAGGGGGTGTACCTGTCGAACTACGTCGCGATGCTGACCCGCGACTTCTTGCAGAACCGTGAGCACTACGTCGAACGCTATCAGGACGAGATTCGCGAACTCTGCTCGATTCTATTCGGCTGTACGGAGAAACAGCAACAGACGATTGTCAACTCGATTCAGCGGCAGGGGCGCGAACACTGGGCGGAAGTCGTGCGCGCGTACTTCAACCCGCTGAGCAGTCACGAGGCGGCCTTCTCGATAGTCTCCGACTGGCTCGTGACGGCGGTCAACGAGGCGGAAGTCACCGACTACGACGAGGAGACGCTACGAAGCGCGGGCGCGGCGCTGTCGGACTTGCTCGTGAATCTGCTGGTACAGCACCCAAACGACGCCTCGACGCTCGTCGCGAACCTCTCCGGAATCGCGGAGGCGCATTCGTGGGAGCTCTGCTACGCGTGGATGGCGTCCATGGACGAGAACTACAAGCGCGGCGCGGAACTCTCCCTCAACGAGGGGAATTACCGGATAGTCCGTGTCAACTGTGACGTGGATGTGTCCGTCCGGGACGAAAACGGCGACGTAGTCGCGCAGATTGTCAACGAGAACCCGCAGGAGATACGCGGGAGCAGTATCATATCGGCGGTGAACGGGAACGGCGAGAAAGTCGTGATTCTGCCCCTCGACAGCGCCTACCGGGTATCGGTGACGCGCCGCGACGACGAGGCCGCGAGCCTGTTGGACGCCGGGACGCCGGAGACGGTGAATATCGGCATTGACGAGTATTCCGCGCGGACGGCGGAAGTCACGCGGGGCGTAGACTATCTCGACATTCCGCTCTCGGAGGGTGAGACGCTGGAAGGCGTGATTCCGGCGGTAACGGACGGCGACGCCGCTTACACCCTGACCGCGCCCGGCGGGAATACGATTACAAGTACGTCCGACCTGTCCGGGGACGCGGCGGAGACTTTGTACACCGTCACGGCGTCGCCCGACAGCGAAAAGTCGGGCATGGTACTCGGCGGCGGCGCGTTCCGCTACGGCGACTTCGCGCAAGTTGAAGCCACCCCGCACGACGGTTACGACTTCTCCGGCTGGTACGCCGACGCCGAAACGCCCGTGTCCACGGAGGCCGTATACCGCTTCTGTGTCACGGAAGACGCCGCGCTGACGGCCCGTTTTACGGCGAAACCTCCGAAAGCCGTATCCGCCGCCGCGCCCGTGAACCTGTCCTTCACGGACGTTTCGGCGCAAAGCTACTGCTACGACGCGGTTCTGTGGGCCGTCGGAAACGGCATTGTCAGCGGCACCACCGACACGACATTCGGCCCGAAAGAGCCCTGTACGGCGGCGCAGGCGGTTACATTCCTGTGGCGCGCGGCGGGTTCTCCGGAGCCGTCC
>CAMHBH010000169.1 GCA_946183175.1 uncultured Oscillibacter sp.
TATCTCGCCGACTTTATCGCGCAGAATCTGCCCATGCGCTACCCCGACAAGCAGAGCGTGCTAGAGGAGCTGTCGCCGTTCCCGCGCCTGCGCCGCCTCAACTCCATTCTCGCGCGGGAGTGCAACGTATTGGGCTTTGAGCGGGAGATGGAGCAGAAAGTACGGGAGAATCTGGCGCAGAACCACCGCGAACAGATACTCCGTACACAAATCCGCGTCCTCCAGCACGAACTCGGCGAGGGCGGCGACGAGGAAGAGGAACTCGACGCCTACCGCGAGCGGATACTGGCCCTGGAACTCGACGAGGAATCGGAAACGCACCTCATGAAGGAATTGCAGAAGCTCTCCCGGCAGTCCTACGGGAGCGGGGAGGCGTCCGTGATTCACAACTATCTTGATACCTGTCTCGACATCCCGTGGAACACCGAGACGAGAGAGCGCGTCAGCGTGGATATCGCGCGCAAGACGCTGGAGCGCGACCATTTCGGGCTTGAGAAGGTCAAGGAGCGTATTTTAGAGACCATCGCCGTGCGGCAGATGAACCCCGACAGCAAGGGGCAGATTCTGTGTCTGGTAGGGCCCCCGGGCGTCGGCAAGACTTCGATTGCAATCTCCGTGGCCAAGGCCCTCAACCGGAAACTCGCGCGTCTGTCGCTGGGCGGCGTGCGCGACGAGGCCGATATCCGCGGGCACCGCAAGACCTACATAGGCGCTATGCCCGGGCGAATCATCGAGGCCATCACGCGCGGCGGCTCCATGAACCCGCTCCTGTTGCTCGACGAAATCGACAAGCTGGGCAACGACTACCACGGCGACCCGGCGTCGGCCCTGCTGGAAGTCCTCGACAGCGAACAGAACCACGCCTTCCGCGACCACTTTATTGAAATCCCCGTCGACCTCAGCCGGGTGATGTTCGTCACGACCGCAAATACTACGGAGACGATTCCCCGCCCCCTGCTTGACCGTATGGAAGTCATCCAACTGTCGAGCTACACCGACGAGGAGAAGCTACAGATTGCGCGCCTCCACCTGCTCCCCAAACAGCTCGCCGAACACGGCCTCAAAAAAAGTATGCTACGCGTCGGCGACGACGTGCTCCGCGCCATGATACGCGACTACACGCGGGAATCCGGCGTGCGGCAACTCGAACGGCGTCTCGCGGCGCTGTGCCGCAAGGCCGATATGCGCCTGCTGTCGGGAGAGGTGAAGCGCGTCGTCGTCGCGGAGGCCGACCTGCCCAAACTGCTCGACTGTCAGCCGTACCCGCCCTCGCTGCGTACCGACCGGGAGGAAATCGGCGTCGTGAACGGCCTCGCCTGGACGGAGACCGGCGGCGAAATGCTGGAAGTGGAAGTAAACGTCATGGACGGTTCCGGGAAGCTCGAACTGACCGGGAATCTGGGCGACGTGATGAAGGAGTCCGCGTCGGCGGCGCTGAGCTGTTTACGGAGCCGCGCCGCCATGCTGGGCATTGAGGCCGAGTTCTACAAGAACAAGGACATTCACGTACACTTTCCGGAGGGCGCGACGCCCAAGGACGGCCCGTCCGCCGGAATCGCCGTGACGACCGCGATGTTGTCGGCGCTGACGGGGCGACGAATCCGCGCCGGAATCGCAATGACGGGGGAGGTGACGCTTCGCGGACGCGTCCTGCCAATCGGCGGCCTGAAAGAAAAGACGATGGCCGCGCGGCGTTGCGGCATTCATACGGTTCTGATTCCGAAAGACAACGTGCGCGACTTGGAGGAAATCGACCAGACCGTAAGGGCGGCGCTACACTTTATCCCCGTCGCGACCGTCGACGAGGTATTCGCGGCGGCGCTGTGTCCGACTTCGGAGCCCCTCCGGGAGACGCTCACCCCCGATACGGACACTTTGCCGGCGGTCTCGCTGGAAGGCATGCGCCGTCCGGCGTGAGAAAGAGAAAGGGATAGCATGCAATTTCAGTCCGCGGAGTACGTGCGCTCCGCTGGGGCCCCGGAACAGTTCTTCCGCGACCCGTTCCCGAAAATGGTCTTTGCGGGGCGCTCGAACGTGGGCAAATCGTCGGTCATCAACCGCCTGACCGGACGCAAGAATCTTGCCCGCGTGGGAGCCTCCCCCGGTAAGACCCGACAAATACACTACTTTTTCGTCGACGAAAAGCTGTACCTGGTCGACTTGCCCGGCTACGGCTACGCGAAAGTCCCGAAAGACGAGAAAGCCCGCTGGGCGAATCTCATGGAACAGTTTTTCCGGCGCGAGGGGGCGTACATTGCGGCGGGCGTGCTGATAGTCGACATCCGCCACCGCCCCACCGCCGACGACGTGACGATGTTCCAATGGTTCCGTGACAGCGGCTGTCCGGTCGCCGTCGCGGCGAATAAGTTGGACAAACTCAAAAAGAGGGAAATCGAACCCGCGCTTTCCGTTATCCGCGGGACGTTGCAATTACGCGACACGGATACCCTGATTCCCTTTTCCGCCGAGAAGGGCGACGGCAAAGAAGCGTTGACCGCGTATTTACTCGACCACTGCGGCGGGAGACCGTGATTTGACACGCCCCCGTAACGCTGTGGGGACGTGACAAGAGAGAGAAAGTTTTCCTCCCGGGGAACTTTTTCCGGCAAATTCCGTCTAAACAGATACAGTCACCGGAAAAAGGAGGAATCACGATGAGAAAGGGAACGTTTACCGCGCTTGCGCTGGCGTTACTGCTTCTGCTGACGGCCTGCGGCGGAAGCGGCGGCTACAGTTCGCGCGACTACGCGGCAGAAGCGGAATCGCCTATGGAATGGGACATGGCCGACGACGGGGCCTACTACGGCGGCAGCGCCTTCGGCGTGACGTCCATGTCGGGCATACTGAACTCGTCCAAGGCGATAGGCCCCGTGCCGTCGCCGTCCGCCGCCGTCGAAACCGAGGCCCGGCCCCAAAAACTTATCCGCACGGCGGAGCTGTCCATGGAGACCACGACGTTCGACGAGACCGCCGCCGCGCTCGCGGACTTGACAAACCGTCTGGGCGGCTACTTCTCCGACAGTAACTCCGGCGAACGCAACGGAAGCAGTCACTGGGCCAACTACACCATCCGCGTACCCGTCAACAACTTCCAGACGTTCCTCGACCAAGCAAGCAAACTCTGCCACGAGACGCGCCACCACATCAGTCAGGAGGACATCAGCGAGCGCTACTACGACACCGCCGGACGCCTCCGGACACAGAATATCAAATTACAGCGCCTTCAGGCCCTTCTCGAAAAGGCCGACAGTATGGAGGACATCATCACCATACAGTCCGCGATTTCCGAGACCGAGCAGAGTATCGACGAACTCTCCGGGACGCTCCGCCACTACGACAACCAAGTCGACTACGCCACGATTCAAATATCGCTGGAGGAGGTCTACCGCTTTTCCAATGTCCCCGAGACGCCGAAAAGCTACTGGAGTTTGCTGGGTTCCGCCTTCGTCGACGGCCTGACCGACTTCGCCGAGTGGCTGGAAGACATCACCGTGTCGCTGGCCTACAGTTGGCCGTGGCTCGTACTCATTGCGCTTATCGTGCTCGCGGTTGTGAAAATCAATCGGCGGCGGCGCGAAAAGCGTCAGACCGGCGTTTCTCACCCGATTCGCCTGCCCAAAATCGGAATCGGGCTAAAAAAGAAAGAGAAACCATCCAACGAGACTGTAACGGGGGAACCCCCGAAAAACGAGGATTCCCCGACACAGAAATAACTCCCGGAACGGGCGTTGTCCCGGGCCGGGAATGTGTAGAGGAGGAAGCACCATGAAATTGACATGGCTGGGGCACTCGTGTTTCCTGCTGGAGCACGACGACTACCGCATTGTCATGGACCCGTACAAGGGAGTACCGGGATACCCGCCCCTGAGCGTG
>CAMHBH010000170.1 GCA_946183175.1 uncultured Oscillibacter sp.
GTGACGTTGGCAGTATCAAAATGGGAGACATCCAGCGCCGTCAAACTGCTACAGTAAGAAAACATAGCGCCCATATTCGTGACGTTGGCGGTGTCCAGATTCCGGATATTGTACACACGTTTCAGATTGGAGCAATATTCAAACCAGAACGCTGTAGAGGTTGGGCTGATTCTATCCGCGAAATCCACAATACGTATAGATTCCCTCTCATTATTCCACGGTACAAGAGGGTAATTGGTATAATTTGCCGTCAAATCGACCGCATACGTATTTGTTACCGTGCGCCCGGGTTCGGGGGTATTGCCGTGCTGAAAGACCAGCGTGCCGTCGTCGTAGAGAATCGCGTACACGTTCGCGGCGTCCGCGTCCGTGGCGCGTACCCCCAGCGGGAGCAGTACCGCGCACACGAACAGCGCCGCCAGAATGCCTAATACCCGCTTTTTCATGTAACATTCCTCCTTTGTGTTGTGAGCGCCCCGGTTGTTCAAATTTTTCTCTTGCGCTGTCCCCGGAAACCGCCTATAATACAGGCAGGAGCCACGAAAGAGAGGGGCGCGTACAATGCGTAAATGGAACGAACTGGAATTTGAGTGGGACGAGGAAAAGGCCCGGAGTAATTATATCAAACACGGCGTCCGTTTTGAAACCGCCGCCCATGTGTTTGAGGACGAAAATCTGCTCGAATATTACGACGCATATCACAGCGGCCCGGAAGACCGATATCAGGTGATTGGGAAAGTAAATCAAATCCTGTTCGTCGTATACACGGAGCGCAAGGAACGAATCAGGCTGATTTCCGCACGGAAGGCCACGAAAATGGAAAGGAAGCGTTATCATGACCGTTAGATACACCTTAAAGCGTGGACAGCCGCTGACGCCCGCGCAGATTGCGGAGTTGGACGCACTGAAAGACCGCCCGATTGTCTTTGACGCGGACTGTCCCGAGACCACGGAAGAACAACTCCGGCAGTTCCGGCGGGTGAATCCCCGCACGGACAGCGCCGAACCGGCGTAACCGCTGTGAATCACTGCGGGGCGTCTAACGCGGGCCAGCGTACCGTGAACACCGCGCCGCCCAGAAACCGATTCCCCGCCTCCACCGTGCCGCCCCGGCGCGTCACGGTGTCGCTGACTATCGCCAGTCCCAGACCCGTACCGCCCGCCGCCCGCGACCGCGCCTTGTCCACCCGGTAGAAGCGCTGGAAGACGCGCGGCAAGTCGTCCTCCGGTATCCCGCTCCCGTTGTCCTCCACTTTCAGCACGACTTCGCCCTCCTCGCGCCGGAGCGTGACCTGTACACTGCCGCCCGCGGGTGTGTACTTGACCGCGTTGTCGATGAGGTTGTAGAACACCTGATAAATTTCGTCCTTCGTCCCGGAGACGGTGCAATCCTCGTCGGCGTGGTAAGTCAGGTCGATTCCCTTCTCCTGCGCGACCAGCGACATCATACGGAAAACCTGTTCGAGTACGGGGAGCATTTCGACGGGCGCGGGGGCGTCGAGGATTCCGCTGTCAAGGCGCGTCAGGCGTAGCAAGTCCTCTGTAATACGGCTGAGGCGTTCGGCCTCCGCGCCGATGTCCGACACGAACTCCCGGGTTGTGTCCATGTCGATGTTGTCGGTCTGCAAGATGGAATCCGACAGCAGTCGAATAGCGGCTAGCGGCGTTTTCAACTCGTGGGAGGCGTCGGAGACGAACCGCCGCCGCGCGGTTTCGGTTTTCTGGAGGCGGTCGGTGAGGCTGTTGAACTCCTGCCCGATTTGCGCGATTTCGTCGCGCCCGAAAATCCGCGCGCGGTGGCTGTACGCGCCCTCGCGTACTTCGCGGATGGCGGTCAGCAACGCGCCGATTTTCCGCGCCAGCATGGCGGAGAGCAGCAGACTTGACAGCAGGACGCCGATACCCGTCGCAATCGAAATGCGCATTAAATTTGACTGTAGGCCTTCGAGTAGCGCGGCCTGCGTGCGGTCGTACTCGTAGGCGTACACGGCCCCTATAATCTGGTTCTGGTACAGCACGGGGGAGGCGGCGCGGCTCCGGAAGGCCCCGTTCTTGTAGATACAACTGAAGGCGTCGTTCCCCGACAGCGCAAGGACTAATTCCGTGTAGAAGACGTAATTCCCGACGGCTTCCTGTGTCTCGCGGGTGTCGTAGAGGACGCGCCCGGCGGCGTTGGCAATCAGAATCCGGCTCTGTCCGCTCTCCTCGGCGGCGGGCATGACCGCCGACACGTTCTCCTCGTTGAGGTGGTCGAGGCCCGACAGCGACGAGACGAGTACCGACACCGCCGACAGCATGGAACTCTCTTTCGAGCGGAAGACCATGTTCTCCGACACGAACAGCGGGTACGTATTCAACAGAATCAGCACCGCCGCGAGGATAAGGATATAGGAGACCCCGAACTGTACTTGTAAACTGTCCCAGAAACGTTTCCTGTTACGCTTGCGCGCGCGGCGGCTATGCCTTGAAATAGTAACCAACCCCCCACTTCGTCATAATGTGTTCGGGCGTCGCGGGATTCTCTTCGAGCTTCTCCCGGAGGCGGCGGATATGGACATCAACGGTACGGTAATCGCCGGTGTAGCTGTAGCCCCAGACGATGTTCATGAGGTTTTCGCGGCTGTAGACGCGTCGCGGGTTGCGCATGAGCAGTTCTATGAGGTCGTATTCCTTGGCGGTGAGGTCGATGGTTCGCCCGTCGCGCACGGCGACGCGCTCCTCGGTGTTCAGGGAGAGGTTGCCCGCCGTGAGTACGGCTTCCTGTGTACGGGCGGCGCGGCGGAGTAAGGCCCGCACGCGCGCCTTGAGTTCCAGAATGTTGAAAGGCTTCGTAATGTAGTCGTCGGCCCCGCACTCAAAGCCCATGAGTTTATCGCTGTCCTCGCTCTTGGCGGTGAGCATGATAATCGGCACGTTGGAGAACTCGCGGATTCTCATACAGGCCTCGCGCCCGTCCAGCTCGGGCATCATGACATCGAGGATTATCAGGTCACACCCGGCGTCCCGGGCCAGTTCGACCGCCGTCGCGCCGTCGTAGGCGCACTCCACGGCGTAGCCCTCGTTTTCGAGGTTGAATTTGATTCCCTTGACCAAAGTTTTCTCGTCGTCCACGACCAGAATTTTCACGCGTCACACCTCCGGAAACAAAAAAGACGGCCAATCTTACCGATTGGCCGTCCTGCGGATTGGCGGAGCGGGTGGGATTCGAACCCACGAGGGATTAGCTCCCTACCTGATTTCGAGTCAGGCCCGTTATGACCACTTCGATACCGCTCCGTATGTTGATTGCATTGTAGCACATTCCGGCGGGGAATGCAAGGGGAAATTTCACAAAGTCGCATATTGATAAAAGTTCATTGCGTTGATAGAATACAGTGGAAAGGAGGTGAGACTGTGAGCGAAAACGTAAACACAACGCCGACAGGCCGTGAAGTTACGCGCATTGAGACCTCTGACGGAGTATCGCATACCATTGTTAAAGAACCAGGAAGGGGAACGTGGACTATTACAGATACTGACAGCAAAACCACTGTTGTAAGAGCTACAGAGGGGAAAGAATTGCTGACTACCCCCTTGAAAAACAGAAATGAAATCCGTGAATAACGCATTTGTGGCAACGAAAGCGCCTCCGAAACCGCGTGGCTTCGGAGGCTTCGCGTGGAGGTGACACCCGGATTTGAACCGGGGAATCAGGGTTTTGCAGACCCTTGCCTTACCACTTGGCTATGTCACCGGGGGACGGGTAAAAAAATGGAGCGGGCAACGAGGCTCGAACTCGCTACCTCCACCTTGGCAAGGTGGCGC
>CAMHBH010000171.1 GCA_946183175.1 uncultured Oscillibacter sp.
CGAACGCCTCGGGCTTGACCGCGAAACGTACTCGGTCTCCATCCCGCTCGGCGCGACGATTAACATGGACGGCGCCGCCGTGACTATCTCCGTCATGACGCTCGCGGCGGCGAATACGGTCGGAATCGCCGTGGACTTTCCGTCGGCGCTCGTGCTGAGCTTACTGGCGACTATGGCGGCGTGTGGGGCGTCGGGCGTCGCGGGCGGCTCGTTACTGCTGATTCCTATGGCCTGTTCGCTCTTCGAGATTTCCAACGATGTCGCAATGCAAGTTGTGGGCGTGGGCTTCATTATCGGCGTGATTCAGGACAGCGTCGAAACCGCGCTGAACTCGTCCGGCGACGTACTCTTCGCCGCGATTTCGGAGTACACGCACTGGAAGCAGGAGGGGAAGGAACTCCCCTATTTCCTCGGCGGTAAGCGCAAAATGGACATTTGACACGAAAAAGCCCCCTCCCCGCGCCACGCCGGAGGGGGCAACAAGAAAGGAGAGACGCAATATGAAAAAGAACGTACTCGGCATTCTTGCGGCATTATTCGTGTTCGCGCTGTTGCTCCCGGCGACGGGACGCGCAACGAATGACGTATACGCGATTCTCTACGACGACGGCACGCTGGTCTTTCAGAACGGCAACACGCCCGAATCCGGACGCACGGCCACAAATACGTATGCGGTCGATTTGACTGCGGTCTATACCTATGATTCCCGCGCGCCATGGTACGATGAGCGGACATCGGTACGCGTTGTGTCGTTTGCGACTAGGGTCAGCCCGGTTTCTACGGCGTACTGGTTTGATGATTGCTTACATCTGGAACGCGTGGACAACATCCAAAATCTGGATACCGCGAGCGTAACGGATATGAACCATATGTTTTGTGGATGTTTGTGGCTGACAGAGTTGGACGTGTCCCACTTTAATACCGCCAACGTCACAGATATGTCCTATACGTTTTCTGGCTGTTGGAGACTGCCGACGCTGGACGTATCCCGCTTCGATACCGCCAACGTCACGAATATGGAATATACGTTTGCCTACTGTAAAGCGCTGACGGCGCTGGATGTGTCCCACTTCAATACCGCCAACGTTACAACGATGTACGGTATGTTTTATGATTGTGAAACACTGACGGAACTGGACGTGTCCCGCTTCGATACCGCTAAAGTCAGGCACATGGTTACTATGTTTGGCTACTGTAGCGGACTGACGGCGCTTGACCTGTCCCACTTCGACACTGCCAACGTCATAAGTATGGACGCTATGTTTGGCCACTGTGACGGATTTACGGTGCTTGACTTGTCCAGCTTCGATACCGTCAAAGCCTCGACCATGACATATATGTTTGAAGACAGTCCCAACCTGACGACAATTTACGTCTCTGACAGGTTCACAACCGCGTCCGTGAGGGGAAGTAACGATATGTTCGCGGGCTGTACGTCCCTTGTGGGCGGCAACGGAACCCGATTCAGCGAAAGCCATACCGATAAGGAATACGCCCGCATCGACGCGCCGTCCGCGCCCGGTTACTTTACCTATAAGGCCGCGCCCGTCTCATACGCGATAACCGCCGCCGCGCCGGGTACAAGTGGACAGTTGTCCGTGACGCTGACGAACTCCGGTGCCGCGACATTCGCGGTGGCCTACTTCGACGCAAACCAGAAATTTGTCTCGGCGGATGTGCGGGGCGTGTCCGCCAACGCCGGAACGGTGACAAGTTCCGTCCCCGCGAACGCGGCAACGGCTCGCGTTACGCTGTTCGATACCGTATGCCGTCCGTTGTGCGGCCCCTTTGAGGCGGCGGTTCGATAACCCGCGCAAGCCCTCCCCGGAAACGTGGGAGGGCGTACAAATTGAGAGGAGACCACGCATGGAACAATTCAGAGTACAAGACCGGCGCGCCCTCGTGAAAGACCTCCTAATCGGCGTCGTGATTGCGTTTCTCTCGATACCCCTCTCGATGGGCTACGCGCAAGTCGCCGGACTGCCCCCGCATTACGGCCTCTACGGCTCCCTGTTGCCCGTACTGGCCTACAGTCTGCTGACGAGTTCGCCGCGGATTGTGTTCGGCGTCGACGCCGCGCCCGCCGCCCTCGTCGCGACGCTCTTGCCCGAATTGGGCGCGGCTCCCGGGAGTGCCGACGCCCCCGCCGTCATGGCGGTGATTACGTGCCTCGTCGGGTTGTGGCTGACGCTGTTCTGGTTACTCGGCGGCGGACGCTTCGCGAAATTCGTCTCGGAAGCGGTGCTCGGCGGGTGCGTGACGGGTATCGCGACCGTCGTCATTCTGACGCAGTTCCCGAGCCTGTTCGGCGGGACTGTCGCGAGAGGCCGCGCCCCCGTCCTGCTGGCCCATTTGTTCCGGGAATTGTCCGGTTTCCACGCGCTGTCCTTCGCGCTGGGCCTCGGGACGGTCGTTATTATCCTGCTGGCCCGGCGTCAGACGAAAGTCAGTATGTCGGTGGTGCTGATGTTCGCGGGAATCGCGCTCAATGCCGTGTTTCACTTCGACCGCTACGGCGTCGCGCTCGTCGGCGATGTCCCCGCCGGACTGCCCCCGCTGATTGTCCCGGATTGGGCGGTTCTGTCCCGCCACACGGAGGCCCTGATTATTGATTCCCTCGCCGTGGCGCTGGTTATCGCCGCCGAAACGCTCGTGTCTACGGGGGAGTTCGCGCGGCACCACGACGAACGCATTGACAAGCAACGGGAGTTGTTAGCCTTCGCCGCCGGGAATCTCGCCGCCGCGCTCGTCGGGAGTAGTCCCGTAATCGGTAGCCTGTCGCGGAGCAACCGCGCCAACAAATTAGGCGTAAGCAGTCAGTGGATGGGCGTTTCGATGTGCGCGACAATGGCGCTGTTCCTGCTGTTCGGTACGCCGCTTTTGCCGCTCCTGCCCGTGCCGATTCTGACGGGTATCGTCATCGGCTCCCTGGGTACAATCCTCGAATTTGACCTCGCGTGGCGCTTCTGGCGCATGGACCGCCCGAACTTCATGATTTTTATGGCGGCCTTCGCGGCGGAAATGCTGGGCCTCGCGGAAGGCGTCCTCGTGGGCGTCGTGCTGTCGTTCGCGTCCTTTACGATGGAGGTCTCCGCGCAGCCGAGTTACTTCCTGGGCTGTATGGAGGGCCACGAGGGGTTCTTCGACCTCAAAAAGACGCCCCACGCGCGGCCTATCCAGCACACCGTGCTTTACCAGTTCAACGGGCCGCTGTTCTTCGCCACAATCGACGGCTTCGAGCGTGACCTGCTGGCGGCAATCCGCCCCGATACGACGGTCGTCGTAGTCACGGGGGTGCTGTCGGTCGATTCCTTCGCGGCGGAACGGCTGTTGCACTTCTACCGGAATCTGCGCAAAAAGGGAATCGCCTTCTTCCTCGCCGGACACGCCGCCGCCGTCAACGAACAGTTTATGAACTACGGCGCGGGGGCGCTGATTGACGAGGACGTAGTACGGCAACGGCTGACGCAGGCCCTGAACGCCGGAGGCCTGACGCCGCCGTACCCGCTGGAATGGAGCAGTGAGAAGGCGTCGAAACGGCGCGGCAACGCCGCCGTGGAGGCGTTCTTGTGGGCCTACGGCAAGGAGGCCGAACCGCGTCTGAACCGGCTGACGAAGGACTTGGCCGACAACGTACTGACAGGGAAAGAGATAGAGTTCGACAAGCTGAACCGGGCCGAACTCGAACTCGTGGGCGAATACTGGAACAGCGAGGACGAGAAGGAATGGGAAGGGCTGTTGGAGATGTACGTATCGGCGACGCCGGAGGAGCGCTGCGCGGGGAATGACGGCTTT
>CAMHBH010000172.1 GCA_946183175.1 uncultured Oscillibacter sp.
CTTTCCGGATTCCACGCCAGAAATACGCCCACGACCGCGATACAAATCACCGTCGCGCGCGCGACGACCATCGACGCCGCCGCGCTGAGTTTGACGCCGAAGAAGTCGCTCAGCAAATCCTGCGACACGCTCGACGCGGCGGCTAAGAGTTGCGAATCGGCGGTCGACATCGTCGCGGCGAGAATGCCCGCCAGAATGATACCCGCCATGACCGCCAGCGGGATACTGTGGCGGCTCATGAGGTCGGCCAGCTTGACAATGACCGTCTCCGAATCGGCGGAGGTGGTCAGCGCGGGAATACGCCCGGCGGCGGAGACGCTATAGCCGATGATTCCAATCAGCACCGCGATTCCCATCGACAGCACCACCCACACCGACGCCATTCGCCGCGACACCGACAGCTTTTCCTCGTCCTCGATTGCCATGAAGCGGAGTAAGATATGCGGCATTCCGAAGTAGCCGAGGCCCCAGGCCAGCGTGGAAACGATACTCAGTCCGCCGAAGGAGGACGCCGCGCCCGTGGCGTGGTCGTAGCCCTGTACGGGATTGAGGTACCCGGGCAGGGCGCGGGCGTTCTCCATGACGACGCCCATGCCGCCCGCCTGCGCGGTTCCGAAGAAGACCACCACGACGAGCGTGATTGTCATGAAAATACTTTGAATCAAGTCGGTCGTGGAGACGGCGAGGAAGCCGCCGAGTACCGTATAGGCGATAATGATGACCGCGCCGACGACCATGGCGAGGTGGTATTCGACGCCGAAAAGGCTATTGAAGAGCGTCCCGACGGCCTTGAAGCCGGAAGCGGTGTAGGGGATGAAGAAAATCAGAATCACGAGGGCCGCGATACACGACAGGACATTTTTCGTGTCGCCGTAGCGCCGGGAAAAGAACTCCGGCAACGTGATTGCGCCCAGTCTGGACGAGTAACGGCGTATCCGGCGCGCTACCACTAACCAGTTGATGTACGTCCCGACGGCGAGGCCTATGGCCGTCCAGCCGACTTCCGCGATTCCGCACAGGTACGCGAGGCCCGGCAGGCCCATCAGCAGGTAACTGCTCATGTCCGACGCCTCCGCGCTCATGGCCGTGACGACGGGCCCGAGTTTCCGCCCGCCTAAGTAGAACTCGTGCGCGTTGTCGCCGCTCCCGCGCTGGCTGAACCATACGCCGATGAAGACCATACTCATCAGGTAGAGTACAATGGTCGAGATAATGAGAAATTGCGCGCTAGTCATAAACTGTCTCCTTCCGGTTTTCGCCGCCGCACGGACGGCGTAGGGCATATCATAGCATACTTTTCAGTAGAATGAAATACAGAATCCCGTATAGAACGAAGTCTGTACGGGATTCTGTGCGAACAGCCTCTAAGGCCGTCCATTACGCGCTTCCTGACTGAACGAATTTTCAAAACCGGAGTACACGCGAGGAAAGTTTTTTTCAGGACAAGTCCATGAGCAGGACAGTCGGGACAGTCCAGAGAATCAGGAAGAGCAGTAAGTTCAGCGGGGAGAGCAGATAGTATTTCGCCTGATAGACCAGGTAGAAGGACAACAGCGTCCCGACGATACTGCCGAAGAGCGCCAGCCGTGTCGAGCGCCGCACCCCGGCGCACAGGCGCAGACTGCCCGTCATGATTTCGGCGTAGGGCGGGAGGCCTTCCCGGAATAACAGCCCGCGCGGGATTTCCTGATTGGGCCGCGCCGCGCTCAACGCGATACGGTTGTTTAATCCGGGGTATTCCACGTCGATTCTACGTCGGAATACGCGCTGTAACAGTTTCGGGGTCAGATTCGGGTCGCGCGCGGCAAGAATCGCCGTCACATGGCTGCGCCGCATAGTACGGAGCGCGAAGTCCACGTTTTCCATGGCCTCGTATTTCAGCGCGAAGGTCGCGGCGAGTTCGCCGTTGACCGACAGGTACAGCCCCATCGGGAAATAGAAGTCGCCCGGGAAGCGTACCGACATCTTGCGCAGGAAGGACGAAGTACCCAGCAGAATTTTGTCCTCCCCGATATCCCCGGAGAATCCGCCGTCCTCGTAGAAATGGAAGTCGCGGATTGACAGGTACTCCCCGCCTTCACTCTTGAGCAGGTCGTCGAAGATACGTTCCAGTCCGCACCCGGATTCCCGAATCATGCTCGCCGTGATGGATACCACGACTTGCATTTCCTCCTCGTACAGCCGCACGTCTTCCAGGCGCACGGCCCCCGGCGGGAACAGGTCGCCGTCGGTGACAATCATCTTTTTCTTGCGCGACATCTGCTCGGCCCCGCGCCAGCCGGCAATCGCACAGCCGGATTTTTTCAGACGCGCCGCCAGCCGCGCCCACGGCAGGCCCCAGCAGAAGGGGAGTACGAGTGTCGCGCCCGCCGCGAGAATCGCGGACCAGTTGAGGAGGAAGTCGCCGCCGCGCTCCTGTCCGATGGAGCTGAGCGCCGCGAAGACAAGGCTTGCCGCCAGCGTCACGGGCAGGGATATCGTCTGCCAGCGGGTGGAGAAGTTCTGCGCCAGCGTGGAGGTATAGAACCCCGTGACGGCCCCGCGCTGTTTGCACGTCCCGCGGACGGTGTTCGTGACCAGGTACGGCGGATTCCGGTCGAGGCCCGCCGTGTGGAACGTGTCGTAGGTGCCGTGGCTTTCCAGACTGGAACCGAGTTTCGCGGCCAGCAGGGCCAGACACGCCACAGCGCCATAGGGCTCGGCCAGACTCCGCCCGTGCAGGAAGGGCATGGTCAGGCAGTCCAGCGCCGCCGCCACCGCCGACACCCCGCACAGGAACGTACCCGTACAGCGGGTGTCCGTGAAGACGCTCCGGCACAGCCACAGCGTCGCGCACAGACAGCCGAACAGTAAGAGCGGGCGGAGAAGCATATTCCCGGTCAGGAACGGGAAGCGCAGGCCGATGGTTTCGAGAATGAGTACCAGCAGGGGCAGGAGCGCGGGGACAAGCGCGGGCAGAAGTCCCTCCACGCGCTTGACGTACTCCCGGCGCGCCTCCTCGGCGGCGGTCTTCAAATCGGGCTCGGGCCCGACGATTTCGGGGTGTACGGGTTCGAGGAGTTCGTCGCCGGTGTCCTCCAGACGCCGCCGCGAGAACAGCGAACGCCGCGCGCCGTGTCCATCCAGCACCGCGTCGGCCTTGACCGCGTCGACGGTGTTGCCTACGACCTCTTCCAGCGATACAGAACGCGGTTCGGTATCCTGTTCGGGCTCTTTGGCCCTCCTGCGGGACTTTCCGCGCCCGAACAGGCGTTGCCAGAACGTCGGCGGCTTCTCGTGCCGTACACGCACGGGCGGCGCGGCTACCGTCTCCGCCTCCGTCGTGGTCTCTGCCGCCGTCGCCCCGGCTACGGTCTCCGCCGCCGTATCGGCTACGACTTCCGGCGCGACGCTCTCCGCGACCGTTTCCGCCGTCGCTGTCTCCGCTACGGCTTCCGGCGCTGTCGCGTCGGCTACGGTCTCCGCTTTTGCGGGCGCGGATGATTCCGTCGCGAATGTATCAAAGAAGCGCTCCGCCGCCTCTTGCGTGTCGAACGTCTCCGACGAGTACCCCGGGAACGCTTCCGGCGGGGCTTCCGGCGTCTCCGTGACTTCCGCCGCGAAAAGGCGTTCGGCCTCTTGCGTGTCGAACGTCTCCGACGAGTACCCCGGGAACGCTTCCGGCGGGG
>CAMHBH010000173.1 GCA_946183175.1 uncultured Oscillibacter sp.
ATACTGAACTCATTATAGCCGCAAATAACCGCCCCGTAAATCGACAAACTCAACAAGATAACAGGAAATATTTGTACATTCTATCAAAATCAGCGTGACTTCTGATAGAAATCACGCTGATTTCTACGCTCCGCTCAGAAAGTTACGACTTCCTCCGCGGGTTTTTCACAGGGCGCTATCGAAAGAATCCTCATGACCGGGCCCTTGCCCTTGTAGGCCTGATGAGTTTCGACGGCCATACGCGCCTTGACTTCCACCCAGTCGCGGTCGCGGTACTGTTCCAGATTGTCGCCCTTGGCCACCAGTCCGAGGAACTGCACGTCGTTGGCGCAACAGACCATGGCGAAGCGTCCCGGACAGTGTACCCCGGGCATGCGCTTCGAGTGGCACATCAACAATTTCATGTGCATGAGCTTCCCGGCGTAGCGCTCCGGATGGTCCATGACATCCACGTACCACACGCCGTAGTCCTCGTCGGGAATCTCCACGACATCCTGTGACAGGTCGAAGGGGCACTCGTCCCCGGTCAAGTAGTTCTCACTGCTTCCGTCCTCGTTCTCCAGCCAGATTTCCGCGCGGCGGTTGACCATCCGCAGATTGCGCTTCCGCAGGGAATCGCGCAGTTCGGGCGTACAGCGGTTGAATACTATCATATCCGCGTTGGTAATCTTCTCCATCATGAGCTGACCCATGTTTTTCGCGTACAGGTCGAACGTCGACGCCTGCACAAAGGTCATAATCTGGTAGAGAATCCAATTGGGCGGGAAGACGCTCTCGAACAACGGCGCGAACTGCCACATCCCGTTGTACTCAATCAGGACTTGTACGGGGCGGTACTGCCTCTCCCACTTCCGGCAGGAATCGGGCGACAGCTCCTGCAAGTCCTCTACGTCCACCACGTCCACCCCGCGCAGGGCGGCGGGACTGTACTCTTCTTCCCCCTCCTCACAGCGGATAAGAAGCGTCTTGCCCTCCCGCGCGAAGCCGTCCTCCAGAATGCCGTTGATAAAATTCGTCTTCCCGGCGTCCAGAAACCCCGCTACCAGATAGACAGGAATGTCCGACATGAAACCACTTCCTTACGCTCACAGTCCGAACAGCCCGGACAGCTTGTGCTCGTCGAGTTCCGCGCCGATGACGCACAGACGGCCCGTGTAATCGGGGTGTCCGTCGCGGACTTCCCACTCCTCCGGCACGTAGTCGAACTCCAGCCACTGCCCGTCGCCGCCGTTGACAATGCCCTTGGCCCGGAGAATCTTCCCGTAGCCGCCGCCGTCCAGCGCCGTCAGGATACGCTCAAGCTCCGCCTTGGCGAATACTTTCGGCGTCTCCCTGCCCCACGACGCGAATACCTCGTCGGCGTGGTGGTGATGGTGATGGTGTCCGTGCTCGTGGTGGTGTTCGTCGTGTTCATGGTGGTGCTCGTGTTCGTGCTCCTCGTCATGTTCGTGGTCGTGGTGGTGCTCGTGTTCCTCGTCGTCATGCTCATGATGGTGCTCGTGCTCCTCGTCATGCTCATGATGGTGATGGTGCTCGTGTTCGTCGCCGTCGTGGTCGTGATGGTGTTCGGCTTCCTCCGCCTCGTGTTCCGCGCGCATTTTCGCCAGCAGTTCCTCCGCCAGCGACACCTTCTCCATTGCCGCCAGAATCGTCTTGCCGTCCAACTCGTCCCAGGGCGTCGTGAGAATCGCCGCGTCCGGGTTCTTCTCCCGCAACAGCGCCACCACAGCCTCTAATTTCTCCTGCGACAGCTTCTGCGTCCGCGAAAGGACAATCGTCCCGGCGGATTCCACCTGGTTGTTGTAGAACTCGCCGAAGTTCTTCATATAGGTTTTCGCTTTCGTGGCGTCGGCGACGGTCACGTAACTGTTAAGCTCCATGCCGGGGGCGTCCACGCCCTTGACGGCTACTATCACGTCGCTGAGCTTGCCCACGCCGGACGGCTCAATCAGTACGCGGTCGGGGTGGAACTGCTCCCGCACGTCTACGAGGGCCTTGCTGAAGTCGCCGACAATCGTACAGCAGATACAGCCCGAAGACAGCTCCGAAATCTGTACGCCGGATTCTTTCAGAAAGCCGCCGTCAATGCTAATTTCCCCGAACTCGTTCTCGATGAGCACGACTTTTTCGCCGGGGAAGGCCTCCGCCAACAGCTTTTTAATGAGGGTCGTTTTCCCCGCGCCCAGAAAGCCCGAGATGATGTCAATTTTCGTCATGGTATCAGTCCTTTGCTAGTATCAGCGCACGCGGAAGGCGTACGCGGTTTCGGAATGCAGATGTTGTCCGGCCCGCAGAATCGGGGAGGGGAACCCGTAACAGTTCGTGCCGTTCGGGAAAAGCTGTGTCTCAAAACAGACGCCCTCCCGCGGGTGGAGCATGCCGTACTTTCCAGGCCGTTCGCCGAGGCCGTTGGCGGTATAGAACTGCATGCCGGGGCAGTCGGTCTCCACGGTCATTTCAAGTCCCGTGTCGGCGCTGTAGAGTACGGCGGCGCGCTTCACGGCGATAATATAATTGTGGTCGTAGCCCTTGCCGTTTTTGAGCTGGATATCGTCGGCGTCGATTTGAGAACCGACAGTACGGGGTTCGCGGAAGTCGAACGGCGTCCCGGTGATGTCGAGTATTTTCCCGGTGGGCAGTCCGGTCGGGTCGCTCTCCGTGATACGCTCCGAGAAAATCTGCAATACGTGGCCCATCGCCGGGCCGCCGCCGTTGAGGTTGAAATACGCGTGGTTCGTCAGGTTTACCACGGTATCCTTGTCGGTGTCGGCGTCGTAGGCGATACTCAGTCGGTTGTCGTCGCCGAGCGTAAACGTGACCTGTACGGAGAGGTTTCCGGGGTAGCCCTCCTCGCCGTCCGGGGACACGCGTCGGAATACGAGCCGGTCGTCGTGCGGTTCCGCCGTCCACATGCGGTGGTCGAAGCCCTTGATTCCGCCGTGAATGTGGTTTTCCCCGTTGTTCTTGACCAGATTGTAGGTGACGCCGTTCAGAGAGAACGACGCGCCCCCGATACGGTTCCCGACGCGCCCGAGCGTACCGCCGAGGTGTCCGCCGAGGGTCTCGTACTGCCCCGGGTTGTCGTAGCCGAGGAGCACGTCGAGCATGGAGCCGTCGCGGGTCGGCACGCACAGCGACTGCAAAATCGCGCCGTAGTCGAGCGCGGTCACGGACGCGCCCCCGGCGTTTTCGAGGCGGTACGCCGTGACGGGCGTCCCGTCCGACAGCGTACCAAACGCGAAACTGCTGAATGACATAAACTCGTCTCCTTCCATCCTGTAGGCCTAAAGTACCTTGCTGAGGAAATCTTTCAGGCGCGGGTGTGCCGGACTGCCGAACAGCGCCGCCGGGGGGCCTTCCTCCAATACTTTGCCGCCGGCCATGAACAATATCCGGCTGCCCACCTCCCGCGCAAAGCCCATTTCGTGGGTTACGACGACCATCGTCATACCCTCGTCGGCGAGCTGTTTCATGACTTCCAGCACTTCCCCGACCATTTCCGGGTCAAGCGCGGAAGTAGGC
>CAMHBH010000174.1 GCA_946183175.1 uncultured Oscillibacter sp.
GCGAGGAGACGAAGAACCCCGGCGACACCATTACCCTGAATGCGGATACCGAAATCACGGCGGTTTGGTACGACCCGGTGACGGTGACGCTGAATCCGGGGACGGGCAGTGCCGACACCGCACAAACGGAATCCCGGGCGACGGGTTCCGAGTACACGCTTCCGGACGCGGATACCTTCCATCCCCGGGAGGGTTACACCTTCCGCCATTGGCGCGTTGGCGAGGAGACGAAGAACCCCGGCGACACCATTACCCTGAATGCGGATACCGAAATCACGGCGGTTTGGTATGGGCCGGAGGACTACGTAGACGGCGCGGAGCGAGCTGTCACATTTAACGCCGCGGGCGGCACTGTAACGCCCTCCCAGAAAGCCGTCACAGCCGGACAGCTCTATGGAGAACTGCCCGTGCCTGTCCGGGAGGGGTACACATTCGACGGCTGGTACACGAACCGGAGCGGCGGCATGGCAGTCACCGCTTCCTCTACGGTTCAACTGAGCGGGAACGTGACGCTCTACGCGCATTGGACGCCGCGCCCCTATACGATTACATGGGCCAACGAGGACGGTACCACGCTGACCACGCAGGAAGTCCCGTACGGGCAGACGCCCGAGTACAGCGGCGAGACGCCTGTCAAGGCGACGGACGAACAATTCCGTTATGAGTTCGCCGGGTGGACGCCGGAACTTGCGCCCGTCAGCGGCGCGGCGACCTATACGGCGCGCTACAACTCGATTTCTATACTCTGCACCGTGACCTGGCTCAACTACAACGGTACGGCCCTGGAAACCAATGAACGCGTCAGGCTCGGACAGACGCCCGTCTATGGCGGCGAGACCCCCGAACGGCCCCCGTCAGGCGCGAACGCCTACACGTTTACCGGATGGACGCCGGAAGTCACGACGGCCAGCGGCGACGCGACCTATATGGCGACTTACAGCACGGCCGCCAGAACCCTCACCGTGACCTGGCGCGACGAAGACGGTACAGTGCTGGGAACGGACGAGGTGGCCTACGGCGAGACGCCCGAATACAACGGAGAGACGCCCGTCAAGGCAACGGATGACAGATACGAGTACGAGTTCTCCGGCTGGAAAACGACCCCCCGCCCGATTCACGAAGACATGACCTACGAAGCGGCCTACACGCAGACCCTGAGAAGGTATACCATTACCTGGCTCGACGAGGACGGTACCGCGCTGGGCACGACAGAAGTCCCGTACGGGCGGGTTCCGGCCTACGACGGCGAGGCCCCCCGGCGGGAATCGACGGACGGGGAAAGCTATATCCTGGCCGGATGGACGCCGGCGCTGGCACCCGTCAGCGGCGCGGCGAGCTACACGGCGCGCTACCGTACTTCCGTAAGCGCCTCCATTGAGGATGTCGCCGTCGACGATACGGCTGTCACCGTCACGCTGACCTGCTCCGAACCCGACGCGTCCCTGATTTGCGCGATTTACGACGAGGGCGACCGACTTATTACGCTGCAAAGCCTCCCGGTCGGTGAGGAAGGGCCGTACACGTTCCGGTTTGGCCGCGCGTTCCACTACGCCAAAGTATTCGCGATAGACGCAAACACGCGCGCACTCTGCGCAAGCGTACGGACATGACGAAAAAGGCTGTCCCGAAAAGCGGGGCGGCCCTTTTCGCGTCTTTGCCCCCGCTTCCGGGGAAGGGAGATTTTTCCAGTTAGAAAATTTTCCTGGATTTCGCCTCAATCTTTGCGGAATCTATGGAAATCCATAGCCGGGTGTGGTATAGTGACGCTATAGAATAACATGTACTTCTCTGACAGGTGATTGCTTATGCACTCGATACAAATCAAGACCACGCTCCTGACGGTATGCGCAATCGTTGCCTCCATCACTGCCGCCACGCTCCTGAGCGTCTCCGCCGTCCGGCAAATCGGCAGCAGCGACGCCAATCAGATTCTTTCCCTCCTCTGCGAGACCGGGCAAAAGAATCTCGATTCCTACTTTCAAAGCGTAGAGCAGTCCGTCGAAATGGTCTCCTCGTTCGTGGAATCGGACATCGGGGGACTGGAGCCCGACGAACTCCAACGCCATATTGACCGCGTCCGCGCGATTTTTGAAAGGACGGCGTACAAAACCAACGGCGTCCTGACTTACTACTATCGAATCGACCCGGAGGTCTCCGGGAGCGTGCGCGGCTTCTGGTACGACAACCTGGACGGCGAAACCTTCCGCGAGCGCGAAGTGACGGACATCAGCCGCTATGACACGACCGACACCTCTAAATTAGTATGGTTCACCGTCCCGAAGGCCACCGGAAAGCCCGTCTGGCTTTCGCCCTACGTCACGGATAACCTGAACATGCGCGTAATTTCCTACAATGTCCCCATTTACCGGGAGGGGCGTTTCGTCGGCGTGGTCGGAATCGAAATCGACTACGCCACCGTGGCCCGGCAGGTGAACCATATCAGGCTCTACGAGAACGGCTACGCCTTCCTCAACGACGCGCAAGGGAACCTGATTTGTCATCCGCGCATTGACGTTGCGGAAGACAGGCCGGAAGTCCCGGAAGGCCTACTCGGCGACGGTGTCCGCGTCCGGTACACGTTCGAGGGCGTCGAAAAACTGGCGGTCTGCCTGCCGTTGAGCAACGGAATGCGCCTGAACGTGACAGTTCCCGCGTCGGAAATCAACGGTGCCTGGCAGCGCCTGATTTACAGGATTTTCACCGTGTCCGTCGTCCTGCTTGCGTCCTTCGTCCTGCTGAGCATGCGCCTGACCGACCACATCACCCGCCCCCTGCGGGAACTCACCGAGGCCGCCGGACAGCTCAACGCGGGCAATTACGACTTTGAGCTGAACTACACCGGAAACGACGAGCTTGGAATCCTGACCTCCGCGTTCCGCCGCCTCATCCGGCACCTGAAAGTCCATATCGGCGATTTGAGCAACCGGGCCTACGCCGACGCGCTGACTTCCGTCCGCAACAAAGGGGCCTTTGACATCTACGTCCGGGAGCTGGAGGAGACGCTGTTCCGCGCCCCGGACAGTCCGAGGTTCGCGGTGGGCGTGTTCGACTGCGACAACCTGAAAACCATCAACGACCAGTACGGGCATGACAAGGGCGATATTTACCTGCAAACCGCCAGCGCGCTTATCTGCCGCGTATTCCAGCACAGTCCCGTATTCCGAATCGGCGGGGACGAGTTCGCGGTCATCCTGCAACACGACGACTATCGCAACCGGAACGCGCTTATCCGCCTTTTTGACGCGGGGAACGCCGAAATTTGCGCCTCCGCGCGCGAGCCCTGGGAGCAGACACGCATTTCGATGGGAATCGCGGAGTTCAACCCGAACACGGATTCCTGCGTAGGCGACGTGACGCGCCGCGCGGACAAGCGGATGTACGAGAACAAGCGCAAGCGGAAAGCCGCCCGGGCCGCTCTATAGCAGTAAGCGATAAATAAGCGGTACGGCGCAAAGTAACCCGCCGGGGAATCAAGTC
>CAMHBH010000175.1 GCA_946183175.1 uncultured Oscillibacter sp.
GGCGGTATCGGCGTCCATGCGCAGGACTTCCGAATCAGGGAACAACGCCCGAAGTTCCTCTTCTACTTTCTGCGTCCCCGCGCCGACGTGCCGCAACGGCCCGCCGCAGTCCGGACACTCCTCCATACCGCGTTCGGAATGCCCGCAGTAGTGGCACATGAGGCGGTTGTTGGCGGCGTGGTACGTCATGGGCACGCTACAGCGCGGACACTCCGGGACATGTCCGCACTCCATGCACAGCAACATCCGGCTTGTTCCGCGGCGGTTCAGAAACAAAATACTCTGTTCCCCGCGCTCGATATTCGCCGACAGTTCCCGGCGTAAGTCGCGCCCAATCAGGCCCGCATTGCCCGCGCGGAGTTCTTCTTTTAAGTCACTAATCAGGACTTGCGGCAGGGCGCGGGCGTTATAGCGGTGGGGGAGCGCGGCGTAGTGGTAACGGCCCGTCCGGGCCTCGCAGGCGGTCTCCACGGACGGCGTCGCGGAACCGAGTAACAGCGTGGCGCGGTTGCGCACACACAAATATTTCGCGACATCGCGTGTCCGGTAGCGCGGGACGTTCTGGGAATCGTAACTTCCCTCCTGTTCCTCGTCCATGACAATCAGGGCAGGATTCCGCAGGGGCGCGAATACGGCGGAACGCGTGCCGAGTACGACGCGCGCCGCGCCCGTCCGGACACGCTTCCACTGTTCGTGCCGCTCCGAGAGTTTGAGGCCGCTGTGCAACAGCGCGACTTCCTCCCCGAAACACGCCCGGAATTTGCCCATGACTTGCGGCGTCAGGATGATTTCCGGTACAAGTACCATGGCCGTGCGGCCCATGTCCAGCGCCTTTTGTACTAGTCGAAGGTAGACTTGCGTCTTTCCGCTCCCGGTGACGCCCTGCAACAGTACGACATTCGCGGCGTCGGCGTCCATGAGGCCCGCGATTTTGTCGAAGGCGGCCTGTTGCTCGTCGTTGAGCGTCAGCGACGGCGGCGGGGCGTCGGGGATTTCGGGCGGCGGCGGCTCCGTGTCGTAAAAGGCCAGTGTCCCGGCCTTCTCCATCTCTTTCAGTATCCGAGAACTCGCGCCCGTGAAGTAGCACACCTCCGACACCGACAGCCGCCCCGACGCCGCAAGCAGTCTCGTGACCTCGTAGCGAATCGGGGCGCGGCGGCGCGACTGTTCCGCGACTACAAGCGCGTCCTCGGCGGGGAGTGCCAGTTCGACGGCGCGCGCGTTCCAGTCGGTACGCCGGGGGGCGTCGGACGGCGCGCGGCGCTTGATGTCGGCCTCGTGCCGCACGGCTCCGGCGTCCTCCATGGCGCGTAAGACTTGCCGGGGCTTGTCGCAGATTTCGCGCAGGGTGTCGATGTCGGCGCGGCCCTCGTTGGCGAGCATGGCGTCGAGAATTTCCGCGCCGTGCTTCCAGGAGCGTATATCGTCCTCGGACTGTTCCCATTGTTCCGTCAAAGACCAAAATTCCCGTATCTGGTACCAGAGATTCACGGGGAGAATGGCGTGTATGGCGTCGTAGAGGGTACAGAAGTAGCGCTGTCTCATCCAGCGGGCGAGGGAGAGCTGTCCGGCGTCGAGTACGGGCGCGGCGTCGAGCGTGCCCAGAATCGCCTTTAAGCCCGCGACTTTCGCCCCGCGCCCCACGGAAAGCGTCATGCCCTCGCAGATACGGTTCCCCCGCCCGAACGGAATCGACACCCGCACGCCCGGGGCGACTTCCCCGGCGAACTCCGCCGGAATCAGGTAATCGTAGGGGATGTCGATATCATACCGGGCGGCGCTGACCGCTACTTTCGCAATCTCCACAAGTTCCACGCTCACGCCTCCCGGCTTATTCTTCGTCGGTATCGTCCCCGGTATCCGGTGCCGCGTCGCCGGTTTCGACGGCTTCCTGTACCCGTTCGGGGTCTTCGAGAATCCCGTCGGCGACTTCGTTGATGGCCATAGTGACGGGCTTCTCGTCGAGAATCTGGTGTGCCTCCTCGTAGGCCTCGGCAATCTGCCGCGCGCGCCGCGCAACGACATTGACGAGCATGTAGCGGTTATGAATCTGGGCGCTGAGTTCGCCCATTGCGGGGTAGAGCATCATAAAAAATACACTTCCATTTCCGCCGTGATACGGCTGTTTTACGCGTCGGCGAGCAGGGGCAGGAAATCTTTCGGCTTGCAGTGCTCCGCCGTCATGATGGCGTCGAGTTCGCGCACGGCCTCCGCCAGACTGCCGTTGACTACGAAATAGTCGTAGGCGGAGGCGTTCTGTATTTCCACCTTGGCGCGGGCAAGGCGTCGCTGTATGTCCTCGGGGGTATTGGTTCCGCGGGCGGTCAGGCGTCGTTCGAGTTCGGCCCAGCTCGGCGGCCCGATGAAGATACTTACGGCCTCCGGGGAACGTTTTTCGACCTGCGCGGCCCCCTGTATTTCGATGTCCAAGATGATATCCTGTCCGGCGTCGAGGGCGGCTTCCACGAACTTTTTCGGGGTGCCGTAGAAGTGCCCGACGTACTCGGCGTACTCCAAAAACTCGTCGCGGGCAATCCCGTCGCGGAAGGTCTCCTCGGCGACGAAATGGTAGTCCACGCCGTCTATTTCGCCCTCGCGGGCGGGGCGCGTCGTGGCCGACACTGAAAAGCGTGCGTTCTCGCGCTGTTCCAGAAGCGCCCTCAGGACGGTACTTTTCCCCACGCCGGACGGCCCGGAGACGATGAACAAACGGCCCTTTTTCATGCGCTCGCTCCTTTCGTTTTTGATTGGCAAGTCTTTTCCCGCGCCTGACAGGGTTCCTTGTCTCCCCGCCGCGCGGGGAGGGGGCGTTTCGCGCGGGATGTCAAGGGGTATCGGGTTCGGGTTCGGCGAAGCGCTCCGGGGGGAGTGCCGACAGGACGACGTGTCCGCTGTCCATGACGAACACGGACGCGGTTTTCCTGCCGAATGTGGCGTCGATGAGCGCGCCGCGCTCGCGGCTCTCCTGTACGACGCGCTTCATGGGTGCCGAATCCGGCCCGACGACCGCTATCACGCGTTCCCGCGTGACGTAACTGCCGAATCCGATATTGTAAAGCGTCATGACTTCCCCCCGCGCCCTATTCGATATTCTGCGTCTGCTCGCGGATTTTCTCAATCTCGGCCTTCAACTCCACGACTACGCGCGCGATAGCCGTATCGACGCACTTTGACCCGATGGTGTTCGCCTCGCGGTTGAGCTCCTGTATCAGAAAGTCCATACGGCGGCCCTGCGGGGTGTCGGCGGAGAGCATTTCGCGCAACTGCGAAACGTGGCTCCGAAGGCGTACGGTCTCCTCGTCGACGGCCACTTTGTCCGCGTACAGCGCCGCTTCCATGAGAATGCGCTGTTCGTCAATCGTGGAATCTTCTAAGACCTCTTTCATACGGCGGTAGAGCTTCTCCCGGTAC
>CAMHBH010000176.1 GCA_946183175.1 uncultured Oscillibacter sp.
CGTTCTCCTCGGTCACGTCGACAAAGGGCGACTTCAGGGAGTTGTTGACGCGGCCCAGCGTGCGCATGACGAACGCCACGAACTCCGAACGGGTCACGGCGCGTTCGGGGTGGAACGTGTGGTCGGGGTAGCCGTAGACGACGTTCACGCGCGCGAGGGTCTCCACAGCCGTGCGGACTTTGCGGTCTTTCTCGGTCAGGTCGGTGAAGTATACGTTGCGCTTGCCGAAGGTATACACGTCGCTGGCGTTGAGACAGGCGTCGAGGGTGCGGGAGGCGGGATTGTACTTGCTCGCGGCGCTCTTCCCGGCGGCCCCGTAGACCGACAGCGTCGACGGCTCGTTACTGCCCGGATTCAGCGAGAGCGTCAGCGGCGCGGAGAGCTGTCCGTCGGGGACTTCAATCTTGACACGCGGAATCGGCACGGTTGTGCCCGGCTCGTACTCCCCGGGCGTCATCGCGACGCCAATCGAGAGCGTACGCGGGGCGGGGTCTTCCGGGTCGGGGCGGAGTTCGGCGCGGAAATCGTCGGGCCGGAACGTAATCGAGAAGTCCGGCGCGTCCACCCGGATTTTATCCGCCGCCGTATCCAGTATATCCGAATGGATGACGAGTGTGAACGCGCTCGCGGAGGTTTCGACGGTGGCGGTTGCGGAGAGCGTCCGCGTGACGGCTACGCCGCCGTCCGAAAGCGCCTGCGCGGCCCGGTCGCGGACTTCCCGCGCCGTTTCCGCCAACTCCGACAGCGTGTCCCTGCTGATGTGAATCACCGGGGCGTTGTCAGTCTTGCGCGCCGCCGCCGCGACGGCGGTTTCGGCGAAGAGTACGGCCTGATTCACGTCGGCGGGGTTGCGCTTCTGCTCGTCGCTCATGGAATTGGCCTGGCGGCTGACGGCCTCGAAGGCGCTCTCGGGGCCGTCGACGGCGGTCAGGTACTCCGTGTGCAGTACGGCGCTCCCGTCGACCGACACCGCGTCATAGACGCTGATTCCCGGCCCGGAGGCCATGTCGCGTGTTTGCAGGATACCCACGGCCATACAGGCCGACAAAACCGCGCATAACCCGTGCTTCCAGATTCGTTTAATGGTAACCACCCTCCCGCAAAGTTCCGCTTGCTGTTAGTCTTCCGTGATTTGGTAGATGTAGCTGTTCTCGGGGTCGCTGAGCAACAGCCGCCCGCGACTGTCCAGGGCCAGGGAGGCCTTGTCGTGCGCCTGTACGGCGAACTCCTCGCCCGGGACGCTCGCGCCCTTCTCGGCAGTCCAGATATTGACCTTCCCGGAGTTCAGGACTTCCGGCGGGACGCCCGCCAACGTCTCGCAGGCCGTGACGCGCCCGCCGTCGACGCCCAGCCGCCGCACGACGCCGTTGTCGAGTACGTACAGCCGCCCGTAGATGGGCAGTAACGCCGTCGGGTGGTCGAACGTGGCTTCCCCCCGGTCGTTGAAGGCGTGTTCGCCCTCCCTCCCGGCAAATACCCGGAACTCCTGTTCGTCCGCGCCCAGCCGGAGAATGATTCCCTGTCCGGGGACGGAGATATAGAGGTTGTCGTCGGCGTCGAAGGCAATCCGGGATTCCTTCATGTCGTCGGCCTCGTAGGGGATATCCTTGGCCCACTCGGGCGGGCCGTAGCGGTCGGCGTCGCGGTCGTAGGTGAGGCGTTGCAGGGTGGCGGTTGCGCCGCCGGGGGCGTCGTAGAGGCGGATAAACCACAGCACGCCGCCGCGCGAAAACGCGAAGTCGGGCACGCTGGCCTTGAAGGCGCCCACGTCCAGCCGCCCCGAGATGACTTCCGCCTCCCCGTTGCGGATGCGCAGGAAGAAGTTGTAGTATTTGCCGTTCTCCATCTGGCGGTTTTCGGCGAGTACGTACAGGTCGGACTCGAGATTCCGAATCATGAGGGCGTTATAGCGGCTTGCGGGGAAGGGTTCCGTAGAGGCCTCGCCGTTTTCGAGGCGGCGTACCCGGTCGCTGTCGGCGACGTAGATACAATCGCCCCAGGCGCTCAGGCAGGCCGGGGATACGAAGGCGCATTCGTCAAACGCGCCGTCGCGGAACTCCCGCTCCCCGTTCCCGGCGTACACGGACACGGTCGTGTCGGCGTAGGAGAGGGCGACGGGTTCGGCGACAACGTGTGTTGCGAGCAGTGCGGAGATGACCGACCCGGCGAGGAGTAGCAGGGCGGCGATTCCGACGTAGAGCCGCCGCCGGAAGAGGATGAACACGCAGATTCCCATCAGCACGAGGGCGAACAGGAAGCCCAGGGAGACAAGGACAATATTCCGTTCGGTGTCGCTGAGCAGTGGAACGGCGGCGCTGACAATCGAGACAAGGCCCGAAATCAGGGCCACGATGATTTTGGGGTCGATTTTCTCTCTGACCTGGTGGTCTTCTTCCATAGTTCCACAGCTCCTTTCGCGGACAGAGTATCAAAAAGGGTAAAAAGGGACTTTTATCACTCCGAACTATAACATATTTTTCCAGACTAGGCAATAGATTTCTGTCAAAAATTTACAGGCAGTTCAAATCTTTTTCCTGAATTTGGAATAAAAGAACAAAAGATTCCCGCTTTCTCGCGGGAATCCGTCAAAATCACGAAAGCTCCTCCGTGGCAATGGGGAGGGAGGACAGCAGGGCCGGAAGGGGCAAAAGAAGTCCCCCTCCGGGGAGGGGGACAGTCAGTTTTCAAGCAAAATGCGCAAGTCCCGCAGGGACTGCCGCACGCGCTCGTAGGCGGCCTCGTCCGGACAGGACAGCGTGTGCAGGTGTATCCCGCCCGTCAGGTCCGACAGCGGGTGGGCGTCCGTGCGGCTGCAACGCTTCAGGAACTGCCCCACGTCGTAGCGGCTCGCGATTTGCAACGCGCCCGTCAACTGCCCGTAGAGCGGATGTTCTACTATCACGTCCAGCACCGTACAGCCCTGGTCTACGATAGCGTCGAGTTCGTCCCCGATTTCGTCGGGCCCGTGGCGGCAGACGACTTGCCGGAGCAGTCCGGGGGCGGGCTGGCGTACGACGTAGCCGCGCGGCGTGGCGGAGATGTCCGCGCCCCCCGCCCGCAGTAACGCAACGTCCCCGACGATAATCTGCCGGCTGACGTG
>CAMHBH010000177.1 GCA_946183175.1 uncultured Oscillibacter sp.
GCAATCAGCGGGAGCAGGGCCCCGGCGAGATTCAGACGGAGCGCGTTGGAGAGAATCGAGAAGGCGAAAAACGCGGCGTCGAACCACGCAAGCCACTTGACCTTTACGGGGATGATGAGGAAAATCAGGAACTGCGTGTCGGGGTAGAGCATGGCGAAGGCGAAGAACATGGACAGGTTGACGAAATCGGTACCGGTAATCCAGGCGTCCCCGGCGAGAATGCCCGAGACAATCCCGACGAGAAGCGTCAGCGCGACGCCGGAGGCGTAGTAGAGGTTGAATTTCGCGGTGCCCCATTCGCGCTCGAGGGTCATGCCAATCATGTAGTAGAGGTAGAGGAAGAAGGCCATCCAGATAGCGTCCGTAATGGAAGTGTAGGCGGGCATGAAGACGAAGGTCACGAGCCGCCAGATTTCGCCGTGCAGGATAGCCGACCACCGGAAGGCCAGGAAACTCGTGGCGGTCGCGCTGGAGAACACGGTCAGGACGTACACCACCGCCTGGGCGATGACGATATAGCGCATGAGGCCGGGCAGGCCGAAGTCCGGATAACGCCGGACAAAACGCTCCGAAAGTTCATGCAGTCTGTTCAACACGCATCCCTCCTTGAAGTGATGGGAACATTATACCTGTCCGGGCGGGAAAAGTCACGCATTATTTGAGAGAATCCGCAAATTTTAGCGGGGCCGGACGCGCTCTGACAATTTTTTCCTTGCAATCCGCTTTTCCGCGTGGTATACTTCGCAATCGACACACAACAGCGGAATTTGGAGGGCGCGCATGACAGGACTTGGAACCATTATCAACGGGGCCAGCATTGTGGCGGGCGGACTTGCCGGACATTTCGCGGGCAGTCTGTTCAGGGCGGAACAGCAGGACGCGCTGACGAAAGTCTGTGGAATCAGCGTACTGTTTATCGCGGTCGCCGGGGCCATGGAGGGTATGCTCTCCGTCGAAAACGGGGCGCTGGTCGGCGGGAAGTCTATGCTGGTCGTCCTGTGCCTCGCGCTTGGGACTGTAGCCGGGGAGTTTATGGGCATTGAAGAAGGCTTTGAATCGTTCGGCGAATGGCTCAAAGCGAAAACCGGGAACAGCCGCGACGGGAATTTTGTCAACGCCTTCGTGACGGCCTCGCTGACGGTCAGCATTGGGGCAATGGCGATTGTCGGGGCGATACAGGACGGCTTGTCGGGCGACTATTCCACGCTCGCCCTGAAATCGGTGCTGGACTTCATTATTATTATGGTGATGAGTTCGTCGATGGGGAAGGGCTGTGCGTTTTCGGCGATTCCCGTCCTGCTTTTCGAGGGCGGAATCACCGCGCTGTCCCGCCTGATTGCGCCGCTTATGACGGAAACCGCGGTCGCTTATCTGTCCCTGATTGGCTCCATCCTGATTTTCTGCGTAGGGGTCAACCTGGTGTGGGGGAAGCGCCTCCGCGTGGCGAATATGCTGCCCGCCGTGCTGCTTGCGGTTCTGGCGGCGTACCTGCCGTTCGACTTTTGAAACGACGGGGAACCGGGTTTTCAGCCCGGTTCCCCGTTTTGGCTTATTCCCGCGCCTGTCCCGGAATTGTCATTTCAGGCCGTTGAGGGTCTTGTAAATCTTCTCGATATCGCCGCTGTTGACGAGCGCGTCGGTATCCTCCTCGGTCTCCGCCGCCTCCGCGACCGCGCCGAGTACGTCCACATGGTCGCCGCCGTCCTTGACCGCGATGCCCACGACGAGCTTTACAGTATCGTCATCCCACTTGATTCCGTCCGGGTAGGTCATGCACACGAGCCCGTTGTGAATGATGTACTTCCGGGCCTCGTTGGTGCCGTGCGGGATTGCGACGTGATTGCCAATCGCGACAGGGAAGCTCTTGTTGCGCTCAATCATGCCCTCGATGTAGCCTTCCTGGACAATCCCGGCCTCGACCATCATACGACCGCAGTCGCGGATAGCCTGTTCGGGCGCGACGGGCTTACAGCCCAGCTTGATGTTTTCCTTCTTCAGGAGGATTTCGCCCTTCTGAACCCTGTCGGCGTCGTGTACGCTCGCGGCACTCTGCGCGCCAGCCGCGCCGCGTCCCTCGACCATCTCGGTGACAAGCGCGTCGTACTCTGGAGCGCCCATGAAATTCTTAATGGGGATAATGCGCACGCCGGGGTTGTCGTTGGCGGCGCGGGCCGACAGTTCGTGGTGCGTGACGATAATCTGACAGTCTTTCGGCACTTCCGAAACCGGGGCGTGTACGACCGTGATGTCGGCGATACCCGCGCCCTTGAGCTTGTTCCGCAACATCGTAGCGCCCATCGCGGAGGAGCCCATGCCCGCGTCGCACGCGAACACAATCTTTTTCACGTCCTTGGGGTCTACGTACACACCCGCGCTTACGTCGACAGTCTGCCCTTTCGCGGCGGCCTTATCGGCGGCGAGCTGGGCCTGTGCGGCCTCGAAATCGCCCTCGCTTTCGCGGACGAACAGTTTCATCAGCGTGACGGTCACGACGAAGCTGACCGCGCAGCCCGCCGCGATACCGACGATATTCGCAAAGTACGCGCCCTTGGGGGTCATGAGCAGTTCGGCGATGATGGAGCCGGGAGACGCCGCCGCTTTGAGGCCGCCGCCGAGAATCGACAGTACCAGAATGGCGACGAAGTTGCCGGACATGGGGCCGAGAATCAGGATAGGATTCATGAGCACGTAGGGGAAGTAGAGCTCGTGGATTCCGCCTACGAACTGGATGAACGCCGCGCCCGCCGCCGACGAACGGGAGGAGCCTTTTCCGGCGACGCAGTAGGCGAGGAGCAGACCGAGGCCGGGGCCGGGGTTCGACTCAATCATGAACAGAATGGACTTGCCGACTTCTTGCGCCTGTTCGAGGCCGATAGGCGTAAAGACGCCGTGGTTGATGGCGTTGTTGAGGAACAGGACTTTCGCGGGTTCGACGAGAATGGCGGTGAGAGATCGGAAGAGCACACGTCTGAACTC
>CAMHBH010000178.1 GCA_946183175.1 uncultured Oscillibacter sp.
TTATCAACAACGTCGTGGAACCCGTGGCGGAAGTGACGGGCGCGGCGAAGCGTATTTCTGATGGCGGCTACGGCTACCGTATCGACAAGAGCTACTCCGACGAACTGGGCGAACTCGTGGAGAGTATTAACAATATGTCGCTGAAAATCGGGCAGAATGAGAAGATGAAGACGGAGTTCATATCGTCGGTGTCGCACGAGTTGCGCACGCCGCTGACGGCAATCAACGGCTGGGGGGAAACGATTCTGGAAGACCCGACGGGCGACCCCATGCAAATGCGGCGCGGGATACGGATTATCTTAAATGAAACAAAGCGGCTGTCGAACATGGTCGAAGAACTGCTCGAATTTTCCAAGATGGAGGACGGGCGGTTTACGCTCCGCATTGAACAAATGGACTTGCAGGCCGAGTTAGAGGACGCGATTTTCACCTACAAGGAACTCTTCAAGCAGGAGGGAATCACGCTGGAATACGCGGTCAGCGACGAGGAGGATATCTTCCCGCCGATTTCCGGCGACCCCGAACGGCTGAAGCAAGTCTTCTGTAACGTACTCGACAACGCCGCCAAGCACGGCGGCGCGGGAAAGCGGATACACGTTTCGCTGGAACGCGCCGACGGATTCCAGAGAATCAACGTGCGCGACTACGGGCCGGGAATCCCGGAGGCCGAACTTCCGTTTATTAAGCAGAAGTTCTACAAAGGCTCGTCGAAGGCGCGGGGAAGCGGAATCGGGCTGGCGGTGAGTGACGAGATAATCAAGCTCCACGGCGGGACTTTCTCGATTGGCAATGCCCCGGGCGGCGGCGCGGTCGTGAGTATCAGTCTGCCGGAGAGCGGAAAGTAAAAGGAGGACACGCGATGAAAAAACAGGTATTCGGCCTGATTGCGGCGTTGTTCGTGTGCGCGGTACTGCTCCCTGTGGGGGCGCGCGCCACGAATGACGTATACGCGATTCTGTACGAGGACGGGACACTGGTTTTTCAGAACGGCGACACCCCCGAACCCGGACGCGCCGTCAGGGAAACGTATGCAGTCGATTTGTCGGCGGAGTATGAGGAGGAAACGCGGGTACCGTGGGGGTCTGACTGTGCCAATATCTGCGCTGTCAGTTTTGCGGATGAAATCGCCCCGACTTCCACAGCGTACTGGTTCTGTAATTTCTATACGCTGGAACGCGTGGACAATATTCGCAATTTGAATACCGCGAACGTCACAAATATGAAATGGATGTTCTACGCTTGCGAGTCTTTAGCGGCGTTGGACGTATCCGGGTTTGACACCTCCAAGGTGACGGATATGAGCGGTATGTTCTGCGGTTGCGGCACTTTGAGAGCATTGGATGTGTCCCACTTTGACACCGCCAATGTCACGGATATGAAATGGATGTTCTGGGGTTGCGGCGGCTTGACGGCGTTGGACGTATCCGGGTTTCATACCGCCAAGGTCACGAATATGAATTGTATGTTCGCTAACTGTAACCACTTGACGGCGCTGGATTTGTCCCGGTTCGATACTGCCAATGTCACGGATATGGCCTCTATGTTTTACGACTGCTCGGTGACAAGGCTGGATTTGTCCGGGTTCAATACCTCCAAGGTCACGAGTATGAATGCCATGTTTTGCTGGAGCGGTTTGACGACGCTGGATTTGTCGCGGTTCGATACCTCCAATGTCACGGATATGGCCGCTATGTTTGACAGTTGCCTCAATTTGACGACCATTTTCGTTTCCGAAAAGTTCACTACCGCGTCCGTGGTGGAAGTCGACGATGAACTCTACTATATCTTCTCTAATTCCCCGTCCCTTGTCGGCGGTGCCGGAACTAGGCATGATGAAAGCCGTGCCGATAAGGAATACGCCCGTATCGACACGCCGGACGCGCCCGGATATTTCACCTACAAAGCCGCGCCTGTCGCCTACGCGATAACCGCCGCCGCGCCGGAAAACGGAACGCTGTCCGTGACGCTCTCCAATATCCACGCCGCGACGCTCGCCGTCGCCTACTTCGACGCGTCCGGGAAATTCGTGTCCGCGAACCTGCAAAGCGTCGGGGCCCACGCCGGGACGGCTACGAGTGCCGTACCCGCCACCGCCGCGACGGCCCGCGTCATGTTGTTGGACAACGCGCTTTGTCCGCTGTGCGCGGCGTTCCCCGCCAACGTGTGAGAACTTTTCCACAACGCGCGGCGTAGCGCGCGACGTTTTCCACAATTCGCCCGGGATTTGTGGAAAGTTGCCCCCTCCGCACGGAGGGGGTTTACATAAAACATCTGTTTGACTTTTTCGCGGGATGGTGCTATACTGTCCGACGGGAGGGAGATGGACAGGAGGTTAGTATGGAAGAGAAACAGGTTTGCGCGTTCCGGACGAGTATCGGCGGACAGGCGCTCATCGAGGGAATTTTAATGCGCGGCCCCGAAAAACAGGCCATTGTCGTGCGGAATCAGGACGGCGCACTGGTCGAGAAAGTCGAGCCGCTGAAACTGGTCAAAGACCGTTACCCGATTCTGGGCCTCCCGCTTGTGCGCGGGACGGTCAATTTCCTGTCGGCGATGGTGCAGGGCGTCCGCGCCCTCATGTACTCCGCCGAGTTCTACCCCGAGGACGACGCCGAGCCGTCCAAGTTCGACAAGTGGCTGGAGGCGCACGTACCGAGTAAGCGACTAGAGGAACTCGTGATTCTGCTGGCGGTCGTGCTGGGAATCGGCATGAGTTTGTTTCTGTTCCTCGTGCTCCCCACGCTCCTGACGGGCGCTTTGCTGTACTTTTTCCCGGGCTTCCCGCTCTGGGGCCGGAACGTACTCGAAGGACTGCTCAAAATCGCAATTTTCCTTTGCTACCTGATATTCTGCTCCAAGCAGAAGGACATCTACCGGGTATTCCAGTACCACGGCGCGG
>CAMHBH010000179.1 GCA_946183175.1 uncultured Oscillibacter sp.
AGTATACCACTTATCACGGCACCTGTCTACCCCGTTGTGAATACGTCCTCTAAAATCAAATGCCCACACCATGAGCACAGGAAGTGCGATAATAAAACCTATAAAGACTAAAAAGCCCATAAAATATCACTCCAAAGACATATTTTTGATGATATATCTACTATTTTTCGACCTGTGCGGTGAAATGTGCGTCAGGCGTTGGTTGGCAAGGCGCGGGAAAAGCCCCCTTTGTCACTGCGTGACATCTCCCCCGCGTTGCGGGGACGACAAAAACCTGTCAGGTTTCGGGGAAATGCCTCCCCCACCGTGCGGGGGAGGTGTCGCAAAGCGACGGAATGCGCTTCCTCAACGACGTGTTCACCGCACAGGTCGCTATTTTTTACGTTCTGCCCGGACTACGGGCAAGACGTGGAATACGTTTATTCCGGCTGAATATGCACTACGGTGAGCGTCTTACCGAACGTAGCGAGGACTTTCAAGAACGCTTTGAGTTGCAGGATATCGTCGCACCGTTCCATTTTGTAAATAACAGAACGTTTGACACCTGTCAGTTTTTCCAGTTTTTTCCTCACCGATTTCCTGTTCCTGACGGCCTTTTAGAAGTTCGCCCATATTGCCACACGCGATGCGTTCCAGTTCTTCCTACGTTCCACCGATTGCACTATCAGATATTTCCATCGTTCCCCTTGCCCTAATAATACCCGAAAACGGGTTGCACGTCAAGCGAATTTCGGTTGTAATTGCGCGGGGAATGTGGTAGAATGGACGCTACGCAAATTACGGCAAAGGAGAGGGAGAATCGCAATGGCGGAGAGCAGGGACTACATGACGCTCCCGGAAGAAAAAGGAAGCGTCAATATTTCGGAAGAAGTGCTCGCGGCGGTAGTCGTGGGCGCGGTACGGGAAGTAGAGGGCGTGTCGGGGATGATGACCTCGATGGGCAACAGCGTGACGAATCTGGTATCGAGCCCGAAGAACGCGCGCAAGAGCGCCAAGGGGGTCAAAATCGACATGACGGGCGACGCGCTGTCGCTGGACATCTACCTCATGGTGGAGTACGGCCACCCGATTCCGGAGGTGGCGGCGAACGTGCAGAACGCGGTCTTCACGTCCATCGAGGCCATGACGGGCTGTCCGGTGGAGGCGGTCAACGTACACGTAGGCGGCGTGTCGCTATGACGAGGGACGCCGCAAGAGAAGTGGCCGTTCGTCTGGCCTACGAGCTGAGTTTCGCGGACAGTCCGGTATCGGAACTCTTAGAGGAGCGGCTGAGCAAGGAATCTTTCGCCGGACTGGCCGACGAGGACGCGCTTTACAAGGACACGCCCAGCGCGAAACAGCGGGAGTATATCCGGCGCGTGGCGGAGGGCGTGAGCGCGCACGCCGCCGAACTCGACGCCGATATCGCGCGCTACGCCGTGGGCTGGAAGTTCTCGCGGATTCCGCTGGTCGCGTCGGCGATAATGCGCGTGGCGATGTACGAGATACTCTATATGCCGGACATCCCGAACGCGGCGGCGGTCAACTCCGCCGTGGAGATTGCCAAGAAGTACGAGACCCCGGAGACGGTACGGTTTATCAACGGGATTCTGGGCAGTTTCGTCAGACAGGAGGCCGGGGTGTAGGCGTATGGAACAGGCTGTCTACAGCGTGTCGGACGTGAACCGCCTCATCAAGTCCCTTCTGGACAGGGAGCCGGCGTTACAACGTCTCCATGTGCGCGGGGAACTGTCGAATTATAAGATTTACCCGTCCGGACACCACTACTTTACCCTCAAAGACCCGGAGGGGGCGTTACGGTGCGTGATGTTCGCGGACAGGGCGTCGAAACTGCGCTTCCGCCCCGAAAACGGCATGAAAGTCGTATTGTCGGGGCGGGTATCGGTCTTCCCGCGCGACGGGGCCTATCAGCTCTATTGCGAAACCCTTACCCCGGAGGGTGCCGGAGACCTCGCCGTAGCCTTTGAGCAGTTGAAAGCGAAGCTGTACGCCGAAGGCCTGTTCGACCCGGCGCACAAGAAGCCGTTGCCGCGCTACCCGCGGAGAATCGCAATCGTGACTTCCTCCGCCGGGGCCGCCGTCCACGACATGATACGCATTCTCCGACGCCGCTACCCGATAGCGAAAGTCATCCTGTTACCCGTGCGCGTACAGGGCGCGGAGGCCCCGCCCGAAATCGCGGGGGCCATCCGCTACGCCAACCGCTGGAACGTCGCGGACGTGCTCATTACGGGGCGCGGCGGCGGGTCTATGGAGGACTTGTGGGCGTTCAACGACGAACGCGTCGCGCGGGCTATCTACGAATCGCGGATTCCGGTCATATCGGCGGTCGGGCACGAGCCGGACGTGACAATCTCGGATTTCGTGGCGGACGCGCGGGCCTCGACGCCCTCGAACGCGGCGGAAATCGCCGTCCCGGACGCCGTGGAACTCCGCCGCTGGTTTCAGGACAGCGCCGCGCGTATGGCACAGGCCGAGACCGTGCGCGTACACCGTCTCCGGGCGCGCCTGCAACAGCTTTCCGAAAAGCGCGTCCTGCGCGACCAGCTCGCGTTCGTACAGGACAAGCGCATGCTGTTGGTACACCTGCAACAGCGCTTAGGCGACTTGTCGATGGGGGCGCTGGCGCGGCGGCGGTCGAAATTCGGGGCGCTGGCGGCGGCGCTGGACGCCATGAGCCCGTTAAAGGTACTGGGGCGCGGCTACGCGATGGTACAGGACGCGTCGGGGCGGATACTCCGCGACGGCGCGGACGTGTTGCCGGGGGACCGCGTGACGGTGACATTAGGGCAAGGCGGATTCCGGGCCACGGTGGACGAGCTTCCGAAACGGCGTGGGCGTCCGCCGAAAGCGGAAACGGAGACTATAAGCGGAGAGCAACCGCCGAAGAAACGCCG
>CAMHBH010000180.1 GCA_946183175.1 uncultured Oscillibacter sp.
GTTGTCGCGGCGGATGAGGGAGAAGCGGTTTCCGGAGCCGTCGCCCTTGACCCAAATCGAAATGCTCTCGTAGGGAATGCCCGGGGCCGGAATCGGCCTCGTATAGTGCCACTGCGCGCCGCCTTCGACGCTTGTCGCGCCACTGAGAAGGCCAGGCGTCGTGTTGGCGGGTACGGGCGCGGTCGTCCCGCCGCCGTCGGTGTCAGCGGCTACGGGCGGGGTTGTCTCGCCGTTGTCGGCATACGCCGCACTGGTGCCGTACAAACTCTCGTCCTCGTCGCCTACCGCCGCGGACGCGTCCGGCCACCGCAAAGCGTCCTCCCATTCCAGCGCGCCGTATTGGTACGCGCCGTTCGACGCCGGATTCGGGATATCCAAACTCTCTGTTTCCAGCGCGTTCGCGACAGACCCGCTTTCGTCCGGTAAGCCTTCCTCCGCCTCGTCCGCCGGAAGGATACTCGTCTCCTCGCCGTAGATGTCCGACGCCGCCTCCCACGAGACCGGAATGCCCTCTTCGGGAATCGTGTCGTCTCCGAACAATTCGGCAATCTGGTCGGGGGTCATGCGCGTGGAATTGTCCTCGGTCACGACCGGAGACTGCCCGCTCAAATCGTAATGGAACTCGCCGGCACCGCGCCCGTAGCGCGCGTATTCCCCGCCGACGACGTTCACGAGTGCCGCACCGTCACCAGTACCGGACGGCGTCTCCTCGAAATCCTCCAGCTCTTTCAGCGGTACTTTGGAGATTTCGACGGGTATCGACTGACTGCGCCCGCCGCATGTAACCGTAATCCGGTCGTCCCCGGGCGTCAGGGCGGTGTAGAGGCCGCTTTCCGAAATCCGCCCGAACTTCGCCGAGGCGTTCGACCACTGGAACGCGCCGCTCTCCGTGTAGAGCTTCAAATGCTTGTAGGCGGCGGTCGCGGAGAGTTGCACGGAGGAACCCGGCGAGAGTTTCAGCGACTCCACCGTGTTCCCGGCCTGATTGCGTACGCCGACGGAATCCGGCGTACTGACCGCCTCTATGACGGTACTCCCCTTCTTTTGCTGTGCCGACGCCGTGACGGTCACTTTCCCGCCTCCGGCGGGGGTTGTGAGAACCTGTCCGCTGAGCGTCCCGGCGGAGGCCGTCAGATTGCACGCCGCCTCCATGGGGAAATAGGCCGTATCCACGCCGTTGACCGTCAGCCTGACTTTGCTCCCGGCCAGTACAACGGCGTGGTCGGGGACAATATAGAAGTGGTCTAATTTTCCGGTGGCCTTCTGCGTCGACACCAGGAAGAGCTTGTTCGACACGGCGCGCTCCGTGCCCTCCGACGGCCTGTTAATCGTGGCGGCCTTTCGGGAATTGGGCATCGTGACGGAAATCGTGGTCGAGCCGCCGCCGTCGAGGCCCAGTACGGTGGTACAGCCTAATTCTAACATCCGCTCCGCCGTCTGGTAGAGCGTGGACCCGATAGAGTGCCCGCTGATTCTGCCGTCGATGGTGTAGAAAATCACGGTGCCGTCGGGTTTCAGTCCGACAGCCGTACGGGGGCCCTGCGAGGTCTGCGTGGTGTTGACGACCCGCCCGTTCTCCGCGAGGAGGTAGAGCGCCCCGATTCCCTCTTTGACGCTGTTCCAGCGGGTGTCGGGAGATGTAACCGTCAGCGTGATTTCCGAACCTATCGGGAGATGTTCAAAGGCGCGTTGCCAGTAGGCGTTCGACTTCTTGTTGACGGACAAAACAATCTGGTTATTCCCGATGGGCGTCGGGCGCGCGGTGTCGCGGACTTCCTCCACGCGCATTTTGACCGTGCCGCCGATGGTCAGAGACCCCGACGTGACGGTACAAATGGCGTCGTAGCCGCTCTCGGTATTCCCGGTGGTGTGGCTGGAGCTGAAGTCGCGGGTAAAGAGGTAAATGCCGCCCGTCGACACGCGCGCCTTGTTAATCGCGGCGATGTCGCGCACGACTTCGGTGCCGTTGGCGTCCTCGTAGATTTTGTAGCCGAAATCGGCGTGGATTTGCAGGTTGGGCTTGCCGATAATCGCGCTCCCGTCGGCCCGGAATCCGATGGCGTAGTATCCGGCGTCGGACGCGCGAATCTTGCCGTCCGTGACGACGAGGCCTATTGGAAGGCCGTTGCGGGTGTTGAAGAAGTCGCCGTTGATTCCGCACACGACCCGGTAGCCGTTCGTTTCCAGGTAGCTCGCCGCGCGCGACATCGTGCTGACATCCGTCAGCGCGTCGCCGTAGGTGACCAGCGGCTTGACGTTGCCGCCGGGCTTGTACGTGACGAAATTCTCCGTGCGGAAGTTGGAGTAGTACGTGCTCCAAAAGACGTTGGTGGAAAGCTGGGTGTCCTGGTGAATCGCGGTACTGGTCTGCTGTACGTCGGTCCCGAGGGCGTCGGAGTCGGCGCGCGCGCCGGGCGACAGCGTCAGCAGACTGGTCAGTACAAGGAGCAACGCCAGATATGAGCGTATGTTCTTCATGGGAAAACCTCCGTTATGTGGTCGGTGTTTCACGGAATCGCCGCCTGGAATGATACCATAGCGCGGCGGAAATGTAAACGCCAAAATTTCCCGCCGGGGACGCGGACGATTTTACACATACGGAAGCGCCCGCCGGGGCTGTCCCCGGCAGGCGCGAATTACGTTTCCAAAGCGGCGGCGCAGTCCTTGAGCCTGTCGACAATCCGGATGTGTTGCGGGCAGGCCTTCTCGCACTGGCGGCAGGCGACACAGGCCCCGGCCCCGTTGCCGTCGCCCACGGCGGCGCGGTAGCTCTCTACGGATTCCGTAAGCTGTCCGTTGCCGAGGCGCTTGTTCATGGCGGTGAAGATTTCCGGAATCGGAATCTGCTTCGGACAGCCCTTCGTGCAGTAGTGGC
>CAMHBH010000181.1 GCA_946183175.1 uncultured Oscillibacter sp.
GATGGTCTTGGAAAGCCCCGGCTGCGTGCAGGAATGCGCCATGATACGCGCGATGGTTCCCTCGGTGTGCAGGAGAATGACGCCGTACTTTTCAAGCAGAGCGGCGGGAATCCGGTAATCGTTCTGCGACAGAACCGCGATTGCGTGTACCTTGCGTTCCGGCAAATCGTGGGAAATCTTGATAACCGCCAGCAGGGTTTGAATCGTCCGGTCAACGTCCGTGGGGGAGATAAGAACCGTGCGGCAGGTGTCGAGCGAACAGCGCGACAGTTCGTCGGGGTCGAGCACGTTGACGGAGCGGCAGAGAATGCGGACATTTTTCGGGTGCTTCACATTGTTGCGTATGGCGTCCTCCATTTCCTCCCGGTCGGCCTCACTCACAACCACGATACAGCAGGGGCGTTTGTCCGCGCCGTAGACCAGTTCCTGAATCAGCGTGTACTCCCCCGGCTCAAAGCCCAGGACGAGAATGTGACCATCCTCCATGACGGGGACATTGCCCTTTTTGAGGCTTTCGATTTTCGACTGGATTGCCGTGGCGATAATGCCAATCAGCATACTGGTGATGAACATTCCGTAAACAGCGTTAAACGACATCGCGGTACGGTATTTCACATCGCCGTCGCTATAGAACGGGAAAAAGGCGTTGATAATTGTGGAGAGACTGACATACAGTCTCGCGCCGAAGGTGTCGTACTCGCCGGAAACGAGGATTCCCGCCGCCTGCATAATGAGCGCGACAGTCAGCGCCGTAAGCACGGTGGTGATGGTCAGGAGTTTGATAAGCCCCAGACTGCCTTGCGACATCTGCTCGTCAAACCAGTGTCTCAGCTTGTCTTTCCATGTCGATTTCTTCTTCATTTTGACATTCCTTTCTTTTTCTCTTTTTCGTGTTTCGCGGGAGATACTGATACTTTACACCACTCTCTCGAAGTGCTGAAATGTATCGTCCTCCCCGGCAGGACGCATACCGGATTTACGGCCCGCGTAGTTCTCCTTGTAACACCGGGAATGCACCCGGTTCAGGTGAATCTAACACAGTTCCCAATCCGTTATAGCTGTCGCAGCCTCGGAGGCATAGGCGCGACCGTCAAAAGCCGGGAGAATGCGGAGGCCCGGTTCCGCGCCGCCCCGACAGTCGAAGTTGAAGAGCACCGCCTGACCGATGAACTGTCCATCCAGCCGGACGGCAAACTTGATTACCAGACGGTTACGGAAATCCCTCTCCGCTACATCAAAGAAACTCCGTTGCGTCATCGGAGCGTCCAGACCGCCCTCGCGTCGCCATAGTTCCACCACTGATTCCTCTTCTTGTCCGGAAGCAGAGCGTTATGTCTCCCGTGTGAACTGTCGCTGCTGACCTTGTGTTCCGACATAAACACCCGAATTATATCACACCTTATGCCCGTTTGCAAGAGTGTGTGGTTTATAATGAGCAAAATTTTTCTAACTTGAGCGATTTTATGATTCAGCTTACTAAAGTATCTCCCGCATACCATGAAAAAGGAGCAATTTGCAACTTTCTCCGCCTACGCTCTCGCTATTCCGGCAAATTCACAATCATTTTTATACTTTAACATGATGAAGCGCACAGGCAGAAATACTTTCGTTGGCCTGTTAATAGGGGTAGGCCTTCAGCCCTGTCGGGCGTTGTACCGCCCGACAGGACGCCGTTTTCTTTTACGCGCCGTGCGGTTCCGCAAGCGTGTAGCCGGGAAACAACTGCTCAATGACGGCTTTCAGGTGCTTGCGGTTCTCCTTGCGCTCCCGCGCCGTGGATTGCTTCTGGACGCTGTACGTCAGCGTCAGGCCCAGCGGGCCTCCGTCCCACGTCTCGGAGCGCGTGACGCGCCACACGCGCTGTCCGTCGTCGAGCATGTGCGCGCCCTTCCACACCGTTACGAGCGCCGTCACGGGCTTTCCCCGGTAAACGGACTCTTCCGTGTGCGTCTCCACCTCTACCGGGTCGCCGTCGTCCAGCGTCCAGCGGCGGCACACCCGCCCGCAGTTCTTGAAGCTCTCCTCCATGAAATCACCTCCCTGCAACGTATTTCTTACGGCCTGTCCGTCATTCCGCCGCCCGCGCCGAAAGTTCCCGGAAATTGGCCCGCGCTTCGGTGTCGAGCACTCGCGGGGATACCAGCCCCCACTCGTAAAGCATACCCGGCCTCTTCAGGACTTTTTGCACGATGGACGGGAGTTTCGCGAACTGCCCTGTATGTTCCGTATCGCCTTGACGTCCAGTTCCTACGCCTCGTCTTCTGTCGGCTCCGCCTCCGGATGCGCCGCCACTTCCGTCTGCGTCATTTGCGCGGCTTGCCGGAGTTGTTTCAGCTTCACGCAATTCCCCTTGTTACCGATTTTTCATTGACACGTCTCCTCCCTTGTGCTACACTGCTATAAATGGAGGAAGATAAAACCGTATACCCCATTTGTTTTTGTGCGATGGGTTATCTGTCATGCGGGCGCGCGTGTAAAAACATCTGACGACTTGAATCAGCCCGTGGAAACGCGTCGGCCTGCGTTCTGAAAGCCAACGCCGGATAATAAACAGAGTAGAGAGGCGGTCTTGCTATGTTCTGGGAGACTTTCCTGCGGCTGTGTACGGAGGCGAACACCTCCCCAAAAGAAGCTATGCGGGGTATGGGTATCGGCTACTCCACGCTGCGCCACTGGCGCAGGGGCGGTAGGCCGCAGGAGCGCACCCTGAAGAAAGTCGCCGACTACTTTGGCCTTCCGCTGGCCGACATCATGCGGGAAGTGGACAGGGACTTGCCGGAAGAGCCGGGAGAGTTTCCGTTGAGTAAGCTGGAAGTACGTATCATCCGCGCGACGCGCCGCCTGT
>CAMHBH010000182.1 GCA_946183175.1 uncultured Oscillibacter sp.
TGGTAGAATCCCGTTGAGGTGACGAGCATGAAAACGTATCAAATCGCGGTTATCGCGGGGGACGGAATCGGGCCGGAAGTCGTGCGGGAGGAAATCAAAGTCCTGCGGGCGGTGTCGGAGTTGGACGGCGGTTTCCGCTTCGACTTCACGGAGTACCCGTGGGGCTGTGGCTACTACCTCCGGACGGGCGAAATGATGCCCGCCGACGGCCTCGAAACCCTCAAAGCCTACGACGCCATTCTGCTGGGCGCGGTGGGGTATCCGGGCGTACCCGACCACATCTCCCTGCGGGAACTGCTGCTGCGTATCCGGCACGACTTCGACGAGTACATCAATCTCCGCCCGGTGAAACTGCTCCGGGGGGCGGCCTGTCCGCTGAAAGACGCGTCGCCGGAGGATGTCGACATGGTTTTCGTCCGCGAGAACAGCGAGGGCGAGTACAGCGGACAGGGCGCGTGGCTGTACCGGGACACGCCCGGGGAAGTCGTGATACAGGACAGCGTGTTTTCGCGGCGCGGCTGTGAGCGCGTTATACGCTATGCCTACGAGCTGGCGCGTAAAGAGCACAAGACGCTGACGAGCGTCAGCAAGGCCAACGCGCTCAACTACTCTATGGTGTTCTGGGACAAAATTTTCGCGGAAGTCGGGCGGGAGTACCCCGATGTCAAGACGTATTCGCTGTTGGTCGACGCGGCGTCGATGTTCATGGTGAAGAACCCGGGGCGGTTCCAGATAGTGGTCACGTCGAACCTGTTCGGGGACATCCTGACGGATTTAGGCGCGGCGATTGCGGGCGGTATGGGCCTGGCGGCGGGCGCGAATCTCAACCCGGAGCGGAAATTCCCGTCGATGTTCGAGCCGATTCACGGTTCCGCGCCGGATATCGCCGGGCGTGGAATCGCGAATCCGCTGGCGGCGATTTGGTCGGCGTCGCAACTCCTCGACTTCCTCGGCTACGAATCCTGGGGCCGCCGCGTTATCGACGCCATGGAGGGGTTGTTAGTCGCCGGGGAATCGCTGACGCCCGACCAGGGCGGCACGGCGTCAACTTCGGAATGCGGCGACGCCCTGCTTGCGCAGTTGAAACGCGCATAGTACGCCGCCGCGCCGAATAAGCTGTAGCAGTTCGGCGCGGGAGGTGCTTGTAGAGACGTTTCTACTGAACAGTATGCTGTTGGGCGCGGGGCTGTCGATGGACGCCTTCACGGTGTCGCTTGCGGACGGCCTCAGCGAACCGGGGATGTCACGGCGGCGAATGTGTACCGTGGCGGGGGTGTACGGGCTTTTTCAGGCGCTCATGCCGCTGGCCGGGCGCGGTCTCGTATGCCTCGCCGCCGCGCGTTTTACGTGGTTCGAGCGCCGGATTCCGCTTCTCGGCGGGGCGCTGTTGCTCCTTATCGGCGCGGATATGCTCCAGGCGCGTCCCGCCGCGCGGCCCCTGAATCGGAATACCCTGTTCGTACAGGGCCTCGCGACTTCCGTCGACGCACTCTCCGCCGGGTTCGCTATCGCTTCCTATGGATTACTCCGCGCGCTGTCGGCCTGTACGGTTATCGCCGCCGTGACATTCTTCGACTGCCTCGCGGCGCTGTCGATTGGCAAGCGCTTCGGACTGCTCTTCGCGCGACAGGCGTCGGTCTGCGGCGGGCTTCTGCTGATGGGTATCGGCGTCGAAATGCTCTGGCGCGCGCTGTGATAAAGCCCACCTGCGTTTGTCCCCCGTCGCTTCGCGGCACCTCCCCCGTTGACACGGGGGAGGCTTTTTGCACGAAATCTGTCCGGTTTGTGTCGCCCCCGCGTCGCGGGGCGCGGCAGTACATTTTGATAAGAAACCTCTTGCAAAAACGAAAACCTTTGCTATAATAGACCCACCGCCAACCAACGGAAGGAGAACTTGTTTTCTATGGAAAGTATGCTGATGATTGCGGCGATGATAGCGATTATGTACTTTTTCATGATTCGCCCGGAGAACAAGCGCAAGAAGCAGGCGCAGGAAATGCGCGACAGCCTCAAAAAAGGCGATGTGATTACCAGTATCGGCGGCATCGTGGGCAAAATCGTCTACGTCACGCCGAAGAATACGGTCATCGTGGAGACCAGCGACGACCGTGTACGCCTGGAGATTGCCAAGTGGGCCGTGTCCAGCCTGGGGGTACAGAGTACCGAACAGGCCGAGCCCGTCGCGTCCGAACCCGCCGAGAAGGACAAGGACAAGGATACTCCGGTATCGCTGGACAAGCCCGCCCCGGCGTCGGAGGAAGAATCGAAGTCATAACGCGCGCTCCCCGGACATACACTCCCCGTGAGAATGTCCGGGGAGGTTGTTTTATGGGCGCGGAGAAAACGACGGTGCGCCGGAAGTCGGGCGCGTTATGGGCGGTACTCGCGCGGGGCGTCGTACTGTCCCTGGTAGTCTGGGCCTGCGGCCTGGGACTGCTGACCTGTCTCATGACGGCCGGGGCCGTCGACGAGGCGCACGGCTTCCCGATTCTGCTGGGCCTGACGGGCGCGGCGGCATTCGTGGGGGCCGTCAGCGTGGTGCGACATACCCCGTGGGGCTCCCTGGTCTCCGCGACGCTCGTCGCGGCGCTGTTCACGGTACTGCTACTTTGCATAGGCCTCCTGAGCTGGAAGCGGATTGCGTGGGCCGGACACGGCGGGACGCTGTTACTGTGGGCCGTCTTGGGCGGACTGGCCGCGGGGATTCTGGGCCGTCCGCGCCCCAAAAAACACGCCCGCCGCTCCTGGTAAATCTTCCTCCCCCGTTGACACGGGGGCTTTTTATTTTCCAAAACAATGGTTTAAAACCACCGCCTTTAGGCGGTAATTACTTT
>CAMHBH010000183.1 GCA_946183175.1 uncultured Oscillibacter sp.
CCCCATACCCGTTGTCAAGATTCAGAAGTTTATAACAAGTAAATTTCCCTAACGGCTCGCCTCCCTTCTTAAATTTAATACCTTTTAGCAACTTTTTACAAGTTTCTTTTAACTGTTAGAAGCCTCGTTTCATCCGGAAATGTGTCAGCGACGGAGACCTTTCTATTATAATCCACCCGGCGCGGAAAAACAACTCCGTTTTCGGCGGTGCCCAGAGTATGTGTTTGCCGGCGGAGGGGCGCGGGCGTTCCTGTATAAAAGTGGCGCGAAAACGGGGCGGCAATCTGTACAGAATGTTCCTTGCAATCCGGCGCGACGCCGCTATAATATTCCGCAGGCAGAGTAGGCGCGCAAGCCGGAAACCGGAAAGACGGGGAGTTGCTTTCCGGGGGCGGGAAGTCCCGCAGGGTACGCGCCGCATCCCGCTGCCGTATGGGGCCTCCCGTGCGGCATCCGGAAACGGACTGCCAATCTTTTACAGGAGGTTCCACTATGAGACCTGTCCGCTACGCCCACCCCTTTTCCGCCGCCTACTGGCGCGCCGCCGCCGCCGAATCCCGCGACCTGCGCAAAGTCATGTTCGCCGCGCTCATGATTGCCCTGTGTATCGTGCTGGGCTACCTCCCCGCCGTCACGCTCCCCTACGGCGGGCGCGTGACGTGGGGCTTCCTGGCTCGCGCGCTGTGCGGCTACGTCTGCGGCCCCGTCCTCGGGATTCTCTTCGGCTTCGCGGAAGACATCCTCAGTTTCTTCCTGACGGGCGGGGGCGGCTACCCGTTCTTCTTCGGCTACACCCTCACCACCATGCTGGGCGTGCTCCTCTATGCGCTGTTCCTGTACCGGGCTGATTTGACTGTCCGGCGCGTCTTTCTGGCGAAACTCCTGACGAATGTCGAAAACGTCGTACTCGGCGCGCTGTGGATGGCGATTCTCAGCGGCAAGGCGTACTTGGTGACGGCCTCGGCGAGCGCCGTCAAGAACCTTGTGCTGTTGCCCGTACAGACCGCGCTCCTGTGCGCACTGTTCGCGCTCCTGTTGCCGTACCTGAAGCGAGCCGGGCTTGTCCCCGCCGACACCGCCGCTCGTCTGCGCCTGTAAAGCCTCATACACGTACACATACAGCAGTATCGGGAGGGCGTCCGCGCTCTCCCGATACGTTTTCAGTCTTTGATACCCTTTTTCATCCAGACGCCGCTCCGGTAGCGCCGGAAGAAAATCACACTGCGCGTCGACCAGTCGAGAATCGCGTGGGCGAACCAGACGCCCTGTACGCCGTAGCCCATGTACTTTCCCAGCACGTAGGCGAAGAAGACCCGGCAAAGCCACATCGACCCCATACTGACAAGCATGGTAAAGCGCGCGTCGCCCGCCGCCCGCAGGAAGGACGGCACCAGAAAGGACGGCGTCCACAGAACCATAGAGGACACGCCGTGCAGGACGGTTACGCGGACCGCGAGGCGTTCGGCCTCGGGCGAGACGCCGTAGACGCGCATAATCAGCGGCAGAAACGCCAGAATCAGCAGGTTGACGACAATCAGGAGCGCGTAGCAGGCTTTGACGAGTTTCCGCATATACGCCCGGGCCTCGTCGTACTCCCCGGCCCCGACGCATTGGCTGATAACGGTCGTCAGGCCCAGGTTGACGCCCTGTCCGGCGAACAGGTGGAAGTTGCCCAGCGTGTTTCCGATAGCGTTGGCGACGATGGACGCCGTGGAGAATGTCGAAATCAGGCTGAACAGCACGAGACGCCCTAACTGGAAGGTACCGTTTTCGATACCGCTCGGAATGCCGATGTAGAGGATATTCCGCATGAGGCGCGGGCGGAACGAGAACCCGCGCATATTCGACAGGTGCAGGGGCAGTTCCGGATTGCACAGCACGGAGAGTATCACGACCGCCGCCAGCGTGCGGGAAATCAGCGTGGGAATCGCCGCGCCCGATACGTCCATACCAAACCCGAAAATCAGCACCGCGTTTCCGGTTATGTTTACGGCGTTCATCAACAGCGACACCGACAGCGAAATGTCGGAACGCTCCATAGTACGGAGAATCGCCGCGCCGCCGTTGTAGAGCGCGATTCCGGGAATTGACGCCATGACAATCAGGTAGTATTTGTTCGTGGCCTCCATGACATCCGGCTCGACGTGTCCGAAGAGCGTATTCAGAACCGCGGGCCGGAACAGGTACAGCGCCAGCGTAATGAGCACGGAGACCCCGCCCAGTAACAGTACGAGGTGCTGTCCGGCATTGTTGGCGTTGTCGCGCTCCCCGCGCCCGATGTACTGTCCGGCCACCGCCGCGCCCCCGGCGGCCATTGCGCTGAAGGCGTAAATCATGAGGTTGCTTATCGAATCGACCAGCGACACGGCGGAAATCGCGGCGTCCCCGACGTGCGAGACCATCAGCGAATCCGCAAGCCCAACGCCGATTGCGAGGAACTGTTCCAGTAACAGCGGGCCGATTAAATCGACCAGTTGCCGGTTTGAGAAGCGGCTGAGCGTGACGGGGGGCTGTACTGCTTTCATAGACGGGTTATGCCTTCTTTCCGGCGAATTTCCGTGAGAATATCACAATTCCGCCCCGAAATCAAGCCCCGTCTTAATTTTCCGCCCCGACGGACGATATAATCAATGAGAGACTTGGAAGGGGGCGGGGGTATGAATTTGCTTGTGGTCGGTTCCGCGAGCCAGTACGCGAAGAACGCGGCGCGGAAAACACAGTGGGACTTGAAGAAGCGGAGCGGCGATTTGACGGGACATAAAAAGTCACTGAGTGACTACGTGAACATCACGAAGGCGTCCTCGGTGTTGCCGCAGACC
>CAMHBH010000184.1 GCA_946183175.1 uncultured Oscillibacter sp.
ATGACGTAGTTGCCGTGGTAGTGCCCGAAGAACCAGCAGTCGAACGTACACTTTCGGGCGATTTCGTCTAGAAAGTCGGTCAGGCGGTTGACGAGGTAGGAGCCCGTGGACTGGGCCTCCGTGAGGTCGAACAGGTTCTGTATGGACGTGGGCGCGCAGTGGGTGACGACGTAATCGACGGCCCATCCGGCGCGTTCGAGATTGTCAAGGGCGGTACGGTACTCGTCCTCATTGGGCAATTCCTCGGGGAACCACGTTTCGCCGCGAATCCAGTAGACGTTTTTCCGGTACTCGTGCCACTTCCGCCGGACGGAGAATAACGGGTCGGCGCGTTCGAGTATCGGAATCTCGCGACTGCTGGCCCCGCCCATGGTAAAGAAGCGCTTGCCGTCGAGGTCGAATATCTGCCCGCGCTGGAGCAGGCGAATCGACGGGCGGACGCGCCGCGTCAGTCCGCCGCGCCATTCCTCCACCGGACAGCCCGACAACAGCGCGTAGTTCTCGTGGTTCCCGGAGACGAACAGCGTCGTAAAGGGGCGGGCGTCGAGCCAGTCGAGGAGTTCGTTTTCCTCGGGGGAGCCGTCCCAGACGCCGCCGAAGTCGCCGCAGATGAGCACGTAGTCGCTCTTGCGCAACCCGGACTGTTCCGGGAAGGCGTCCTCCTGAAACCGGGAGAAATCCCGGTGGGTGTCGCCCGTGAGATAGACTGCCATAGTGGGGCCCCTCCTTTGTCTGAAAACGGCGGAAAGTCCCCCGGCGCGGGGCCGGAAAGGACTTTCCAGTAACCTCAGTCCACGATATCCACGGAGACCCGCGTACCGGAACGCTGGCCGCAGGCGTAGAGCAGTTTCCGGATTTCGCGGGCGATGCGCCCCTGCCGTCCGATAACTTTGCCCATGTCGTCCGGGGCTACGCGCAGTTCGAGGGTCAGTTCCTGCTCGCGCTGGACTTCCGTCACGCTCACGGCGTCGGGGTGTTCGACGAGATTCCGCGCGATGTAGAGGAGTAAGTCTTTCATGCGGGGCCTCCGGAATCAGCTCAGAACCTCGACTTTTTTGAGCAGTGCGCGGACAGTATCCGTCGGCTGCGCGCCGGACTTAATCCAGGCCTTGGCGCGGTCGGTGTCGAGCTTGATTTCCGCCGGGGACACGCAGGGGTTGTAGGTGCCCAATTCCTCGATGAAGCGCCCGTCGCGGGGGAAGCGGGAGTCGGCGACGACGACGCGGTAGAAGGGAGCTTTCTTCGCGCCCATGCGGCGCAGTCTGATTTTGACCATTGTACTGAACCTCCAAAAATCATCAGTCATATATCTATAAACGCGCGGAGCGACGCTTATAAACGGGGTTATTTCAGGCGCTTTTTGCGTCCGAATCCGTACATTTTCCCGGGCCCGCGCGGGGCCCCGCCCTGTACGGGAGGCATAAAGCCGCGTTTGCCCTTTCCGGTCATCTGCCGGGTGAGCTGTTGGAGCATTTCGTACTGTTTCAGCAGCCGATTCACGTCGGACACGTCCTGCCCGCACCCGGCGGCGATACGCCGCTTGCGGCTGGCACCGAGAATCTGCGGGTTCTCGCGTTCCTCCATCGTCATGGACTGTATGATAGCCTCCATGCGCACGAACTGCCGCTCGTCGATGTTGGCGTCTTTGAGCTGTCGGCCCAGTTGCCCGGGGAGTAAGCCCAATAGGCTACTTAAATTGCCCATGTTGCGCATTTGGTGGAGCTGTTCGTAGTAGTCTTGTAGCGTGAACTGGTTCCGGCGGAGTTTGGCTTCGAGTTTGGCGGCCTGTTTCTCGTCGTAGGCGGCCTCGGCCTTCTCAATCAGGGAGAGCATGTCGCCCATACCCAGAATGCGCGACGCCATGCGGTCGGGGTAGAAAGGCTCAATCATGTCGAGCTTTTCGCCCGTGCCGACGAATTTGACGGGCTTGCCCGTCGCGGCCCGAATCGACAACGCCGCGCCGCCCCGGGCGTCGCCGTCCAGCTTTGTGAGAATCACGCCGTCGATTCCGAGCGCCTCGTCGAACGCCGTCGCGGCGTTGACGGCGTCCTGTCCGGTCATGGCGTCGACTACAAGGAGGATTTCCTGCGGGCGGACGGCCTGTTTCATGCGCTTCAACTCGTCCATGAGCGCGGCGTCGATATGGAGACGGCCCGCCGTGTCGAGGAATACCAGGTCATAGCCGCGGTCTTTGGCCTCTTTGAGGGCATGTTCCGCGATTTTGACGGGGTTTCCCTGTCCTTCGTCGAATACAGGCAAATTCAACTGACTTCCCACGACGCGCAACTGTTCGATAGCGGCGGGGCGGTACACGTCACAGGCCGCGAGCAACGGGCGTCTGCCGTTCTGCTTGCGCAGAAGTCCGGCTAATTTCGCGGTGGTGGTCGTCTTGCCCGCGCCCTGTAGGCCCACCATCATGACGACGGTCGGGCCGCCGGGGGCCATCGACAGTTTCGCCGTCGCGCCGCCCATGAGCTGTGTCAACTCCTCGTTGACGATTTTCACGACCTGCTGGGCGGGGGTAAGGCTGTCGAGTACGTCGGTACCGACACAGCGTTCCGTGACCGTGGCCACAAAGTCCTTGACGACCTTGTAGCTGACATCGGCCTCCAACAGCGCGAGGCGTACTTCGCGCATGGCGTCGCGGACATCCTTTTCGGTGAGGCGTCCTTTGCCGCGCAGGCGCTTGAACGCCGCGCTCAATTTTTCGGTCAATCCCTCAAAGGCCATAACGTCACTGCTACTCGAAATATGGACAAATATACCCATATTGAGAAAATTCCTGCTTCAACC
>CAMHBH010000185.1 GCA_946183175.1 uncultured Oscillibacter sp.
CGTACCGACCGCCAGTCCCACGGCGGAGAGCGTCTGCGGAACCTGTTCGGCGAACGGCCAGCCCCAGATTCCCGCCAGCGTCGAGTACAGACTGGACAGCGCGGGAAGGCCCAGTATGCACAGCCATTCCAGGCAGTCATAAACCTTATCGGGAAGTTTAAGCATAAATACCGCTTTTTTTTAGAAGTCTAGCTACGGCGGTGACGGAAACTTTGACCTGAAATTTGTCCTCAATCATATCGGCGATTTGCTGACGGGTATGGTAATCGCCGCGTTCCACTTCCGCTATGATTTCATCTTCCAGACCTTTTGTTTTGCTTCTTGAACCGCTTCCGTTTTTGAGCGTAAGAAGACCGGAGATATCCTTTTCCGCCATGGCCCTTTTCAGTTCCCGGACGCTTCGCTCACATAAGCCCGACAATTCCGCAACGCGAGGAACCGGAACATCAGCGGTCAAAAGAATCATCGCCACAATTCTTTTCGCTAATGTTTTGGGCGCAAAAACCAGTAAAAAAGCGGTAATTGCCCCCATGGTTTTTATCTAGCGTTTGTTGTCTAACATGGCTTCATCATTCCTTATAAAGTAGTACGTATCAATTATAACACATCCATTTTCACTTTTCAATCGATTTGGCATACTTTATCGTTTTTGAGTATATCGCCCCTTTCCATACCAATTCACGCTTCCATAACCGCGTCGGCCAGATGGAAGTATTCCAGTCCGTACTCCTCGTACATCTCAAAGACGCCCGTCACGGTGATATCGTCGCCCTCGTCGGGGTAGTCGCCGGGGTACTGGTACTCCCCGGCGCGCTCGAACTCAATCCCGGACGAACAGCAGGCCAGGGCGTCCGGAATGATACAGGCGAAATAGACCTGTTCCGGGTCTACTTCTCCAGCCTCGTCGTAGCCGAAGGCAAGCGCGAACTGTCCGGACATGCGCACGGTCTTTCCCAGAAATTCCTCCGGCTCGTACATCATCCGGTTCACTTCCGAAAAGACCATCGTACTGTTCAGGCGCGTCAGGTCGATGTCGATACCTTCCTCGGGGTTATAGGCAAGGCTGGCGTCGAACTTTTCTTCCCCGGGCGTCACGGCGTCAGATTCGGCCTCGTCGCTGACGGCGGACGCGGCAACCGCGCTGTCAAGTACATTCTGCACGGCGGAGGGCGCGTTCTGACGGTGCGACGCCGCGCCGCTTTCCGTACACCCCGGCAGGACAAGCAACGCTGTCAGACAAATTACGGCAATCAAAGATTTCTTCATGAAAGCTCCTTTCGGTTACCGGTCGCGCAACGCGCCCACGGCGGAGAAGACCGCGAAGGCGGCGATATCGGCGGCGACAATCGTCGCGCCGACGGGCGTCGCGGCGGCGATTGCAATCAGCATGCCCGCCAGCGTACAGCACACCGACAGGCACGCCGAACAAATCGTGACGGCGCGGAAACTCCGGAAAATGCGCATAGCCGACAGCGCCGGGAATACGACTAGCGCCGAAATCAGCAGGGAGCCGACGAGGTTCATGGCCAGCGCGATAATGACGGCAATCATGACGGCGATAAGCAGATTGTACAGTCCGGCATTGGTTCCGGCGGCGCGGGCGAAAGCCTCGTCGAACGTGACGGCGAAAATCTTGTGGTAGAAGAACACGAACGCGCCCACGGAGAGTATCGACAATACAGAGCAAAGCCACACGTCGCGGGCGCTGAGCGTCAGAATGGACGTGGAGCCGAAGAGCGTCGAGCAGACATCCCCGGAGACATTGGAGGAAGTCGGGAACAGGTTCATGAGCAGGTAGCCGAGGGCCAGCGCCCCCACGGAAAGCATGGCAATGGAGGCGTCGCCCTGGATTTTGGCGTTCTGCCCGACGCGCAGGAGCAGGACGGCGCAGAGTACGGTTACGGGCAGGACAAGCGCCATATTGTCAGACAGGCGCATGACGCCCGCCGCCGCCATAGCCCCGAACGCGACGTGGGACAGCCCGTCGCCGATAAAGGAGAAGCGTTTCAGCACCAGCGTGACGCCCAACAGCGACGAACAAAGCGCGATAAGCGTACCCACAATCAGCGCGTACTGCACGAAGGGGAAGCGCAGGTACAAAGAGAGTTGATTCACGTCGCCGCGCCTCCTTTCGCGCTTTTCAGGTACTCGTCGCGGGTTCCGAAAAAGACCCGTTCGCCGATATGCAGAATATGCGACGCGTAGCGCAGGGCCGCCGAAACGTCGTGCGAAATCATAATGACGGTAATGCCGTCGTCGGCGTTGAGGCGTTCGATTAGGCGGTAGAGTTCCGCCGTGACTTTCGGGTCAAGTCCGGAAACCGGCTCGTCCAGCAACAGGAGCTTGCGCGTGGCGCACAGGGCGCGGGCCAGTAATACGCGCTGCTGCTGTCCGCCGGACAAGTCCCGGTAACAGCGCCCGGAAAGCGCCGTCAGGCCTAATTTCTCCATATTTTCGGCGGCCAATTGCTTTTCGGCGCGGTTGTAGAACGGGCGCAGTCCGGCGCGCCCCTGACAGCCGGACAGTACGATTTCGCGCACCGACGCCGGGAAATCCCGCTGTACGGCGGTCTGTTGCGGCAGGTACCCGATTTCGTTCTTTTTCAGGCCGTCGCCGACGCGGATTTCCCCGCCCATCGGGGCCCGCAGGCCCAGTATCGTTTTCATGAGCGTCGACTTCCCGGAGCCGTTCTCGCCCACAATACAAAGGTAGTCCCCGGCGTTGACGGAAAACGTCAGGTCTCCGACAATCTCGTGTCCCTCGTAGCC
>CAMHBH010000186.1 GCA_946183175.1 uncultured Oscillibacter sp.
GATTTTCGCGGACGCGTTCAACTTCCGGGCGATTTTCGGCGGCTTCATGGGCTCCTGCCTGATGCTGGGCTTCAAGCGCGGCCTGTACTCCAACGAGGCTGGAATCGGCTCCGCGCCGAACGCCGCCGCCGCGGCGGACGTGTCGCACCCGGTCAAACAGGGCCTCGTGCAAATGCTCTCCGTGTTCATCGACACCCTCCTGCTGTGTACGGCGACCGCGCTGATGACGCTTTGCTCGGGCGTCACGCCCTCGGAGGACTTGGCGGGCGCGCCGTTCGTTCAGGCGTCGCTCTCGGCGACATTCGGCGGTATCGGCCCCGTATTCATCGCCGTGGCCATGCTCCTGTTCGCCTTCACGACCCTGCTCGGCAACTTCTACTACATCGAGAACTGCTTCGCGTACCTGCTCCGCCGCCCGCCCTCCAAGCGCTTCATGAACACAGTCCGGGCTATTGGCTCCGTGCTGATTTTCCTCGGCGCTATTATCCAAATGGGCCTCGCGTGGGATATCGCCGACATCTGCCAGTGCATTCTCGCCCTTATCAATATCCCGGTGTGCGTGATACTCGGCGGCGTGGCCTTCCGGGCGCTCGACGACTACATGTCGCAGAAGAACGCCGGACAGAATCCGGTATTCCTCGCGAAAAGCGTCGGCGTCACGGAACACACGGATTTCTGGCAGGAAAAGCCCCTGAAAAAGTGACGAATAACGCCCCTCTCAGGCATGAAAACGCGCCGCCGGAACTCCCGGCGGCGTGTCTGTTTGATTCAATTGGCGCTTTGTTGTCGCGCGTCGATGTGCTCGTTGACAGTCGTAATCAACTGGGCCACGTCGAACGGCTTCGCGATGTGCTGATTCATGCCGCTTTCCATAGACATTTTACGGTCTTCGTCCCGTGCGTTGGCGCTCAGGGCGATAATGGGAATGTCGGCGGTGTCGGGGCGTCCGAGCGCCCGAATGGCCCGGGTCGCCTCGTATCCGTTCATGACGGGCATTTGGATATCCATCAGGACAAGGTCAAAGTACCCCGGCGGGTGGTTGTTGAAGGCGTCTACGGCGTCGCAGCCGTCAGGCACCGATTCCACTAAGAAACCTGCCTCCTCCAGAATCGTTTCCGCGAGCATTCTGTTAATTTCGATATCCTCTACCAGCAGAATACGGCGTTCCCCGCGCGCCTTGTACATTGCCTCCGGCTGCGGCGGGGTATCGCCGGCGGTGTCCGCTTCCGCGCTCCCGGACGCGACTTTCATCGGGAGGCCTACTGTAAACGTACTGCCCTTTCCCTTTTGGCTGTCGACGTGGATGGAACCGCCCATAATATTCAACAGCGTTTTGGTGATAGTCAGGCCCAGCCCGGTGCCGATTTTGCCTGTCTGTGTCGAACTCTGTTCGCGCTCGAAGGCGTCGAACATCTTGCGCCTGAACTCCTCGGAAATCCCGGGGCCGTTGTCGGCGACGCGGAACTCGTAGCGGGCGTAGCCGGAATCGGAGACCTGTTTCCGGCGCGCGGAAATCGTGACGGTACCGTAGTCGGGCGTGAACTTGACCGCGTTGCTGACGAGATTCCCCATCACGCGCCGGAAGCGCAAGGCGTCTACGTACACTTCCTCGTCCTGTAGGTCTATCTCCTTTTTGAGGAAAATATGCTTCTTCTCCATGTCGCCGCGGAACATGTCCAGCACGATGTGCAACTGTTCGCGCAGTCGGCAACGCTCCGCCTTGAGTTCGATTCGCCCGTAGCCGATTTGGCTCATTTCGAGTAAGTCCTCAATCAGGGCGAGCATGTGCCGGTTGGATTCGTCCACTTTAGACAGGTACCCTTGCAGGCGTTCGGGCTCGGAAATGTGGCGCTTGGCGAGTTCCGTAAAGCCCATAATGGCGTTCATGGGCGTGCGGATGTCGTGGGAGATGTTGAACAGGAAGGATGACTTGATTTCGTTGCTCCGCTTTTCCTGTTCGAGTTCGAGTTCCATGTTGAGCTTTTCGGACATTTCCCGCTGTAGGCGCTGAACCTGCGCGGTAATGTCGCGGTAGCCCATGACGACGCGGGGGTGACGGGTCTCGCTGTCGATACGCACGACGGACATTTGCATATAGACGGTAGCGCCGTCGCGGCCCGTACAGCGGTAGTCGACCGTGTAGGACTGCTCGGCGCGGAGGCGTTCCCGGATTCGCGCCTCGGCGACTTCCTGGAGGTACCGCGCGCGGTCGTCGGGGAATACATGGCGCTCGGCGTAGAGCGCGAACACGTCGCGCCAGTGGGGCTCGTCCTGACGCATTTCCGACAGGAGGTTTTGTAGAATGCGGCTGTTGTCGCGGTAACAGCGAACACGGCCCGTGTCGAGGTTGAGGAGCAGGATGGAGGAGAAGTCGACGCTCAGGCCCTCGATGACCTCCGCCCGCCGGACGGTCTCGTCGCGCGAGGCGCGGAGATTCGTAATGTCCCGGGCCATGACGTAGTAGACGTTCCCGTACTGCTCGGTGTGTACGAAGCGCCCGTAGTCGTCAATCCAGCGGACAGCGCCGTCCCTGCGCGTTATCCGGTACTCCACGTAATCAAGGTGCCTGTCGTCTTGCAGTATCTGTCTGGCGATAGCGGCCTGTACGCCTTGCAGGTCGTCGGGGTAGACCATGCCAGGGAAGGTGCCCCCCGTCAATTCCCGGAACTCCTCCCAGGTCTGACAGCCGAACATATGCAG
>CAMHBH010000187.1 GCA_946183175.1 uncultured Oscillibacter sp.
CTCGCCGTCTTCGGAACCGTCGCCGCCATTCTGCTCTTTTTCGACACCTTCTTTGGCAGTAAACAGCTCCCCCGCCTCTGGTCGCAGTTCTTCGAGGCCTTCATGCCGATTGTCTACGGTGCCTTCCTGGCGTATATGCTCGCCCCCGCCATTAACTTCTTTGAGGGCTGGCTGTTCTTCGACTCCCTCCGCAAGGCCCGTAAAGAAGGCAAACTCGCCTCCACCAGCGCCCGGGTATGCAGTATCCTGATTGTCTGGCTCCTGATGTCGATACTGGTCTATTTACTGCTGTCGGTGCTCCTCCCAGAACTCTACCGGAGTATTATACAGCTCGCGTCGAATCTGGAGACCTACTATCACACGATAAACGGCTGGATTCGCATGCTCTTCGAGCGCTTCCCGGAGACGGAAGTATGGCTCAGCGACCGCATGCAGGATATCTACACGCAGATTGAGACCTATGTCACGGACATGCTCTCGCAGTTGCAAAGCCTCATGGCCGCCGCCGGACGCGGCATGATAAACGTCATGACGTTCCTGAAAAACCTCTTAATCGGCGTCATCGTCTCAATTTACTTCCTGGGGACAAAAGAGCAGTGCGCGGCTTCGGCGCGGCGGATTCTCTACGGCCTCTTCTCCCGGGAGAACGTGCGCTGGATTCTCCGCGCGGCGGGGCGTATCGACAGCATTTTCGCCGGGTTCGTGCGCGGAAAGCTCCTCGATTCCCTTATTATCGGCGTCCTCTGCTTCGTCGGCTGCTCCGTCATGAACTTCCCCTACACACCCCTGGTCTCCGTCTTTGTCGGCGTGACGAATATTATCCCGTTCTTCGGGCCGTTCCTCGGCGCGATTCCCAGCGTATTCCTGATTCTCCTCGTCTCCCCCATGCAGGCGTTTTACTTCACAATCTTCGTCCTCCTGTTGCAACAGCTCGACGGCAATATTATCGGGCCGAAAATCCTCGGCGACCAGACGGGCCTGTCCAGTCTGTGGGTGATTATCGCCATCCTCGTCGGCGGGAGCTTCTTCGGCGTGGCGGGGATGTTCTTCGGGGTGCCGGTGTGCGCGTGTCTGCGCTACGCGGGGGCCTTCCTCGTGCGGAAGCGTCTCTCCGACCAGAACCTCCCCACGGATTTAATGGCCTACGCGAAAGTCAACCGCGAACCGCGCCCCGTCAAGCCCTTCCACGACCTCAAACCCCATCAGCCGTTAGTGATACGAATCGGGAAAGAGGAATTTCGCATCGGGAAGGAACTCCCGCCGGAATCCGGGAAGTCCGACGAGACCGAATAAGGGGCGGCGAACGCCCCGGAACAGTAAAGGAGACCTGTACCATGAAAAGACGCGTTCTGGCCCTGTTGCTATGCCTGTCCCTGACGGGCGTCGCCGCGCTGGCGGCGGAGACCGACACCTCCGGCACCATCAGCAAACCCATCATCAGCGACCTTGACAGCGAACCGGAAGAAAAGTCCGCTGTCAGAGACCCCGACGACCCCGACAACTTCATCGATACCGACCGGAAGCCCGACGCCGCCCCCGGCAACCCCGACGATGAAAAGCCCCCCGTCAGCGACGACGACAGCGACAAGAAGTCCACTGACGACGAAAAGCCCATCATCAGCGATACCGACGAGGACGACGAGCGGCCCTTTGTCGAGAGCGACCCCGACGACCCCGACAGTGCGCCGCTCATCAGTGCCGTCGACGAGCCCGGAACGACCGTAGCCAATCCGTTTGAGGATGTCGCGGAGAACAGCCCGTTCCTCGCGGGGATTCTCTACGCGGTCGAGCAGAGAATCACGAACGGCACCACCGCGAAAACCTTCTCCCCCTACGCGATTTGCACCCACGCGCAGATTATAACTTTCCTGTGGCGCGGCTGGGGCAGTCCCAGGTCGGCCATCGAGAATCCCTTCTCCGACAACATCAAGACCAGCGCCTATTACTACCAGGCGGCGCTCTGGGCCTACGAAAAGGGCATGATTGACGCCTCGTTCGACCCCTACGCCTACTGTACGCGCCTCCAGGCGGTCACGTACATGTGGAAACTGCCCGGCGCGCCGACGGTCAGTCAGGCCGCCTTCCCGTTCACGGACGTGCCCGACGACGCCGACGCCCGCAACGCGGTTGCCTGGGCCGTATCCCACGAGATTACCAACGGCACCAGCAGCACGACCTTCTCCCCGGACAAGCGCTGTACCCGCGCGCAGATTGTGACGTTCATCTACCGTGCCCGCGGCCTGACCGCCGCGTAAAACGAAGCGCCTCCCCTGACAATGGGGAGGCGTCGAATTTTGTCGCCCCGCAATGAGGGGCGTTATCCGGTCGGGCGGAAGTCGCGCTCGCCGTCGACGAGCGGGAGTTCCTCGCTCTCCACGCCCGTAATACGGATGAAACGGTCTTTGCGCAGGTCGTAGAGCAGGCGCGTAATGAGCGCGTCGTCGCCCTGTATTTCCATTTCAACGCGCCCGTCCCAAAGGTTCCTGACCCATCCGGTCAATTTCGCGGCGCGGGCGGCGTAGGTGGCGCGGTAGCGGAAGCCGACGCCCTGCACGCGCC
>CAMHBH010000188.1 GCA_946183175.1 uncultured Oscillibacter sp.
TTCAGTTCTTCCCGCAACCGCCTATATCAAGTTTTCAAGGTGCGTTTGCTTCCTTCGCATTCTATCGCACCTTGTACCCGTTGTCAAGATTCAAGAGTTTATAACAAGTAAGTTTCCCTAACGGTTCCTCCTTTCTTAAATTCAATAGCTTTTGGGAAATTTTTATAAGTTTCTTTTAACTGTTAGAAGCCTCCTGAAAAGTTCGGAGCGGGAAAACCCCGCTCTCTTTGAAAACAGTATTGACTTTCGCCGCCGGAAACGGACGGCCTCCCGCAACGTCGCCACTAGATATCGAACTGCCGCGCATTATAACACACAATATCTTGTAGCGCAATGCACGTTTTTCACAAAAAAGAAATGGCCTCCCGGGAGGCATGGAAAAGGGCGGGGTTTCCGGGGTTTTCCGCGGAAATCGGGCGGGACGGGCCTCCCCGCGCCGACAGAAACCCCGCTTTCCCTCCAAATCCGCCCGCCCTCCTCCCCCCGCGCTGGACAAATTGCCATAAGACAACAAATATCAAACATGGATTCCAAAAAATTTGTGCCAGAAAATCGAAATTTGTACTTGACTTTTTCAGAGCGTCTGCTATAATAGGCAATGCTGTCAGACCTGAATCCGCTGGTGTAGCTCAGCCGGTAGAGCAGCTGATTTGTAATCAGCAGGTCGGGGGTTCAAATCCGTCCACCAGCTCCATTCCTTTCACGGACGGGCGGCGGCAAATATGGGGGAATTCCAGAGCGGTCAAATGGGGCAGACTGTAAATCTGTTGCTGATAGCTTCGGTGGTTCGAATCCACCTTCCCCCACCAGTACAAGGGTTGAAACGATGTCTATCGTTTCAACCCTTGCCTTTTCCGCCAACAGCTCCGAGGAATCGCTGTAAATAGGCCGCCTCCCCCGTTGACACGGGGGAGGCTTTTTCCGGCTCGCCGTGCGGGGGAGGTGTCGCGAAGCGACGGAGGGGGCGTTCCCGCCGTTAGCTTAACGCACATGACGGAAAGGGGGAGGCTTTCTGATTCCTGACAGGTTTTGCCGCCCCGCAACGTGAGAGGGCCGCGTTTACAGAATCAGGAGTTCTTTCGGGGCGGCCATGAGGTTTTCGCGCCCGGTCTGCGTAATCACAATCACGTCCTCGATACGCACGCCGAGTTTCCCGGGGATGTAAATCCCGGGCTCGGCGGAAATCACCGCGCCGACGGGCAATGGTTTCTCGTTCAGGGAGGAGGCGTTCGGGTACTCGTGAATCTCGACGCCGACGCCGTGCCCGAAGCTGTGCGCGAAATACTGCCCGTACCCGGCGGCGGCGATTACGTCGCGCGCGGCGGCGTCGACGGCCTTCCCCGTGACGCCCGCTTTCGCCGCCGCGATTCCCGCCGACTGCGCCGCAAGCACGGTGTCGTAAATGCGGCGCATTTCGTCGGTTGCGTGCCCGACCGCGACCGTGCGCGTCATGTCCGAGCAGTAGCCCCGGAACACACAGCCGAAGTCCATGGTCACGAACTCGCCGTCGCGAATCGCGCGCTCCGTCGGGACGCCGTGCGGCAAACTCCCGTTCGGCCCCGAGACTACTATCGGGTCGAATGACTTGTCCTCCGCGCCGTAGCGCAACATAAGATATTGCAGTTTCGCGGCGATTTCGCGCTCTACGGCCCCCGGACGCAGGTCGTTGTAGATTTCCTCCAGGGCCCGCTCCGCGATACGCTGGGCGTCGGTAAGGGCGCGTATCTCGTCGGCGTCCTTGACCTGCCGGAGCTCCTTCAGGATGTCCGCCGCCGGGACGAGTTCGCACGAAAGTTTCTCCCTGTACTTGCGGTACGCCGCGACGGTCATGTAGGTGTCCTCGAAGCCCACGCGCCGGAGGTTCTCCGACGCGATAACCTCATTGAAGAGGGTCTCGTAGCCGCGTTTCGCCGTGACGGTGCCCAGTTCAAACACGCCGGAGAGGCGCTTTTCCGCCGCCTCGGTGTAGCGGCTGTCGGTGAAGTAGAAGGCTTTCGACCGGGTAATCAGGGCCGCGCCGTCCGTCCCCGACGACATGAAACCTGTCGCGTAGAAGCGGTTGGCCTGATGGGTTAGTAGCATGGCGTCGAGTTCGCGTTCTTCCAGACGCGCGCGGATGGATTGTACGTGGTTCATAGTGTCTCCTGTCTTTCTGGTTTCATAGTAACCCTCCCCCGTTGACACGGGGGAGGCTTTTGGTTTCCTTTGCCTCCCCCGCCGCGCGGGAGAGGTGACGTTTTGCCGTTATCCTTTATAGTTGCGCATTCTCCAGACGATGGCCGCCGCCTGGCCGCGGTTGAGGGTACCGTCGGGGCGGAAGGTGCTCACGCCCTCCTCATAGTAGCCGTTGATAATCCCGGCGGCGTTGAGCGCCTTGACGCTGACGTTGTTCGTGTCGGTGAAGGGCTGTACGCTGGACAGGTGGGAGGTATCGAGGCGCATGGCGGCGGCGGCGAGTTCCGCGACTTCCAGCCGCGTCACGGGTGCCGACAGGTCGACTTCTTTCGGCAGAAGCCCGTCGGCGACGGCCTTATCAAGGTACCCTTGGAACGGGGAC
>CAMHBH010000189.1 GCA_946183175.1 uncultured Oscillibacter sp.
CCTGTCCGATTTGCGGCGCGGAGTGCAAATGCGGGGCGCTGATTCGCCTGTTTTCCCTGAGCTAGGAGGGAATTTATGGGGTGGTTCGACGAGCAAATCGAAGAACGGAAACGGGCGGACAGCGAGGCGCTGGAAGAATCGTTCTTGCGTATCGCGGGCGCGGTCATGGGAAAGCGCCTCTCCGCCGCGCTCAACGACCAGCGGCAGTCGGCCAAAGACGCCATTGAGGAACTGCTGAAATATTACCGCGTCAAGGCGCGGGAAGTCCCGCGCTCCGTCGAGGACATGAACGAAATTTTAGAGTTTCTCCTCCGCCCCTACGGAATCATGCGCCGTAACGTGAAGCTGGAGAAATTCTGGTACCGCGACGCGACCGGGCCCATGCTCGGGACGCGTACGGACGACGGAAGCGTCGTGGCGCTGATTCCAGACAGTTTCTCCGGCTACAGCTTCTTTGACGTAAAGAGCGGTACGCGCCTGAAAGTGAACCCCAAGACGCAGGAACTGATTGACAACGAGGCAATCGCGTTTTACAGGCCGTTCCCCTTGAAAAAAATGGGAATGCGGGACTTGTGGCGCTTCCTCACGGAAAACGTCGGGACGGCGGATGTCGCGCCGTTTCTGCTCTCGGCGTTCGCGGCGACGCTAGCCGGACTGCTCACCCCGCGCCTGAACGCCCTCTTGTTCGCGAATGTCCTGCCGTCGGGGAGTACGGGCGCGTTGGCGGCGGTCTCCGCCGCGCTGATTTGCGCCACCGTCAGCGCGTTGCTCTTCGGCGCTATCCGCTCCATTTCCATAGAGCGCATTACGCGCAAGCTCTCCGTACTGGTCGAGGCGGCGTCGATGATGCGGATTCTCTCTCTCCCGGCGGCGTTCTTCAAACAGTACGGCTCCGGCGAACTCTCCACGCGCGTGCAGTACCTGACGCTGTTCATCGAGAACGTGGTCGGCGTCGGGCTGTCCGCCGGACTGGTCGCGCTCTTCTCCCTGCTCTACGTCACGCAAATTTTCGTGTACGCGCCCGCGCTCGTGACGCCCGCCCTGTGCGTGCTTTTCGCGACGGTCGCCGTATCCGCTATCAGCGCGCTGATTCAGACCGGCGTGACGCGCGAACGGATGAAACTGACCAGCAAAGAACGCGGCATGGCCTACGCGCTGATTTCCGGCGTACAGAAAATCAAGCTCTCCGGCGCGGAGAAGCGCGCGTTCGCGAGATGGGGCCGCCTCTACGCCGAGGAGGCCGAACTGCTCTATAATCCGCCGTTCTTCCTGAAAGTCAGCGCGCCGCTCAACACGGCGATTACGCTGGCGGGAACTTTCGCGATTTACTACGCGGCGGTCGAAAACGGCGTGTCGGCGGCGGACTACTACGCCTTCAACGCCGCTTACGCCCTGACGGCGGGCGCGTTCACACAGCTTTCGACTATCGCGCTGGAAATGGCGCAAATCGTGCCCGCGCTGGACATGGCCCGCCCGATTCTGGAAGCGGAACCGGAAGTCGCCGAGGAAAAACAGCTTGTCGAACGCCTCACGGGCGGAATCGAACTCAACAACGTGACGTTCCGCTACCGGGAGGACATGCCGCCCGTACTCGACAACCTGTCGCTGAAAATCCGCCCCGGACAGTACGTGGCGATTGTCGGAAAGAGCGGCTGCGGGAAGTCCACGCTCATGCGCATTCTGCTGGGATTCGAGACGCCGCAGAAGGGCGCGGTCTACTACGACGGAAAAGACCTCACGCGCCTGGATTTGAAATCGCTGCGGCGCAAAATCGGCGTCGTCATGCAGGACGGCAAGCTGTTCTCCGGCGACTTGTACTCCAATATCGTGATTTCCGCGCCGTGGCTGACGCTCGACGAGGCCTGGGAGGCGGCGGAAACGGCGGGTATCGCCGACGACATTCGGGCCATGCCGATGGGAATGTTTACGCTGATGTCGGAAGGGCAGGGCGGCATTTCCGGCGGACAGCGCCAGCGGATTTTGATTGCCCGGGCAATCGCGCCGAAGCCCAAAATTCTGATGATGGACGAGGCCACCAGCGCCTTGGACAACGTCACGCAGAAGAAAGTTTCGGACTCTCTGGGCAAGTACAAGAGCACGCGTATCGTTATCGCGCACCGTCTTTCGACGATTCGCCAGTGTGACCGTATCATTGTTTTGGACGGGGGGCGGATTGTCGAGGACGACACCTATGACAAGCTGATGAAGAAAAACGGCTTTTTCGCGGAATTGGTGGCCCGTCAGCAACTGGACGCCGCGAACGCGTAAGAGCCCATTTTGAAAGGAGTAAATTACCATGGCACTGAACATCAACATGAACCGCGACGGCGACGCCGTGACCGTCGCACTGGAAGGGCGTCTGGACACCACGACCGCGCCGAAACTCGAAGCCGAACTCCGCCCCGTACTGAAGGACGGCGTAGCGGAGCTGACGATTGACCTGAAGGCGCTCGACTACGTGTCGTCCGCCGGACTGCGCGTGCTTCTCTCCGCGCAGAAGATTATGAACAAGCAGGGCGAAATGGCCGTGCGCAACGTCAACGACG
>CAMHBH010000190.1 GCA_946183175.1 uncultured Oscillibacter sp.
GGTGGAACCGGGAGAGCGTCCCGACGACGTGCTCGTGCTCGTCGAGAACCGGGTACGCGCGGAAACGGCTTTCGAGTACGGTATTCTCTACGTCGGCAATATAGTCGTCGAGGTGGAACGCGACCATTTCCTTACTGTTGCTGTTGCAGATATGCGAAATCGGCTGGGAGTGGCAGAGCAAATGGACGGTATGGTAGGCGTCCAGGGGCGTGGCGATAATGCAGGTATCCCCGGCGTTTTCGAGGATGTCCGGCGCGACTTCCGCCTGACAGACTATCACGCAGTCGACGCCGATTTCCAGAGCGCGGCGTAACATCTTCGGCTGGTCGCCGCAAATGACGATACTGTTTTTGTCGGAAAAGAGGAGGTGTTCGCGGCTGGTGGGCAGGGCGATATTGATTTCGCCGGAAATCACGTCGCGGACTTCGCCGCCCCGGTGGAGAATCTTCCCTTCGAGTACGGAAATGACGTTGTAAATCGGCACGGGCTGAATCATGGGGTCATGGACACACTCCATGTCGTAGTTGGCGACATCCCCGGCGGAGAGCATGCCGAACAGCGTGCCGTCCTCGTTGACGACGGGCAACACGGCGATATGGGCCTCCTGCATGGCCTCGGCGGCGCGGCTGATGGTCGCGGCGGGGGAAATCATGGGCGGCGTGTCGAAATCGAGGTCGCGCACCTGATTGCGTACATTGTTGATGAGTACGGGCGGCTCGGCGTTGAAGCGGTCGAGGATTAACTGCGTCTCGTCGCTGACGCTCCCCAGCCGCGCCGCGACGTACTGCCGCTCCCCCAGCGCGTTTTTGAGGGCGGCGTAGGCGAGGGCGGAGATGATGGAGTCGGAATCGGGGTTCTTGTGTCCGGTGATGTAGACGGTCTCCATAGAAAGGCCTCCTTTATTTTGGGTTGAGTTCTCTTTTCCGACAGTATAGCACAAGCGGCGGCGTCAGGCAAGCCAAACTCCGGAAAGATATGTAAAGCGATTCCGGGCCCGCTATCCGTCTTCCCCGCTGACACGGGAGTTTTTTTATCGTGCCTGACAGGTTCTTTGCCTCCCCTGCTATGCGGGGAAGGTGTCGCGAAGCGACGGAGGGGGCGTTTCCCGCAAAATCACGCAAAAAGCAAGCCTTCCTCCGACAACGGAGGAGGGCTTGCTTTTTCGTCCCTCATAGGGAAGGTATGACAGTCTACTCAATTCCAGACGCGAAAGGAGGCCGACGGTCGGTACCACTTGTTTTAATCCCTCATAGGGAAGGTATGACGTGTTCCGGACGGATAATCAGGGTTTTCAGTTTTAATCCCTCATAGGGAAGGTATGACTAATATGACCGATGCCTTCTGGGCACTCTGGTTCAACACCGAGTTTTAATCCCTCATAGGGAAGGTATGACTGTGGCGGAGTTCATTTCCGACGAGGGTGACGCTATGGTTTTAATCCCTCATAGGGAATGCATGACCAGTTCTGACGCTTACGCTCCTTCTCTCTGCTTTCCCGGGTTTTAATCCCTCATAGGGAAGGTATAGCCGCCGCGAGACGTTAGCCGTATTGTACCGGATTCGCGGCGGGGTGTCAAGCCCCTTTTCGACAAAAACGGCGAAATTCTCCCCGCCGTGTCGAGAGGCCGCCGCAAAATTTGCCGCCGCGCCCTTGACAAAATCCCGCGCTTATGGTAGGATACTCCCCGGTTTGGGCCGGACTGCGCCGCAAACCGCCGGGAGACTCCGTTTCCGGAAAGCCTGTCAGGGAGTACGCGCCGCGACTGAAAGCGCGTTCAGGGGAGTAGGAAGCGCGGGAACGCTCCGCGGGTCAATCGAACAGCGGCAAAGTGGGTACGGCTTTCCCGTACCAATTGCGGGTGGCACCGCGGGTTTGCGAACTCGTCCCGGAACGTCATGTTCCGGGACTTTCCGTTTTGCCGCGCATTTCAGAAAATGGGGGATACAGTATGTACAGAACGCTCCACTGCAACGACATCCGGGAGAGCCACATCGGCCAGCGCGTACAGCTCGCCGGGTGGGTCGACACCATCCGCGACCACGGCGGCGTGATTTTCGTCGACGTGCGCGACGAATCCGGCGTGTCGCAGACCGTCGTACACGACGAAACCATGTTGAAGGGCGTCAACCGCGAGGCCGTCATCTCCGTGACGGGCACCGTCACGAAACGCGACCCCGAGACCGTCAACGAGAAACTCGACACCGGTACCGTAGAATTAGCCGTCGAAACGCTGGAAGTCCTCGGCACCTGCCGGAATATGCTCCCGTTCGATATCGACGCTTCCCGCGGTACCCGCGAGGACGTGCGTTTGAAGTACCGCTATCTCGACTTGCGGAACCCCGTCATTCACAACAACATCGTGTTGCGTTCCAGAATCATCAGCTTCCTGCGCCGCCAGATGGAGGAACGCGGCTTTATGGACATCCAGACGCCCATTCTTACGGCGTCATCCCCGGAGGGCGCGCGCGACTTTCTGGTACCCAGCCGCAAGCACAAGGGCAAGTTCTACGCGCTCCCGCAGGC